>JBGUOX010000143.1:0-11101 GCA_045129995.1 Ruminococcus sp. | reverse complement strand
CAATTGCGCAAAAGCGCAATTGCCGTCTTATACAATCTTGACGCGCCTACGGCGCTATTAAAAAGTAGAAAGGTCGTCGGGGAGGACGTATTCCTTTATGCGCTCCAAATATCCCTCCGACAGCTCCGCCTGCATTTCGGCAAGCAAAAAATCAAGCGTTTCGTAGTAATGATAAAAGGTCTTTTTGTTGATCTTCGCGCGGTCGCAAAGCTCCCTGACGGTGATCTTGTCGTAGTCCTTCTCACAAATCAAGGCTTCAAACGCGTTCTTTATGGCTTCAATAGTTTTGATCACCCTTAAATCTTCGTTTCCTGTCAGGCGCATGGTATTCCTCCTCAAAGTAACTATAGTTACATAATAACAAACCGCGGCTTAACTTTCAAGTGCTTGCAAAAACAGGCGCGGCGGAGATCCCGTCACGCCTTGTGATTTGTTTATGCTCTTTCAAAATCGGGACGCCATGCCGCAAACTGCCGCAGCTGTTCGTCGGTGCGGTGATAGTATCGCATACCCTTGTCAAGCTTTGCGATCTCCGCCATCTCATTTTCGGTCAGCTTGAAGTCGAGGATGTCGAGATTGTCCTTGATATGCGCAACATTTTTGCTGCCCGGGATCACAACAAAGCCCATTTGCGTGTGCCAGCGAAGAATGATCTGAGCAGGCGTTTTGCCGTACTTTTTGCCGAGCGCTTCAAAGACGGGTTCTGACATCAGGCTCTTGTCGCCGTGCCCGAGCGGATACCAGCTCATCAGCTTGATTCCGTATTTGTCAAGCGTGACGCGCAGCTCCCTTTGCGTGAAGTACGGGTGTGCTTCCACTTGAATAAACTGCGGCGCGATCTCCCATTTGTGCTGCAATTCGTCAATGTATTTGCCCTCAAAGTTCGAAATGCCTATCGACTTCGCCTTGCCGTCTTTATACGCCTTTTCAAGCTGCCGGTAGCCTGCCTCCCAGTTGCCCGCCGGCTGATGGATATAAAGCAGATCAACGTAGTCAACGCCGAGACGTTCAAGCGTTTCATCGACCGCGTTTTCGTTCTCATATTCGATTGGCCACAGCTTTGTTGAAATAAAGACGTCTTTTCTTGAAAGACCGCTTTCCCTGACTCCTCTGCCGACAGCGCGCTCGTTGACATAAGCGTTCGCTGTATCGACCAGCGAGTAGCCCATTTTCAGGGCTTCGCGCACGCTGTTTTGAGCGTCCTTCGGCGCAAGCATAAAGGTTCCGATCCCGATAACCGGGCAAGTGATCCCGTTGTTAAGTTTGATAGTTTCCATAATGTCAGCTCCTTTGATTAAGTAACTTTGGTTCCTTATCTTGGCTTTATTATATCACGTCATTTTGTAAAAACAACGGGCAGATTTCCCCGAAAAGTGAGATAAGCAACTGTTTTGCAAAAATGGTTTCCAAAAAATAATGCCGTATCTCTGCCTGTTCAGCTCCAAAATTTATTTAAAAATCATCCTCATTCCGCTCCCTTGAGCGCTTCTACCATATCGATTTTTTTGTTTTTCCTTGCCACCATCAAGCCTACCAAAAGCGACACTCCGAAGGTCAGCAGGATAGAAATGCTGTAGGTCAGCGCGCCCAACATCAGTTTCATCTCATATTCTCCGGCAAGAGCGGTCAGCAGCCACTGCAATACGCCCACGCCGGCAGGCAGACCGATGACGACGCCGATGACGGTCAGCCAGATATTCTGCGAGATCAGCAGCTTTCCGATGGTTCGGTTTCTGAATCCGAGCACCTTTAGCGTGGCAAGCTCGCGCGAGCGCTCTACATAGCTCATAATACCGAGGTTATACAAGACCACCACGCCGAGGATCACTGCGGCGACGACAAGGATTATCACCATACTGTCCATGATCTGTACAAAGCTGTTGAACGTTTCCATAAGCTGCGCTTTGTCCTGCTTGCCGGAAATCAAATCATTGTTTTTTATCTCGTCTGTTTTTTTGTCGGTATAAACAGAGGATATACTGTAATCAAGCCCCAGCCTGTCAGCAAGCTTTTCGCTCATCGTGACGCTTTCGGTCATCACAGAGCGGTTGTAGCCTGCGACCTTAACGGTATAGGTTTCTTTGGAGCCGTAGGGAGAAAACTCTATCTCGTCGCCGATTTTTGCCTTGTCCTTTAATCTTAGGCAAAGATACGCGCCCTCGTCGCTCAGCTCAAGCCTGTTGTTGTCCTCGTCGATGACATTCAGCAGACCGTGCGGATTGTGTACGACGTCAAGCGTAACGGTTTCGCCGTCCAGGCTTATCCCGCTCAGGCTCTCCCAATCGCCGTCAAGCTCCCGGCAAAGCGCCTGTGATTTTTTAAAGTCGGCGTCGTCGATCAAATTCACCTTTGTTGTGTAGTTGGAAATATCACGGTCGAGCAAATCCAAAAATCCGGACATTGTGTCGCGCATCCCCAAGCCTCCTGCCATCAGCACCATACAGCCGACGATCCCGAACAAGGTCATTGCCGAACGGCTCCTGTGACGGCTTAGGTCGCGGATATTCCACTTTGTGCCGAAATGAAGCTTGTCCCAAAAGCGGAAACGCTCAAAGAATATTTTACGCATCTTTTTCGGCGAGTACGGTCGCAGCGCGTCGGCGGCGGTGCCCTTTAGCTGCTGCCTAACGGAAAGAAAGCTTATCAGCGTAAGCAGCAACACTGTACCTATCAAAACAGGATAGCAAAATTCGGGTATCGCCGCGCTCCAATCGGGCATATCAAAATAGGTGCCCATCATACCGTTTTCGCTCATTATCAGCTTGCATACGAAGTAGCCGAGCGCAATGCCGAGCAGTGTTCCCGCCAAGCCGATAAACAAGCCGTAAGAGGTGTAGTGCCTGAGTATGCGCCGGTTCTTGAAGCCAAGCGCTTTCAAGGTGCCGATCTGCGTTTTCTCCTTGGTGGCGATGCGGTGCATCGTCGTTACCATCGTGAGAATGGCTATCGCAAGGAACAGCACGGGAAGCACCGAGCCCATTGTCTTGCCTTCCTCAGCCTCGCCCTGCGATTCCTTATATACAATGTGGTCGTCCTTCGGCGTTACCATTATCGTTCTGCCGAGCTTTTCGTTGATGGCTTTTTCAAGCGTTTCTTTTTTGGCGTCGGAAATCAAATTCACCTGCGCAAACGCCTTGTCGGTCGCTTCGGCAAGCATTTCGTCCGTAACCGCCGGCATTGTCGGGCTGTCGCCGATGTGTCCTTCGGGAACATTCTGCTTATTTGCTTTTTCCGCGAAATCGCTTTTTATTTTCTCCTCTAAAACCGAACGCAGCTTTTTTGGAGAAATATAGGCGAAGCCAAAGGTGCTGTAATCGGGCATCATTTGGTTTTTGTCGGCAACGCAGATCATATGCTCGCCTGCTTTGATCAGGCCGACGATCTCGCCGCTGATCTCAACGCCCTGAAACGCAAGCGATAGATCATCGCCGAGCTTGTATCCGTTCGCCGCAGCAAATTTATCGCTTAGCCAAAAGCCGTCGCCGTTCTCGTCATATTCCGCGCCGTCCGTAACAATGAAGGTGGACACGTTAAAATCCTCGCTCACGTCAAGCGCCAGCGACTTGTTCTTTTCGCCCTTAATATCAAGATTGACGGACATATAGCGCGTTGCTTTGTCAACGCCGCTGACAGCGGCTATTTTGTCCAAGTCCTGCCGCGTAAAGCCTTTTTCGGAATAAAGACGGTAGTCGGCGTAGTTCGTATCCTCAAAGAACTTTAACGTATCGACCTCGATCGTTTTCCACTCCATATTAAAGCCGAGGAACATTCCCATGCCGAGCGTGATCATCAATATCATCGAGATGAACTGCGCCTTGTAGCTCCACGCGGTTCGGAACAATTTTCGTATAAGCATTACCATTCCACCTCGTCAGCGCTCATGGGATCCTCCTGCTCGGCGATCGAGCGTATTTTGCCGTTTTTCACACGTATAACTACGTCAGCCATTTTTGCGATGCTTTGATTATGCGTGACGATCACAATGGTCTTTCCGTAGTTTTTCGCCATACTCAAAAGCAGCTTCAGCACCATCACGCCTGTTTCGGAATCAAGCGCGCCGGTCGGCTCGTCACAAAGCAGTATCTTCGGATTTTTGGCTAAGGCTCTGGCGATGGAGATTCTCTGCTGTTCGCCGCCCGAAAGCTCCGACGGAAAGTTGTGCAAATGATCGGTAAGTCCCACCTCGGCGATCATCTTTTTCGCGTCAAGAGCATTTGGCGAAATGGTTGACACAAGCTCTACGTTTTCATAAACGGTCAGGGTAGGTATCAGGTTGTAAAATTGGAAAACAAACCCTACCGTCGCCGCGCGGTAATCGGCAAGCTCGTTGTCGGACAGCGTGCTTATGTCCCTGCCGTTCACGGTGATCTTACCTTCGGTCGGGCTGTCAAGTCCTCCAAGCAGGTTCAGCAGCGTGCTTTTGCCGGCTCCCGACGGACCGAGAATGACTACGAATTTTCCCTCGTCCAGTGAAAAGCTGACCTGATCAAGCGCTTTCAGCTTATGCTCGCCGCTTGTGTATGTTTTTGTCACGTTTTCAAATTCTACGATCGACATATCATTTCCTCCCAAAAAGCGAAAAATGTTTCTTTTCATAAGGCTCGGTTTTGATTTCAGTAACCTTATAGCCCGTCTTGCCGACAGCTTCTTTAAGGGCTGATTCATCAAGCGGATTTTCGCTGATTATCTCAGTCACGCCCTTCGAGTGGGAAGACGTGACCTTTTTGATTTTGAAATTCTGACGGATCGTGTCGTTAACGTGGCTTTCGCACATTCCGCACATCATCCCGTCGATTTTTAATGTTGTTTTTATCATAATGACTTCCTTTCCGTTAATTGCAGAAACGCCCGCGGCTAGGCGAGCGTCCGTGCAAAATTATGAAAATGGTATTGACAAAATAGGGAACAAGCAAAATTAAACCAACGCCGCGCCAAGCGCTTTGCAGGCGGCAACGGCTTCATCGTCGGGAGCTTCGTTGGCGATCACGCACTCACAGGCAAGAGATACTCCCGCGTTTTGGCAGGCTTCCTGCCAGTCGCGCATCCACTGACCGTCGCCCCAGCCGTAGGAGCCGAAAAGCGCCGTCTTTTTGCCTGAAAGACGGGGGAGGACCTCGTCAAACATCGGCTGAAATTCATCCTCCTCCAAAACCTCGTCGCCCATTGCAGGGCAGCCAAACGCCAGCGCGTCAAAATCCGCGACCATATCGGCGGAAAAATCCGCGGCGGAAAAAACGCTTACCTTTGCGCCTGCTTCCTGCGCGCCGGCTTTTACGGCTTCAGCCATTGCTTCGGTGTTGCCGGTTGCGCTCCAAAATACTATTGCTACGTTACTCATGATCGATCTTTCCTTTCTATGCGGCATTAACTATCAATTTATTGATCGATGTGCCTTGCAGCCACTTGGAATAATAGATGTCGGAGCATTTTTTATACTTGGCAAACTCGCACCTGGCTTTTTCTTCATTGCCGTAAACCTTCCAACAACCGCAGCATTTACAGCAGCTTCCCTTATGAAGAATGAAGCCGAGGACGTCCTCGGGAGGATACCCGAGAAAAAGACCGATTTCGTGCGGAAATTCGGGACGCTGCGCAACTCTGCTTTTCAGCCTGCTAAGGCAAGCTTTGCAGTCAGCGCTTTTGTATCCCATTGAAGATAAAATGGATTTTGCCTGTGGAGCGGACAAATCCCTTTCAAGCCTTGTCGGACGAAATACATAAATCAAGGCGCGCTTTTCACCAAATCCCAATGGCTGCATTTTTACTCCCTTGCAGCTGAAACGTCGGTTGAATTTCTGCGCAAAGCTATCAACATCCTGCTTTTTAGAATACGCGCAGGTAAAAAGATTGGCGGTTTTCAGCCCCGCGAGAGTTGGAGAACAATGCTTGACGATCAAATCTTCCGACATCTGTTTATTCCTCCGTGGTTTTGTTTGCGGTTAGCAAACGCTAACCGATACTCAAAAAACAAACATCCGCATAATGGATGTTGCTCTTTAGTCGGTTACCCTAAGCTAACCGAACAACTGTAATATATCACATCTTTTTTCTTTTGTCAATAGGTTTTTTAAAATAAAAAAGTTTTGGAAACTATATTGACACAGTGTCAGCGATGGTGTATAATAAACTCAATGACACAGTGTCAACATTGATTAAGGGGATAAAGGGAGATTTGAAATGATCAAGGGAACGCCGGAACTGATTGAAAAACGCAGGGAAGAGATCGTCAAAGCCTGCGAGGAGTTATATCAAACGATGAGCTTCAAGGAAATCACGCTAAAGGAGATCGGAAACGTCACCGAGTTTTCAAGACCGACCATATATAATTACTTTCAAACGAAAGAGGAAATCTTTCTCGCTTTGTTCAAGCGTGAATACGACCGATGGAACGAGGAGCTGCGATCCGTCGCAGATGATAACGAAGCGCTGTCAAAAAAGGAGATCGCGGACAAAATCGCCGCTTCTCTGCAAAAACGCAAGCAGCTTTTGCGGCTGCTCTCAATGAACAACTACGAGATGGAGGCAAACAGCCGTCCCGAGCTGCTGACAGATTTCAAGCTGTCCTACGGCGCTTCATTAAGGCTTTTTGCCCGGATTCCCGAAAAATACTGTCCCGATATGAGCGCTCGGGATATTCAGGATCTTGTCTATATGTTCTTTCCGTTTATGTTCGGCATCTATCCCTACACAGCCGTAACCGAGAAACAGCGCAAGGCGATGAAGGAAGCAAACATAGACTATAAATATCAAACGGTCTACGAAATAGTTTATACTTATCTTTTAAAACTTCTTGGCGGCAAATAACGCCGGAACGGGAGGCAAACAGTGAAATACACAAAACTCGGCAGTACGGATTTGAATGTATCCCGTATTTGTATGGGCTGTATGGGCTTTGGAGACGCTCAAAGAGGACAGCGTCATCATCGGTCGCGTAGCTGAGCTTGCGGACAAACACGGCGTTTCCATGACAGAGGTATCTTTGGCGTGGCTGCTGAAAAAAGTGACCTCTCCCGTAGTCGGCGCAACAAAGCCGCATCATATCGAGGGCGCGGCAAAGGACAGCTGGTTCTCTCACCTCGCCGTTGAGATCAGCGGCGAGAACGCATCCACCGAATGGTGCGAGCCGGTCGCCGATGAAGAATATGAAAAACTATAAAGAAAGGCAGATCGGTATGAAAAAAATAATCGCGTTAGTGACGATCACGGTATTTATCCTTATGCTTGCGGGCTGCGCGGCCGGCAGCTCCGAAAGTGATTCAAAAACCGAAACGAAAGCCGCTTCGGCAAACGCGTCCCAAGCGTCCAAGGCAGCCGATAAAACCTCGGCGGGAAATAACGATACCGATAACAGCAGCAAAACGCTGGTAGTTTACTTTTCGGCAACAGGTACGACAAAGGGCGTAGCAGAGAAGATCGTCAGCGCCTTGAACGCGGACGTATACGAGATCACCGCGGCGCAGCCATATACGGACGATGATTTGAACTACAACAACAGCGACAGCCGCGCCACCAGGGAGCAAAACGACAAAAACTTTCGCCCCGAGCTCGGCGGTGAAGCGATAAGCCTTGACGGTTACGACACCGTATACATCGGTTTCCCGATCTGGTGGGGGGAAGAGCCCAGAATAATGGACACCTTCGTGGAAAGCTGTGACTTTTCCGGCAAGACTGTGATACCCTTCTGTACCTCCGGCAGCAGTTCAATAGACAACGCCGAGGAGAACCTGAAAGAAAACGCGGGCGGCGGAGACTGGAAGGACGGCAAGCGTTTTTCCGCAGAAGCCTCTCAGTCAGACATTGAAGAATGGTTAAATTCATTATAAAAAGGAGCAATAAAAATGAGTAAGAAACTGGTAGCGTATTTTTCCGCAAGCGGCACCACCGCAAAGGTCGCAAAGGCTCTGGCGCAAGCCGCAGGAGCCGATCTGTACGAGATCAAGCCTGCCGTACCGTACACCCGAGCAGACCTTAATTGGCAGGACAAGCAAAGCCGCAGCTCGGTTGAAATGCGCGATACAAGCTCGCGTCCGGCGCTTGCCGACGCCGACGCGAATATCGCGGACTATGATACTATCTTTATCGGCTTCCCGATCTGGTGGTATATCGCGCCTACGATAATCAACACCTTCCTCGAAGCCTACGATTTCAGCGGAAAGAAAATAGTTTTGTTCGCGACCTCCGGCGGTTCCGGCTTCGGCAAGGCTGTCGCTTCGCTTCAGCCAAGCGCGCCGAACGCAAAAATCATTGAGGGCGCTGTGCTCAACGGCGCTCCCGCAGAAAAGAAGCTGAAAGCGTTCGCGGACAAATTCTGACCGACGGTTTTCGCAAAGGCGAGAATCGGCTTTCCAAACGCTTTTTCGATTGACTATTTTGTTTTGGTGTGATACTATTATCATACAGAACATTTCAGAGAGGAACGTGTTTGTTATGAAAAAAATCACAGCAATCCTTTTGGCGGCTGCAATGATGATTTCATTGGCAGCCTGCTCCGCACAGCAGTCCGAAAAAACCGAAGCTGCCGAAAAAACCGAAGCGACCGAGAAAGCCGAAGCTGCCGAGAAAACCGAAGCTGTCGAAACCGACAGGGAAACGGTTTATCAGGTGGCTCTGCTTCAATCGCTTACCCAAGGCTACTACGACGGCATAATCAAGGTCAGCGAGCTCAAACAGCACGGCGACACGGGAATCGGCACCTTTGAGGGCGTTAACGGAGAGATGATCGTGCTCGACGGCAAGGTGTACCAGGCTCTCGGCGACGGAAGCGTGAAGGAGGCGGACGAGAACGAAACCGTTCCGTTTTCAAACGTCACATTTTTTGACGAGGATATTACCGTTTCGCTTTCTCAGACAGATAATATCAACAGCCTGAAGGACACGCTTACAAAAACCGTAAACGAAAACGGAAAGAACCTGTTTTATATGGTCAAGATCAACGGCACGTTCAAAAAGATGTATGTCCGCAGTGAGATAAAGCAGGAAAAGCCGTACAAAACTCTTGACAAAGCTTTGGCTACCGACCAAAGAGAGTTCAATTACGAAAATATAAGCGGAACCGTTGTGGCGCTTTATTGCCCCGATTATATGGGCGGCCTCAACACCCCGGGCTGGCATTTTCACTTCATCTCCGACGACAAAACCAAGGGCGGCCATATCCTGGAATTAGCCTTTGATTCGGCTCAGGCAAAGCTTGACTCGACAAAGGACTTTGATATGTATCTTTCGGACAATTCCGAATTTCAGGAAATGGAGCTTGCAAAGGATGTAAGCGACGCGATCAAAAAAGTTGAAACCAACGAGGAATGATAAGCATAAGGTTTTGACAGCCAACACAAAAAGGGACTGACGCGCGTCAGTCCCTTTGTTATCTCAACGTATGAAAATACGGAAAATACTTTGTTTTTCCAATTTATCTTTCGCTGGGATGCCATTCTTCGTTGCCGAAAATAAAGTCGTCCAAATCCATAACGACGAATTTCATATGCTTCACCTCCTGAATCGTAATACCAGTTTATTCAGGAGAGCAGGGGATTATGCCTGTTTGTTGATAATTCCGAGATAATCCAAAATCACCTGAGCCGCCTGTTCCTCGCTTAGGTGCGTGCTGTTGATGCACAGGTCGTAGTTCTCGGGGTTTCCCCATTTTTGTCCTGAATAAAAGCTGTAGTAATTAGCTCTGTTTCTGTCCGCCTTCAAAACCGCCTGACGGGCTCTTGACGGTTCAATGTCCTGTCGCGCCACCGCGCGTTTGACTCTGGAATCCAAGTCCGCGTAAATGAACACCTTAACAATATTCTCGTACTCGCGCAATATATAATCGGCACATCTTCCGACTACCACAAAATCCTCTTTTTCCGCTTTCTCTTTAATGATTTTGTGCTGATAAATATAAAGTTTGTCGTTCATCGGCAAATCGCCCATCGCGGAAAAACCGTTGCCGTAATTGTAAAGTCCCGTGGACAGCGTATACAGCAGGCTGTTGCTCATTTTTTCATCAGCCTTGGCAAATGCTTCGGGACTAATGCCGCTTTCCTTCGCGGCAAGAGAAATCAGTTCCTTATCATAAAACGCCACGCCGAGCTTTTGGGCAACCAGCTTGCCTATATCGTGTCCGCCCGAACCGTATTGTCTTGTAATTGTAATGATTTTTCCGCTCATAGTGCACCTCGGTATTTCACAGTTATAATTCTTCTGTGTAAATATATAATAACACAAAATCTGAAAATTGCTACTATTTTTTATCAATTTTTTATAGAAAAATAAAATTTTGTTAATTGTGTCGGGATTTGGCGCTGCCCTTTGTGTATATTGCACAGCGGCTTTGGCTGAAAAGACAAACCATTTGCTCGTAAGCACAAAAAAGCACTTGACCTTTGTGCAAAAAAAGATTATACTTATTAAGGTCAATCAATAATTTTTAAAAATACCGAGTGCCTGCGGGCGGCAATGCCCCGGCGCCGAAAGGATAGTATCAATGGGAGTTTACGAAGAACTGGTTGCCAGAGGTCTGATCGCTCAGGTGACTGACGAAAACGAAATAAGAGATCTTGTCAACGGCGGCAAGGCGGTGTTTTACATCGGCTTTGATCCCACCGCGGACAGCCTGCACGTCGGTCATTTTATGGCTTTGTGCCTGATGAAGCGCTTGCAAATGGCAGGCAACAAGCCGATCGCGCTCATCGGCGGCGGAACCGCGATGATCGGCGACCCCTCCGGCAGAACCGATATGCGTCAGATGATGACAAAGGAAACAATTCAGCATAACGTCGACTGCTTTAAAAAGCAGATGAGCAAGTTTATCGATTTTTCCGACGACAAGGCTATTTTGGTGAACAATGCCGACTGGCTGCTCGACCTCAATTATGTCGAGCTTCTTCGCGAGGTCGGCGCTTGCTTCAGCGTCAACAGAATGCTGACAGCCGAGTGCTACAAGCAAAGAATGGAGCGCGGACTCAGCTTCCTTGAATTTAACTATATGATCATGCAGTCCTACGACTTCTACGCGCTCTATCAGCGCTACGGCTGCAATATGCAGTTCGGCGGCGACGACCAGTGGAGCAATATGCTCGGCGGCACCGAGCTTATCCGCCGCAAGCTGGGCAAG
>JBGUOX010000142.1:0-1797 GCA_045129995.1 Ruminococcus sp. | reverse complement strand
TGGCCGTTTGACATGATCGTGGCGGATGAGAGCACCCGCCTAAAATCATTCCGGCTTAAGGGCGGCAGCAAAAGGGCTAAAATGCTCTATAGGTGCGCCTGCAAGTGCAAGCGGTTTGTAAACCTTACCGGAACTCCGGCGCCTAACGGCCTTATAGACCTTTGGGGGCAGATGTTTTTTATTGACCGCGGCGAGCGACTGGAAAAAACATTTACGGCCTTTACCGGCAAGTATTTTGACCAAAAGCGTGTAGGTTCATCAGTATTCGCGGTTAAATATATACCGTGTGACTTTGCACCGCGGAAAATTAACGAGCGGCTGAAAGATGTCTGCATATCTGTGCAGCCGGAGGATTATTTCAGTATCGACCAGCCGATAATAAACGACGTTGTCGTGCATTTACCACCGGAGGCACAGAGGATCTACAGCGAATTGGAGCGGGATATGTTCACGGAACTGCAGGACGGTGAGGAGATCGACGCGGTGAACGCAGCGGCCTTGACAATGAAATGTCTACAGGTAGCCTCCGGTGCGCTCTACACGTCACCGGATAACAAAGCCTATAGGGTTGTTCATAATGAGAAGATCGCGGCTCTGGAGTCAATTATAGAGGAAGCGGCGGGGGCTCCGGTACTCGTTGCCTATCAATTTGTATCCGATGCAAAAAGGATCCTGGCGTCGATTAAGGGCGCCCGATTAATGGATAAAGATCCGCAAACCTTAAGAGACTGGAACGCCGGCAAAATTCCGGTGCTGTTAGCACATCCGGCGAGCGCCGGTCACGGGTTAAACATGCAGGACGGCGGCAATATCCTGGTTAACTTTTCACACGGGTGGAACCTTGAGCATTACCTGCAGATAATTGAGCGCATCGGACCGGTGCGCCAGGCGCAGAGCGGTCACCCGCGGCCCGTTTTTATATATAATATTATTGCTGAGGGTACACTCGATCGCGCGGTAATCGCCCGCAGATCGAGCAAAAAAGAGGTCCAGGATGTCCTGCTGGAGGAACTTAAGCGCAGGAAGGAGGCCGGCATTGAAATTTAAACTTGAGGACTGGCTTAAGAATTATAAGCCGCGAATTGTCGGCACCAGCATGACCACAAAGAAAAATAACACCGCCGCGCTCCGGGTGAGTATCGGCAAGGCCCGCGCCGTCGCAACGAGATTCAGGGAGGGTAACCGGAACCTGAGGCAGTGCATACCGGTAACCGATCCAGATACGGGGGAGACTTATCCGACGCGCAAGGCTTTTTGCGAGGCACACGGCATTACGATGTCTGTTTTCCATTACTCCCTGAGAGTGTGCAACGGGGATCTTACCGCGGCAATTCGGCGGATGAAAACGCCGCCGGAGCAGAGACAGCGCCAGCCGTCGCGCGGGGTTCCCCCGGTTGTCAATCCGGCAACCGGTAGAAAGTGCAGCACGTGGGCGGAGATTGCAGATGTTTACGGCATCCCGGTAGCGACGATCTATTGGAGGAGAGCCCGAAGGCGGCCACTGAGTGAAGTCCTGACCGTCGGGAGGGTTAAGTGGAGTTTAAGAGATGAGGGGGATAAAAAATGAATATCTATGCTTGTTTTTGTGACGTCGGTCACCGTGCCGACGGGGTTTACGTGGCAAAATCTAAAAAGATGAAAGGCTGGGGGATCGTATTCTGCAAGCGTGATTTTGAGATTACAAAGCAGTATACATACAATGGAACCTATTATGACGATTTTGAGGGTGAAAACTACCAGAAGATCGTCAATATTCTGCAGACTGATGACTGGGAGATCCTGGCGAGTGATAAATCT
>JBGUOX010000141.1:0-29795 GCA_045129995.1 Ruminococcus sp. | reverse complement strand
ATACAAAATCCCCCTTATGGTAGTTTCTTTAATTCTACCATAAGGGGGTGGTTTTTTCTATTGTCCGTTTTTACTGGACCTGTTCATTTTTTCCTTTCAGAGCTTTCTTTTATGAATTGGGTTTTTCAGTATTTTTATGCTGTCTTATTTGAGGCGGAAATACAGGGTGTAGTTGTGGAAGGTTCCGCGGTAGAGGTCTGCCTTTGAAGCGAACGCGGATTCGTGCGCTTTTTTGTTGAGGTCAACGACCGCGATGTCGTGATGATCGGAATATACAAAAACTTTGGAAGCGCTGCTGTTGAAGTCGGATTTGGTGAAGAGCATCGCTTTGCCGCCTTTATTGGTAAGCAGGATGCCTACGCCTTCGTTGTCTTTGCAGATGATGGTGCCCTTGAGGTCGATGTCAGCTGCGTCAAACTTGAACTTTCCGCTTGCGGCATAGACTGCGTTGGCTCCGCGGTTTCCGGTGATGGTAACGTTTTTGAACTCGTGATGAGTGGTGTACAGAGAACCGAGATATATGGCGCTGCCGGTTTGTGCGTAGTTGCCGGTCAGCTTGGAGTCTTCAAGAACAAGCTTTGTCCAGATCAGGGTGCTGATCGCTCCGCCGTGTTTTTGGGCGGTGTTGTCGGTGAAGGTGCAGTTCTTTACTTCGGCGTCTGCTTCGGTGTACAATGCGCCGCCGGCGCTTCTTTCAACGCTGTTTTTGGTGAATACGCAGCCGTTGATCTTGAGGGAGGAACCTTTGGCGTAGAGTGCTCCGCCATAGATTTTTGCCTTATTTTCGGTGAAGGTGCAGTTTTTGATGGTGACCTTCTCGGCACGCATTGCGCAAATCGCTCCGCCGTATCTGCTGCTGCTGCACTTTTCAAATTTGCAGTTATCAATAACAGCCTTCAGATAATTCTTGCTGTTGAAGCCGCAGCCGTCTGCTACGTTTTTAACGGTGCTGTTCTTCATATTCAGGGTGAGCTTGTCGCCTGCGTCGATGTCTAAACCGCCTTTTTTGAATCCGTCAAAGGTAACGTTTTCGATCGTTACGTTGGTGTTGTCCTTGTTTTTCTTGTCGGCAAATTCAAACGCCTTGCCGCCGTTTTTGATGACTCCGTTTTTCAGGGTGAAGGTAGCGCCGGGTTCTACGGTGACGCCGGTGCAGCTTCCGCCGAGGTCGATGGTGTGACCGTTGAGGTCAAGGGTGATGTTGCCCTTTACCTTGAGTCCGTTGCTCTCGTTGAACACTGTGCCCTTTGCGAGCTTGGAAACGTTGAGCGCTCTTGCGGCGTCGCCCTTGACGTCAGCGGTGAGAGTTACGGTTACGTTTTTGCCGGAATTTGCGGCGGTAGCCCAAGCCTCGTCGAAACGTACAAAGGATTTTTCGGTTTTGTCGATCTTGACCTTTGCTACGGCATATTCGTTGTTGCTTGCCTTTATTGCACGGTTCATCTGAGCGATGCGGTTGATGGACTCGCTTACATCGTTGATGTTTTGCAGGATCATATCGAGGTTTGCCTGAAGATCGCTTTTGCCATTGTGCTCGTATTCAGCGACCTTGTATTCGATGGCGGAAAGGGTGAGGATGGTGGTGTAGTCCATCAGGCAGGTCTGATAAATGTCGTCGTTTACGGTGTTGATGTTCTTGATGGTGCTGTTGTAGTCGATAGCCTTGCTGAAATTGCAGTCGATATTGGAAGCGCGCTGCTTTGAAAGGATGTAATCGCGGTATGTTACAAGAGCTGACTTTGAGTTCTTGGCAAGGTATGCCTTGACCGCCGCAGCGTCGTTGGTGTCGAGGTTTTCCTGATAAACGGGAGCGATGTCAAGAGCGGCAGAGAGAAGAGTTCTGCTGAGCTTTGACGAGCTGATGCCGGAGCTTGTGAGGATAGCCTTGAGCTTGTTGTAGGCTGCTTCGTCGATCACTTTGTCAGCAGAGCCTTCCAGCTCGGCGCCTGCCTTGTCGATTTTGCCGGCGGCAAAGCTGTAGTCTGTTTTGACTTCGTGCAGACGGTTTTTGAAGCCTTCGATACCGATTTGCTTTTCGAGCTTTTCGAGGATAGCCAGAACCTCGGCGTGGTTGGAGGAGATTTGATCGGAAAGACGGGAAATATCCTCTCTTAAGATCTTGGTGTCGTCGCTCATTTTCTTTTCTTCTTCAAAAAGAAGATCCTTCATAACGTTTTTGATGCCGACGGCGATGGCGCCGTAAGCGGTTTTGCCGACGCTATTGTCGATCACTTTTTCGAGGAAGGTCTTGACCATAAGCAGGGTGACCTTTTTTGATTTTTTATAGCCGGCTTCCAAAGCTTCTTTTTGGGCTTCGGTGAGGAAACGAACGTTTTTTTTGTTTTGCTTTTTGACGTTCGCCTTGGAAGCGTCGGCGGCTTTTTCGGAAACGGAATCTGCGGCATTTGCGACGGGCTTTGCTTCGGCTGCATAAGCGGCTGACGTACCCAAGATGCTCAGCGTTGAGCAAGCGCAGATTACAGATAAGATGGTGCATACGGCTTTGGTTTTAACAGTAGTCTTTTTCATAATGTGAACTCCTTTTTGTTGTTTTTGGGGTTTTATCTCTGTTGTGATTACAGTATATCAAACCAACCATAACAACAGAATTACAAAAACGGCAGGTTTTTGAATTTTTTTTATTTTTTTTAAATTTTTTTAAATTTTTTAAATCCGCATCGTTTATTGATTTGATTTGTCTGCGCAGGATAACATAGGAGCGCCGAATCTCCAAAAGCGGTGCAATACATTATAGACATCGCATTTTCTTTGTGGTATGATATATAAGGTAACAAAGGAGATGGGATTATGAACAAATTACAGGCAAATCTATGCTTGATTTGCGTTACGCTCTGTTGGTCGACGGAGGTTATTATTTTTGCGTGTATCCCTGACGAAGTGCTGCCGTTCGCCACTTCTTTTATTACTTCGGCGATCGCCGCGGTTATACTTGCCTGCTGCTTTTTTAAGCGGATCGGCAAAGAGATGAGGCACGCGGGAAAAGAGATCCTGCTTAGATGCTTGCTGCTGGGAGTATTAAAAGCGGCGTATGATGTTTTGTTTTTGTACGGACTTAAATACTTTGACGTGTCAACAGGCGCGTTCACTTTTTCGATCACGGTAGTGGTGCTTCCGGTCGTCCTGTTGACGATGAGGAAATCTGTTGATAAAAAAACTTGGCTTTCGGTCGCTTTGGCGCTGGCGGGAATCGCTTTTGCGCTTGGCGGCAGCCTTGCAGGAACGCAGGTCCCCGGCTTGGTGATAATGCTTATCGGATGCACGCTGCGCGCGTTATTTATTGTTAAGCTGAATGACTACGCGAAAAAATATGATTCCGTTACATTATCCGTTTGGATCTCCGTTATCGGCGCGATCATCAACTTTGCGGTTTGGGTGTTTGTGCAGCCCGCGACCTTCGGCGCGATCCCGTGGTCGGAAACGGTCATTGCCGGACTGTTTATATATGCATACTTCATTGTTGCCTTTGCGCAAACGCTGAATGTTTTTGCGCAGAAGCACGCCACCGCCACAGGCGCGACGATCATTTATTCGCTTGAGATCGTCTTTTCTCTGATTTGGGGCGTGGTGCTGCCCGAAAACCTGATAGACAGGGTGATACCGTCGCCGTTTCATATTATCGGCGCAGTGTTCATCGTGGCGGGCAGCTTGATAGAGATCGTTGACTTCAGCGGGATTAGGAGGTTGAAGAAAAGCCATGAAAAATAGCGGAATACAAAAGCTGCTTAAATCGCTCGGCTTGATTTTGGTACTGACGGCGGTTTATCTGGTCGTTGCCATCCCGTTCAAGGTGATGAGCGTTATTCCGGGCTTTACCGACATTCGCCCTGTCCTGCTGCTTAAACCTGTTTTCGGTATATTTTTTGGGGTGCCGGGCTGCGTCGCATTCGCGGTGGGAAATCTTATCGGCGATATTTTGAGCGACAGCTTGAGGTGGTCGTCGATCGCCGGCTTTACAGCAAATTTCATCGGCCCGTTTTTGTTTTATTTATATTGGAACAAGATCTCGAAAACGCCGTTTTCTTTGCGCACGGGAATGGGGCTGCTTAAGCAAACGGTTTTGACCGTTGTGAGCGCAATTGTTGAGGCTGTGATCATCACGCCCGTGGTCGAATTGTCGTATCCGGAGGTGAGCAGTATTCTGTTTGCGACTTCCGTTATGCTCAACGGGGCGGTTTTTCCGATCTTTTTGGGTATTCCGCTGTTGATACTGATGCACGAGGAGCTGCGCTTCACGCCAAGGCCTTTCTTATTTTGACGCAGAAAAGCAACAACGGGTTGCTTGCATTTTGCAGGGTTTCATATTAGAATGTAAGCAAGGGAGGTGTTTTTGTGAACACAAAGGATATTATTTATGATTTGAGGACAAAGAACGGTCTTTCGCAGGAGGAGCTTGCCGAAAAGGTGTTTGTGACACGGCAGGCGGTGTCGCGCTGGGAAAACGGCGACACAGTGCCGAACAGCGAAACGCTTAAGCTGCTTTCGAAGTTTTTTAATGTTTCAATCAACACGCTGCTTGGGTCTCCGCAGCAGCTGATTTGCCAGTGCTGCGGAATGCCGCTTGAGGATGATATTATTGGCAGGGACAAGGACGGTATGCTGAACGAGGCATATTGCAAATGGTGCTATGCCGACGGGCAGTATACATACAGCGATATGGACGAGCTGATAAACGTTTGTGTTCCCCACATGGTGAGCCAGGGCTTTTCCGAAGAACAGGCGCGCGAATTTATGAAGCAGAACCTGCCAAAGCTTGATTACTGGAAAAGATATGAGGAGCTTAGCGACAACGGGGAGTTTGACGCGTTTAAAAAGCAGCTGATCGAAGAGATCAATGAGCTTCATATCGACGGAATGCCGAAGGTCGAGAAGCTGAACGCGCTTGTGGGAAGCTATGTCAATCTTGCATATCCGCTGCCGAGCGGTATCAGCGCAAGGTTTCTTGACGACAACACGACTTATCTGGGCAATCAGCTTGAATCGACGTTCGGCGGCGAGCGCTGCTTTGGCGTGTTGGCAAATATGGATTTTATTTTGGTCTGCACATACGAAGCCGAGGGCAAAAATCCGGAGCTTGTGCTATATAAAAAAAGATAATTCTAAATAAGAAAATAGAGAACAGCAAAACGAATGGTTCGATTTGCTGTTCTCTTGATTTTTTATTGATTTATTTTTTCCGCTCCGCACACGGTAACGACGCCGTCTCTTACCGTAAAGCGCACGTCACGGTCGCCGTACGCAAAGCCGTAGACACGGTCGGGATCATCCTGATAGCCCGGACGCGGATCGCAGGCAAGCACCTCGCGAAGCGTTTGCAGCTGCTGAACGGTGAAGAAGGAGGAAAACCGAGGCGGGATCTCCACCTGCATTTTTTGACGGGAACGCTCTTCGTAGCCGCCGGCTTCGGCGGAAGGAGCACTGTCGGCGAAAGGCAGATACGGCTTGATGTCAAGAATGGCGGTTCCGCTCATCAGGTCCGCGCCGCCGACCTTAAGCACCGTGCCGAGCTTTTCGGTTTTTTCGACGCCCAGCAAGCGGACGCGCGTCAGACCGATCGGGTTTGGGCGGTTGGGCGAACGCGTGGCAAACACGCCCACACGCTTGTTGCCGCCGAGCTTGGGCGGACGGACGGTCGGCGACCAATCCCTCTTCCCCATCGGCTCAAACTCCCAGATCAGCCAAAGGTATTCAAATTCCTCTATGCCGCGAAACGCTTCCGGGTCGCGGTAGCGCGGCTCCATAATGATAAGCGACGTTAGATGTTCGCTTAAGCCGCTTTGCCGCGGCAGTCCGAACTTGGTTGGAAAATCGTTTTCTATATGCGCGATCGGTTCGTAATTCATTGCTTCACACCCTTTTTTTCAGTATAGCACGCCGCTGCCGTGAGCGCAACAAAAATGTGGACAAGCGGACGGTTTTTTGGTATGATTAAATCAGTATTATTTCGGGAGAGATGCTTATGGCACGTTTCGGGATTTTTTATTTAGACAAGGAAAAGGACATTATTATTGAGCTGGAGAAGGACTACAAAGGTATGCATTATGTGCTGCGCACGCCCAACCACGCCAAGGGGAATTTGATCACCAATTTGGCGCGGCTGTGTTCTTTGCCGCTTTCTGTCGGCGACGACGGCTTGAAGGTGATTCGGAGCGATGTTCCGTGCTACATCGACGAGCGCAACCGCGAGGTGTTTGTTCTGCGGCTTGCCGACACAAAGGTCGCCAATATTTTTCCCGACGGCGCCATTGAGCGCAAGGCGTATATTCCGGCTATCTCAAAAACGCTGATGAGCCAAACGAAGGATTACCGGCTTGACGCGCGCAAAACGCTGGTGAAAACCTACATTCGCCGCGAATGTAAGTTCCGCACCGATCTGCACACGCATATGAACGCTAACCTTGACGCGGATATTCTGATAGCGCTGGGGATATTTCACCAGATATGTTATCCGCTGTATTATGTTAAAAAGCTTCGGCTGCGATGCACGGAACGGCAAACGGAAATGCTGGAGCGTCAGCGAAAAAGAGCCGCCGCGGATTTTTACGGATCTCCCCTGACAGGCAAATATTTGACGCGCAAAATTGACGACAACACCTTTATTAACTTTGCCGACCTGATTTTGAATAATCTTGAGAACGCTTCCTATAACCTGCCGCGCATACGCGCATCGCTGACGATTTTGAAGGACGGTCAGGCGGTGTTTACGAATCTTGAGAAGGTTTATCTTTACAGGTACGTGTTCGCAAAAGGTCAGCCTTCACAGGAGCGGATTTCGATCGACAATTACAGAGAGATCCCCGACAATGATATTGCCTGCGCGGTCGGTCAGATGCTTTGCGACAGCCAAACGCCCGAATATCGGGATTTGACGCTGTTTGAAAACAAGCTGCTTTGGATCGCGCGCAGCCTGAGCCGCCGCGGCGTTTGCTACGCCGAGATCTCCGACACCACGCTTGTTAAGCCGCTTGGCGCGGCTGAGATGCTGGCGCAGGTGCACAGAGTGATGCCTGCCGTTACGCGCGAAACCGGTGTGACGCTGCGCTTTTTGGCGGCTATTCGCCGTATTCCGCTGACGATCGTCCGCGACCGCGCGTCGGTGCGCGAGGACACCGCGCAGCAGCTGAGCGTTATACGCGCTGTTGCCGCCGATCCGTATGTGGCAGGCAGCGACATTATCGGCGAGGAGATCAACGACATTCGCGAGCTGCGGCCTGTTTTGAGAGAGCTTGTTGCAGTTGCCGCGGAACACAAAGGGTTTGTACTGAGGATCCACGCAGGCGAAAACGACAGTCTTCGCGATAATGTTGCAAATTCGCTGCTGTGCGTGCGCGAGGCGCTTGCCGAAGGACAGGAGACGCCGAGTCTGCGCATTGGTCACGGATTGTATACGGCGAACCTCAGCTCGCACAAGGGGCGGCAGCTGATCGCCGATTTGCGCGAGAGCCGTGCGGTGCTTGAATTTCAGCTGACCTCTAACGTGCGGCTGAACAACCTTACGGCGCTGGAACGCCATCCGCTTAAGCAGTACCTGCGCGGCGGTGTGTTTTGCGTGCAGGGCACCGACGGAGGCGCGATTTACGGCACGGATTCAATTGACGAACAGCTTGCGCTTGAGCGCCTGCTTGATTTGTCGTTTGACGATATGCTTGCTATGCGACGCGCGGAGGACGCGATTTTGGAGGAAAGCCTGCGCGTGTTTGATGAAAAGACGCAGGAGTTCGACCGTCTGCGCGGCGCACAAACGGCAAAGGATTACCTGAACAGCCGGATTTCGGCGGAGGCGGATCATAACAGCGATGAAACGGAAAACACGCAAAAGCTTGACAGCGCCGAGTGTTTTCAAAAGCAGATACGCGAGATCCCCGTTGACAAGGCTCCGATCGTTTTGCTGGGAGGCAGCTTTAACAGCAGCCGTCACTCCACGCGCAAGCACGCGCCGCTGAGCGCTTTGCTGCGCGAGCTGATAAGCAGCCTTGATCCGCAGCGGTTTTGCTTTGTTATCGGCAACCGTATGGCGGGTTATGAAAAGGAGCTTGTTGATTTGGCAGGCGACAGATTTGAGATTTTTGCCATTGTTCCGACGCTGGTTTCGCCCGCGGAAGCGCGGCGTATTAAGCAAATCGGGGTTTGGGTGCGCGTGTCGATCGAGCCAACAAGAATGGGGCTGTACAAAAGCTTTGCTTATGAGATATTTAAACGGAGGCCGTCTGTGGTGCTTGCATTTGACGGCAATTCCGCAGGAGCAAACACCGTGCAGGAAGCCAAAAACGGCAAGCGCAGGGCGCGGATATTTGTTAACCGCCGCAACCGCGTGCTGTATGCCAAAGCGCGCGCATTGCAGGGATATGTAAAGATTTTTGACGGTGATGAGGCGTGTGAGGATATACTTGCCGCCGCCGAAAGCGTTTGGAAGGAAACAAATACCTGATACCAAAAACCGACAAAGCACAAAGAAGGAGCCGCGTGTTCGCGACTCCTTTGCTTTATGGATTTGATCAGATGATCGTATCGAGATAAGCGTCGATCTCCGCTTCGGTTGTCATTGCCATTACCTTTTCGGCGATTGCGTCGGCTTCTTCCTTTTTCCACTTTGAGATGTTCTTTCTTACCTTCAAAACGGACGGCGCGGAAACGCTGAATTCTGTAAGTCCGAAGGAGATAAGGAGCGGGATCATCTTGGGATTGGCAGCCGCTTCGCCGCACATTCCGACAGAGATGCCCTCGGCGGACGCCGCATGGATGATGTTGCGGATCATACGAAGCACGGCAGGCTGCAGCGGCGAATAGAGGTAGGAAACGTCGCTGTTGCCGCGATCCGCCGCCATGGTGTAGCCGGTGAGGTCGTTGGTGCCGATGCTGAAGAAGTCGGCTTCCTTGGCAAGCAGGTCGGCGATCACACCGGACGCCGCGGTTTCGGTCATTACGCCGATTTGGATGTTTTCGTCATAGGCAATGCCCGACGCCTTGAGGTCAGCCTTAGCTTCCTCGACCAGAGCCTTGCCCTCGCGCAGCTCTTCCACCGCGGTGATCAGCGGGAACATAATGCGGATGTCGCCGAACGCGGACGCGCGGAGGATAGCCTTGATCTGTGACTTGAACATATCGCGGTTCTTAAGACAATAACGGATCGCGCGGAAGCCCATAAAGGGATTTTCTTCCTTGGCAAGTCCGAGATAAGGAATGTCTTTGTCGCCGCCGATGTCGAGGGTACGGATGATCAACGGCTTGCCCTTGAGGATAAGGCTTGCCTGCTTGTAGGCGTCAAACTGCTCGTCCTCGGTGGGCAGCTGGTTTCTGTCCATAAAGAGGAACTCGGTGCGGAACAGACCGACGCCTTCGCCGTCGGCTTCCATTGCCTTGGTGGCGTCCTTGGGTGTTCCGATGTTGCAGAACAGCTCGTATGTGATTCCGTCCGCGCCTGCAGTGGGCTTGCCGCGGAAGCCCTCGAGCTCGCGGCGCTCGCGCAGGTACGCGCTGCGTTTTTCGGTGTATTCTTCGATTTTCGCGGGATCGGGAGCGACAAGCACAAGACCTTTGAAGCCGTCTACGACAACAAGCTCCTCGCTTGAAAGCAGCGTGGTGGCGTTGGGAACGCTGAGAGCAGCCGGGATCTCCAGCGCGCGAGCCAAAATTGCCGAGTGGGAGGTTTGGCTGCCGGTTTCGGTGATGATGCCCACGATGTTATCTTTTTTGATTCCGGCGGTCATAGACGGAGTGAGCTCTTTTGTTACCAGAACGGTGCCTGAAGGAGCGTCGCTGATTTTGACCTCCTGAACGCCCAGCAGAATGCCGAGAAGCCCGTCGCGGATGTCGCGGACGTCGGCAGCGCGCTGCATGGTCAGGTCGTCGCCTGTTGCCATAAACATATCGGCAAACATTTTGCAGACCTGGTCAACGGCTGCCTCGGCGCACTGATGCGCCTTGATCAGATTTTCGATTTCTCCGCCCATAAACGGGTCGCGGATGATGGCGATGTGTCCCAGCAGGATCTCCGCTTCTTTTTCGCCTGTGGACTGACGGATGGACTCCGCCTGCTCCATTGTATTGTCACAAAACTTGTCAACTGCGTCACGGAAGCGCACTAGCTCGGCATCTACGTCGGCAATTTCCTTGGGGATATAATCAAGCGATTGTTCGGCGACGATCATTACTTTGCCGATACCGATTCCGTCGGACGCGCCGATTCCTTTAAGCATATTATCACCTCTTGCAAATATTTAATGAATTGAGGGCGCACGCAACGGTGCGCCCTGTGTTTTTGTATTTGATTGTTCCTAAGGCTTATTCGCCTAAGCCGCTTTCGATTCTTTCGACAGCATCGGCGAGCGCTTCGTTTTCATCGGCGCCGTCGCAGACGATCTCGATCTCGCTGCCGCACTTGATGCAAGCCGCGATGATGTTGAGCAGGCTTTTTGCGTTGTAGTCGTTACCGTTGAACTTGATGGTGACGTTGGAGCTGTATTTGCCCATTGCGGTCGCAAATACGGAAGCCGGACGCATATGGAAGCCCTGAGCGTTGATGAGTGTTACTTTTTTGGATACCATAAGTCATTTCTCCTTTATGCTTAATTGAATATGAATCTTGATTATTCCTTAACGGGCTTTTTGAGTACCGCGAGCAGCAGGGTGCCGACAACGGAACCGATTACCAGTGCAAGGAAGTAGAGAGCCGGGCTTCCGATGGTGGGAAGTACGAAGATACCGCCGTGAGGAGCCATCAGGGTGCAGCCGAACAGAGCGGACAGAGCGCCTGCGCAGGCAGAACCGACCAGACAGCTGGGGATGACCTGAAGCGGATGACCTGCGGCGTAAGGAATTGCGCCTTCGGTGATGAAGGACAGACCCATTACGAAGTTTACGGGACCGTTCTTTCTTTCTTCAGCGCTCCAGCGCTTTTTGAAGATGATAGTGTTGAGAGCGATGATAAGCGGAGGAACCATACCGCCGATCATAACGGCTGCCATGATTTTGTAGGAAGCGTCGGTGCCGCTGGAGAGAAGGGTGGTTGCGGTTACATAAGCTGCCTTGTTGAACGGGCCGCCCATGTCGATAGCCATCATACCGGCGAGCAGCGCGCATACGGGAATGAGCAGTGCGGGCTGGTCAGCCATCCAGGTGACGCCGTCTACCAGCGCGTTGTTGATGATGCCCATAACGGGGTTGACGGCGCACATCATAACGCCGACGATGCCGAGGCCGGCAAGCGGATAAATCAATACGGGCTTGATGCCTTCAAGGGCATTGGGAAGGTGGTCGCAGAGCTTTTCGAGCATCTTGAGCAGCCAGCCTGCGATGAAGCCTGCAAACAGAGCGCCGAGGAAGCCGGAAACAGCCTTGCCGTCGCCGCCGGGAGCGGCAAATGTAGCGCCTGCGGAAGCCAGCGCGCCGCCGACGAAGCCGACGA
Source organism: Ruminococcus sp. (assembly GCA_045129995.1). Lineage (GTDB taxonomy): Bacteria > Bacillota > Clostridia > Oscillospirales > Acutalibacteraceae > Ruminococcoides. The sequence continues at coordinate 18,373 of JBGUOX010000141.1, read as the reverse complement.
GCAAGCCGGGACGGTCGGCAATTGACATTGCGATGAAGCCTGCGAGAAGCGGCAGCATAAAGTTGAACGCGGTGCCGCCGATTGCCTTGAACCATGCGGCAACAGGTGTTACGCTGCCGAACAGGTTGTTGCCGTCTGCATCATATGCGGTTGCGGCGTCAACGCCTGCGAAGGAGTCGATAAGGAATGCGATGGCGATGAAGATACCGCCTGCAACAACGAACGGAAGCATATGGGATACGCCGTTCATAAGGTGCTTATAGAGCCTTCTGCCGAAGCTTTCGTCGCCGCCCGATGACGCGGCAGCGGACGCCTTGTGGTCGGAATGGAAAACGCCTACCTCGCCGTTGACGATTTTGTTGATGAGCTCTTCGGGCTTGTGGATGCCGTCGGCAACCTTGGTGGAGAGTACGGGCTTGCCGTCGAAACGCGCGGTTTCAACGTTTTTGTCAGCCGCGACGATGATGCCGTCGCAGTTTGCGATCTCCTCGGCGGTGAGAACGTTCTTGGCGCCGCCGGAGCCGTTGGTTTCTACCTTGATGGTGATACCCATTTTTTCGCCTGCCTTAGCGAGCGCCTCGGCAGCCATATAGGTGTGAGCGATACCGGTCGGGCAAGCGGTGACTGCCAGCACGCGGTAGCCGGACTTTGCTGGAGCGGGAGCAGCCGCTTCCTCGGGGAACTGCTTTGTTTCCTGATCGTCAATGATTTTCAGGAACTCGGCGGGAGTGGTTGCAGCCTTAAGCTTTGCGGTGAAGTCCTCGTGCATAAGCATTTGCATAAGGCGGGCGAGAACCTCGAGGTGGACGTCGCCGTCGAGGGTCGCGGCGATCATAAAGATGAGCTTGCAGGGCGCGCCGTCGGGAGAGTCGTAGTCTACTCCGTCGGGAACGGTGATTGCGGTCAAAGCCGGAGCTTTTACCGCTTCGCTTTTGGCGTGAGGGATGGCTACCTCCATACCGATAGCGGTGGTGCCCATATCTTCACGGGCGAGGATGCCTTTCTTATACTCTGCGGTATTTGAAAGGTTGCCGCACTTTTCGTGCAGTCCGACAAGAATGTCGATGGCTTCTCTCTTGCTCTTCGGAGCAGCGTTGAGAGAAATACCCTGTTTTTTCAACAGGTCGGTGATACGCATAGATTTTCCTCCTTATATTATTGTTTTATTTCCACGAACTGTTCAGCCAAACTCTTTTTCAAATTTTACGAGCAGTTCATTGATTTTTTCTTTTGTGGCAAGTCCGCTTAGGAACGCCGTTGCGTTTCCGCAGACGCTGCCGAGCTTTAGAGCGTAAGCGTAGTCGCCGGTTTTTTCGTAGCCGGCGATGAAGCCTGCTACCATTGAATCGCCGGAGCCGACGGTGTTGATGACCTTTTCCTTTAAAACGCCTGCCTTGGATTTGCAGCCGTTTTCGTCGATCAGCATTGCGCCTTCGCCGCCGAGAGAGATGAGCACGTTGCGCGCGCCCATTTTTTGCAGCTCCTTGGCGTAATGCTCGATGTCGTCCTCGGTTTTGACCTCAACGTTAAAAATTTCGGAAAGCTCCTGACGGTTGGGCTTGATCAGGAAGGGCTTATACTTGAGCGAATTGACAAGCAGCTGACGCGTGGCGTCTACTACAAAGCGCACGTTTTTGCGGCTGATGCGCTCCATCATACGCTCGTACACATCGTCGGGCATGGTGTTGGGGATGCTGCCGGCAAGCACAAGGGTGTCGCCTTCGCCGATGCGGTCGATTTTTTGCAGCAGCCTTTCAAGCTCTGCTTCGCCGATATGCGGCCCCTGACCGTTGATCTCGGTTTCTTCACCGGCTTTGATTTTGATGTTGATGCGCGAAATGCCGTGATCAAGCTTGATGAAATCGGTGATGATATGGTCGTTTCGGATGCCGTTTTCGATCGCCTTGCCGGTAAATCCCGCAACAAATCCGTAGGCGGTGCTGTCGATGTCGAGCTCGGCAAGCACCATGGACACGTTGATGCCCTTGCCGCCGTAATAGTACTCCTCGGAAGTTGTACGGTTGGTGATGCCGATCGTCAGCTTGTCAAGCCGCACGATGTAGTCAATAGACGGATTCAGCGTGACTGTGTAAATCACTTCATTACCTCCTTGATAACCGTTTCTTTTGCATATCTGCCGTCGGGCAGTGAATCTGTGATTATGCAGCATTTTTTGAGCTGGGCAAAGGTTACGGAGAACACGCGGCGAAACTTGGTTCGGTCGGACAGGACGAACGCCATATAGCTGCGTTCGACCGCCGCTGTTTTGAGCCGGGCTTCCTCGATGTCGGGCGTGGTGAAGCCTGCCTGCAATTCGATGCCGTTGGTGCCCATAAACGCCTTTGAAAAGTTGAAGCTGTTTAGATTTGCGATAGCCTCGGTGCCGACGACGGCTTCGGTCGCGTATTTTACCCTGCCGCCGAGAACGTACGCGTTGAGCCCCTTTTGCATAAGCTTGCGCGCGTGGACGATGCCGTTGGTCACATAAGTTGCCTGCGCATTGTCAATGAAGTCGATCAGCCGCGCGGTTGTGGTGCCTGAATCTATGAACACAAAATCGGCGTTATTGATCGTGCTTGCGGCATAGCGCGCGATCTCGGTTTTTTCTTCGTTCATCAGGTGCTCGCGCGCGCTTACGGTGTCCTCGTACAAGCCCTCCAAGCGCGGCAGCGCGGTTGCTCCGCCGAAAACCTTTTTCAGCTTTCCGAGTTCGTCAAGCGCGGTCAGGTCGCGGCGGACAGTGGATTCCGAGATGCCGAGGATCTCGGCAAGCTCTGCAACCGTTACGGCGCTCTTCTCGTTGACCATGCTCAAAATTGATTGATACCTCTCCTCAGTGAGCATTTTCAATCACCTCTATTCATATTATAGCACACAAATGCGCAAAGTCAAGCAAATTTGCGCACATTCACTCAATTAATTGTTGTTGTTTAGGCGTTAAATTATGTTGTTTTGCGTGTTGCTGCTTGAATTTGCGCATTTGTCCTCTTTTCATTGACAAATTTTGATACCTGAGCTACAATTATTCTATCAAAAAGGAAGGGATGATCGCCGGTGGACAGTGAAACAACATTTTTTGAAACGTTGAAAGGCGCCGTTATAAAACGTGCTCGTTTGAACAAAGTGACGTTGATCGTTTATCTGTCGGTTTTGGCGCTGTTGAATTTCCCCCGGCTGTTGATCCGGGGAAGCGTCAGCGGAGTAGTTTGGATTTTGACGCTTGTGATTTCGATTATTCTGATCGAGAAAACCGAGTTTAAACCGTATACGCTGACGGAAACAGTGGAAAAAACGCCGATGCAGCGCAGGTGCGATCTGTCGGCGGATATCCTTTTGCTCGGCGCGCCGGTGACGCTGATCGCCCTTGTCGCGCTGATAGTATCGCTTACGAGAGGGATGACGCCCGACATCGCGGCGGAAAGCTTTTTCGCAACGGCCGCTTTTCCGATCCTTCTTGCCGCGTTCGGTTTTATGGCGGCGCCTGTCAGCCGAAATGGCGCAGAGCTTGTGTTTCGGATGCTGATCGCCGGCTTGGCGACATCGGCTTTTACGGCGATGATGGATCATAATATCCACACTTTATATTACGGAATGCCGACAGATGAAACGCAGCCGGGCTTTTGGCTTGTATATTTGGTGATCGCCGCTGTTACGGTCGGCGCAGCCTTTATTACTGCCGGGCGCGCGGAAGAAACGCCGACTAAATTTGCGAATCACTATTTGGCGGCGATGATTTCCTTGGTAGTATTATCCTTAGTTTTCTTTATAAACATCATTGGCGCTGTGTTTTTAGCGGTCATCGTATTATGCATTTCGCACCCGGTCGTTTTTCGCGGAATTAGCAAAGAGAACGTACTGAAGGGCATTTTGACATTTGTCGGCGCCCTGATCTTCTTTTCTGCGTTTTTCGGGATCTATTATCCTTTGAGCAACATATACGCTGATCGCGTTCCTTCGGTCGATGAAATCGAAAGCGCCGGATTTCTGCACTATAGCGATTTTTTCAAAGACAGATACTCCTACGAAGACGCCCTTTCGTCGGCGACGGACTTTTCAAGCCGACAGAACGTGCAGGATATTATTGAAACACACAAATTGTTTTTGGAAAATAATCCCCACGAAACCATTAATGAAAAAGCGGCGCGAAGATATGACGACGTAGTTTTTCGTTTGTTCAATAATAATCTCAGCTACAAGTACAGCATAAGCTACCGTCTGAAAAGCGGCGAGACCATTGTGAGGTATTATGTTTGGAAAGGAGATCCCGACGATCTGCCCGCGGGAATGCTGGAGGAAAGCGTCTTTTATGAAAACAAGTACGGTCCGCTTTCCGGGATCAACGAGAATAACGTGCAGAAAGTCCGCATAAAATACGGCTTCCTGGACGATTTCGCGATCGACGACAAATCGACAGCCGGTGAAATACTGAATGCTTTCAAACAGGATTATCGCGTCGAAACCGACAAAGGTGACGCGTCGCTGTTCCGCATAATATTCACGCACCGGGGCAAAACCTATTCCTACCCTGTTTATGAGGATTATTCCCACACGCTTGACAAGCTGAAGGAGCTGGGGATCTTGAGATCCGACGGCAGCCGAAATTATGATTCTCCCTACGCGATCAATAAAGAATAAAAAACAGAGCCGGCGCAATGCCGGCTCTTGGTTTATAGATGTTTTATCAATCTGTCTACTGTATCCTCTAAGGTGTCGCCCGCGTTTACATTAACAGTGACGTCGGCGTAGCGCTTGTACAGCGGAAGCCGCTCGCGGTATACGTCCCTTAGCGTTTCGTCCTTGTGAAAAACGATGCCGCGCGTGCGGATGTTGGTGACGCGGCGCTCGATCTCCTGAAACGGCACGTCGATGAAAATTACCGTTCCCATTTTTTTAAGGTGCGCCATTGCCTGCGCGCTTAGCACCATTGAGCCGCCTGTGGCGATGACGGTGCGTTCGGCGGAGAGCGTGCTGCCCACGGCCTGCTCTAATTCGAGAAAGCTGTCAAGTCCGTCCTCGTCCAGTATTTTTTGCAGCGGCTTTCCTGCGCGGCGGCTGATAATCAAGTCGACGTCCTCGAAGGAATAGCCAAGCGCCTTGGCGAGCAGAACTCCGACGGTGCTTTTGCCCGACCCGGGCATTCCGATCAAAACCAGATTACTCATTACAGTATCCTGATGTTGAGCGAATCGGTGCTGGAGGTGGGAACTGTTTTGTTGGAGGACAGAACCACAACGGTGTCGCCCTTCTTCACCAGTCCGGTTGACAAAGCGCGCTGCATTGCCTGCTCGGTGATTTCGTCGGAGGTGAACTTTTCCTCGCCCATCAGCGCGGTGATGCCCCAGTTAAGGCAAAGCTTGCGGCAAACCAGCTTGGAGGTTACGACCGCGATAACGGGGACGTTTGGACGGTAATGCACCATGGCGCGCGCGACGCGGCCGGTGGCGCTTTCCACGATTATCGCTTTGGCGTCGACCGCCTTGGCGATGTCCTTGGCGGCGCGGCAAATGCTGCCTCGGAACACGTTTGCGTCCTTGATGCCGTGCGTTTCGACATAATTGTGCAGCGCGGCAAATTCGCCGTTGTTTTCAGCCTCGCGGCAGATGGAATCCAGAGCTTTGACGCTTTCGACCGGATACTTGCCGGCGGCGGATTCGCCGGACAGCATAACGGCGCTTGTGCCGTCGTAAACCGCGTTGGCAACGTCGCTGATCTCCGCACGTGTGGGACGCGGCGCGGTGGTCATACTTTCAAGCATTTGCGTAGCGGTGATGACATACTTGCCCTTTGCCACGCATTTGCGGATCAAGGTCTTTTGGATCTCGGGCAGCTTGATGAACGGGATCTCCACGCCCATATCGCCGCGCGCGACCATAATTCCGTCGGCATAGTCCATGATCAAATCCATATCATCAACGCCGCTTTGGTTTTCGATTTTCGCGATGATCTCAACGTGCTCATAGCCGATTGAGTCGATGAAGTCGCGAAGCGTGCGGACGTCCTCGTGGTTGCGTACAAACGACGCCGCGACCACGTTTGCGCCCTGCTCAAGACCGAACTCGATGTCGCGGCGATCCTGGGCGCTGACGTAAGGCATATTGATGTAATAGCCGGGAATATTGATGCTCTTGCGGTTTTTCAGCACGCCGCCCTTATTGACGGTGCAAACGATCCTGTCGGGATAAACCTCTTTTGTGATGATAGAGATCAAGCCGTCGTCGAGCAGCAGCTCGCGGCCGATGGCTTCCGCTCCGTCGCGCATAAAAATATCGACCAGCTTTGGGTACGAGATGGCGACTCCCTCGGAATCGCCCTGCTCCTTTGATTTGTAGAGGGCGAAATCGCTTCCCTCCTCCAGGACTGCCGAGCCGCCCTCGAAGGTGGTAACGCGCACCTCGGGACCCTTGGTATCCAGCAAAATCGCCACGTTTTGACCGCTTTCCTCGATCGCTTCGCGTATGGTGGCAAAGACTCCGGTGAGGCTTTCGTGCGTGCCGTGGGACATATTGACTCTTGCTACGTTCATTCCCGCGTCGATCATCTTAAGGAGCATTTCCTTGGTGTTGCAGGCGGGACCGACCGTGCAGACTATTTTTGTTTTTCTCATTTATTTAAGCATCTCCTTTCACTTAGAAATTCGCTTATGTAAGTATTATACAATATCGTAAAGGAGATTGCAATAAAGATTAGAAAAATCTCCCTGGGTTTTTATCTGTTTCAGCGCCGGTATGCCTTACGGCGCAGCACCGCCGCGACAATGCAGAAAACGATCACCGCGGACGACACGATTATGGCGAGGGTAGGCCCTTGGCTGAGATGAAACTGCATATTTTTCCACGAAAAAATGTCATACTTCTCCAAAATGGAGTTCATCTCCCCCATGGCATAAAACACGGCGATGTCGCCGGCGATATTTATTATCGCCGCCGCGATCCCGACCGCGAACGCCGCGCGGCGGCGCGTGACAGCCATAACCGCGAAAACCAGAAAAAGCGCCAGGCTGAATGCCAGCACCGCCATAACGACGATGCCGCCGGCGCGTCCCTGGTCGAATTTTTCCTGGATCGAGACCGGCGTGTATTTTGTGATGTTCAGATAGTCGCCGAAGCCTGTGAGAAACTCGACGATGCTTCCGCTGAACAGGAACTTTTTTGCAAGATCGAATAAGTTTAGGGCGCCGCCGGCGATCTCGCGTCCGAACACCTGATAGCGAAAGACGACCCAGTCGGCCAGCGGCAAAAACAGCTGCAAAACGCCGAGAGCCGCCGTAAGCAGCGACACGACATAATAGGGCAGCCTGCCAAAGCGCTTGGGCGGCGCGGCAGCAGGCTGTTCGGCATAGCCGACCGGAGCGGCCGTATATTCATACGTCCGCCCGGTTCTGTTGTTTTGTGGTGAATATGGCTGAGTTTCTCCGTAGGACGAGGTGTCCCACGGATGCTCGGAGCCGGATCCCGTTCTGTTCATAATTACCTCAGAATTGCATATGCAGCAGATGCACGCCGCCTGTGTATAAAATCAGGATCATCAGCACGATCGCGGCGATTTGGAATTTTTTATCTACCAGCAAGCCGGCAAACTCGCGCAGGAAGGCATTGGGATAGAAATACCATTTTGTTTTTGCAGAAATGCCCTGCGCGTCCAGCTTGTGCTTTTTTGATAAGACATATCCGCGGAACACGTGATAGTTGGTGGTGGCGAACGCCGCGCGGACGCCTTCGAGCGTTTTGGCGTCCTCCTTGATCCGGTCGCGGGAAAACTGAATGTTTTGATAGGTGTTGACGCTTTTGTCCTCCTTGATGATCTGCTCCTCGGGATAGCCCTGCTCCAAGAGATAGCGCTTCATCGCCTCGGCTTCCGAGATCACTTCGTCGGCGCCCTGACCGCCTGAGGGAACAAACTTGGCGTGCTTGCCGGTGGCGGCAAACTGCTCGCGTTCAAAGCTGATGGCGGCGTCGGCTCTGCCCTTTAGAATAGGCGTTAACGTTCCGTCGTCACGGATGCAGCAGCCGAGGATCAGCAGATAATCCTTGTCGAACGGCGGCTTGTAACGAGCCGCCAAAAACGTGCAGGCGATTGTGGACAACAGCATACACTCCATAAAGCTGAGGACATAGGCAAGCGAGTAGCTTACGTCCCTGCCGACGGTTGGATGTCCGTTACCGATAAGCAAGGTTTCTGCTATCATAATGGATCCCAAGCCGAGCACCCATGCAACCGCCAGACCGATGCCGAGCATATTTTGCGGACGGCGGCCTTCGTGACGCATAAGCCAAATGTTGCTGAAGGCGATCAAGCCTGCTACCAGCAGCATAACCGGAGCTGTGAGGAAAACAAACAGATAGCCGCTGTCGGATATGGAACTCAAAAAATTGCGGAAGGTGTTCATATACTGCATATCGTATACGGACAGCAAAAACATAAACGCAAAATACATCGCCACTCCGCCGAAGGCGACCGTGGAATAGGAAAACCTTCCCTTTTTGACGCTTTCGATGAAGGATGCGAGCATTACAACAGCGATCAGCACCGTACTGCCGAGGATCTCGACCTGAACGAGCTCCCAGCCGTTGAACGTCAGACCGTTGGTCACAAGCATGGTGCCAAAGGGGGTGACGTGCAGGTTAAGCTTAGGCGTGAGCTGGCGAGGAGCCAGCATTTCTTTTTGATCTTTCTCGGACATAGTGTCGAAGTCTTCCATCTGCTCCGGTGAAGGGATGTAAAAGACCGTTGCCGTCGCTTCGCCCTGATTTAGCGAATGAAAGGTGACCTCCGCCGTTTTGCCCATACCGCCGTTTGGAACCACGCGCAGCTCTTTGAACTCCGCGACCGAAGGATCGGACAATTCCACCTTGAAATCTTTTTCATTAACGTCGAAGCCAAAGCCCGAATTAACCATGGTGACCGTACAGGTGTTTCCTGTCAGCACGCAATAAATGAATGTGCCGCCAAACACTGTAACCAGCACGATAAGCAGCGCCGCGAACCGTTTTTTTATTCTCACGCATAACCCTCCAAGTTTTTTATCATTACTATTGTACCATAGCATCAGCATGAAAATCAAGCTGTTTGACGCAATAAAACGCGGCGGACAAATTTGCCGCCGCGCTGATACGGTGATGTGTTATATGATTTGGAAGCAGGTGTCTTCGGGCTTGATCTCGCGTGTTTCGGCAGGCTTGTCGGCGGAATAGTGAAACATAAGCTCCTGGCTTTTTACGCTGACCTTGGCGCCGTCGGGGATTGAGTTGGTTATGAAGGCGTTACCGCCGATGACAACATTTTTCCCGATGACCGTGTCGCCGCCGAGAATGGACGCGCCCGAATAAATCGTGACGTTGTCGCAGATGGTGGGATGACGCTTTTTGCCGCGCAGGTTTTGTCCGCCGCGCGTGGACAGCGCGCCGAGAGTGACGCCCTGATAGATTTTGACATTGTTGCCGATCTCGGTGGTTTCGCCGATGACGATGCCCGTTCCGTGGTCGATGAAAAAGTATTTGCCGATGGTGGTGCCGGGATGGATGTCGATGCCCGTCAGGCTGTGGGCGTGTTCGGTCATAATTCGCGGGATCAGCGGCACGCCCAGCAAAAACAGCTCGTGCGCGATACGGCTTGAAAAAATGGCGTAAAGTCCCGGATAGGTGCAGATGATCTCATCCTTGTTGTAGGCGGCAGGGTCGCCGTCGTAAAACGCCTGGATGTCGGTTTCGATGTATTCCCTGATTTTGGGGATCTTTTCAAGAAACGCAAAGGTTATACGTTCGGATTCCGCGCTGATAGCCTCGGCGTCGGCGTTTTCGTATTTGGGACTGTAGCGCAGAACGATGGAGGTCTGGCGGATAAGATTGAAGATGATGTCCTCCAGCAGAATTGAAATATTATTGCGCACGGTGTAGGTGCGGTAGTTGCTGTTGCGGTAATAGCCGGGATAGATGACGACCTTCATCTTTTCGAGAATATCGATCACGACGTCCTTGTCAGGATAGTCAAACATTTTGTTTTCGTCGATGGTGCGGCCCTTGGCATAGTCCTCCATCAGCATATTGACGACGCCGTTGATTTTTTTGTCCATTCCGTTTGACATAATACCACCTCAATAAACCCTATGCGGTTTTTCAGTATTATATTAGCACATTCGTTAAAGAATTGTCAACCGCGCGCGGCTGAACCGACGCGCAAAATTCTGCATATTATTATGGACAAACCCTGAGATTTCTGCTATTATTAAAATGTATTATTAAAATAATAAGGGTGATTTGATGAGCAAAACAAAAGCCGACGGCAGGCGTTATGTGCCGTATGAGGAACGCACCGGCAATGAATCGGTGGTTTATTTTACACGCGATTTGTCGCCCGAGGGACTGAAAAAAGTGTATGAAAAAGTCAATGCACATATTCAGGGCAAGGTAGGCGTTAAGCTGCACACGGGAGAGCCGCACGGTCCGAATATCATTCCGCGCGAATGGGTGCGCGAGCTGCTGGCGGCGGAGCCGGAGCTGCAAAACGCCGTGATCGTGGAAACCAACACCTACTACGAAGGCGACCGTTACACCACCGAGCAGCACCGCAATACCTTGGAAATCAACGGATGGACGTTTTGTCCGGTGGACATTATGGACGAGGACGGTACCGTTTGCCTGCCAATCGAAGGCGGCAAATGGATGAAGGAGATGTCCTGCGGCTCGCATATGACAGGATATGATTCTCTGCTGGTGCTGACGCACTTTAAAGGTCACACGATGGGCGGCTTCGGCGGCTCGAACAAAAACATCGGGATCGGCTGCGCCGACGGCAGACTGGGCAAAAAGTGGATCCATTCACGCGAGGGCGGCGGTATGTGGTCGATCGACGAGGAAGAGCTGATGGAGCGCATTACCGAGTCGACCAAGGCGACGATCGACTTTTTCGGCAAAAACATCACTTATGTGAATGTGATGCGCAATATGTCGGTTTCGTGCGACTGCGAGGGCGTGGACGCAGAGCCGGTCGTTACGCCTAACGTCGGCATTTTGGCCTCCACCGATATTTTGGCGCTGGATCAGGCGTGCGTGGATTTGGTTTACGCGATGCGCGAGGATGAAAACCACGCGCTGGTAGAGCGAATTGAAACCCGTCACGGTCACAGACAGCTAAGCTGTATGAAGGAAATGGACATGGGAAACGACCGTTATATTTTGATCGACCTTGACAACGGCGAGGCGAGGATCTGTCCTGAAACGGCAGTTGAAAACCTGAAGCCGTTTACCGAATAAACGAAAGGAGAAAACCTTTATGCTGGATAAAGCCTTGACTCAAAGGGATGCAAGCATCTCAAAAAGAATAACAATAAAATCGCTGGTATCGCTTTTTCTGATCGCGCTTGCCGCGGCGCTGCCGCAGCTGGTGCATTTGGCGCTCGGTCAACCCGGCGGCGTGCAGTTTTTGCCGATGTATCTTCCTGTTTTAGTCGGCGGATGCCTGCTCGGCGCGCGCTGGGCGGTTACGGTTGGCGCGATGTCGCCTGTTGTCAGCTATTTGCTGACGTCGCTCGCCGGTGCTCCTATGCCCGCGCTGCCGCGTTTGCCGTTTATGATAGCGGAGCTGACGGTTTTTGCGCTGGTCGCAGGGCTGTTCTCAAGGAAGATAGCTGAAAACGGTTTGTGGGCGTTCCCCGCAGTTATTGCCGCGCAGCTCGCAGGCAGAGCGGTGTTTTTGGGCGCTGTGGCGCTGTTTCAGGGCGTTTCGCCGTTTACCGTGCCGATGATTTGGTCGCAGATCGTCGCTGGCTTGCCAGGACTGGCTATTCAGGCGGTGCTTGTTCCGCTGATGATAATCGCGCTTCGCGCGGTGCTTGTGAAGGGCAAGGACTGATATGGTTCGCAATTTGATGCACGATCCGCTGTTTTTGAAGATCCCCTCCGCCGAAGCGACTGCGGACGACGTCGATGTTGCGAATGATCTGCGCGACACGCTGTTGATGCACCGCGCGACCTGCGTCGGTATGGCGGCAAATATGATCGGCGTTTCAAAGCGGATCATCGCTTTTACGGAAAACGGCAGGGTGACGGTGATGTACAATCCCGAGATCATCTCAAAAAGCAAGCCATATCCTGCCGAGGAAGGCTGTTTGTCGCTGCTTGGAGATCCGCGACCGACGGTGCGGTTCCAAACGATACGCGTCGCATATCGCGACGAGCATTTTCGCGCGCAGACAAAAACCTTCAAGGATTTCACGGCACAGATCATCCAACACGAGATCGACCATTGCAACGGTATTTTGATATAAGGAGATGCGAAAATGAAAAGACCTTTGCTTTTGCTGCTGGCGATCGCGGCGGCTGTTGCTTTGCTGACGGCAGGATGCCGAGCATCAAAACAGTCGTCCGACGAAAAAGAAGAACCGGTCAGCGGCAGCTATGAGCAAATAACCCAGGAAAAAGCAGCGCAGCTGATGAAAAGCGAAAGCGATTATGTGCTGCTGGATGTTCGCACGGTCCAGGAGTTTTCCGAGAATCATATCCCCGGAGCTATTTGTGTTCCGAATGAAAACATAGGCGATGAGGATGTGCCGCAGCTGCCCGACAAGAACGCGCTGATTTTGGTATACTGCCGAAGCGGAAACCGCAGCAAGCAGGCGGCGGAAAAGCTGGCGAGGGCAGGATACACCAACGTGAAGGAATTTGGCGGTATTATTGACTGGACAGGTCCCGTTTCCGCGGTTGAATGATAAAACCAAAAGCAGGCTTAAACACTTTTGACGTTTAAGCCTGCTTTTTATTTATTGTTCTTTCGGCGACAGCTTGTTTTCCAAACCCGTTTTGCGGAACACAAGCATTACAAGCAGCGCGCTTAACACGCCGAGCAGCGCGCCGCCGAGGACGTCTGTCGGGAAATGTACATAGTTGTAAAGGCGCGAAAGCATAACCAGCAACGAAAACGGAAGCACCGCCAACCCGATTTTTCGGTGCTTGACCAACAGCACAGTGGCGGCTACAGCCGAAGTGCAGCTGTGTCCCGACGGGAAGCTGAAGCTGCTTGGATTTTTGATGAACGGCACTACGTCGGGATTTACAACAAACGGGCGGCTGCGCTGTACCAGCGGCTTGGTGATGAGATCGCCGAGCACCCATCCGAGCAGAAGCGCAATAAGCAGCATCATTCCTGCGGCGCGTGTTTTTTTGAAAAACAAAAGCACGACGCCCAGCACGATCCAGACCGCGCCTGCCTCCGCGGCGTAGCTGAACGCCGCCATCAGATAATCGAGAAAGGTGCAGCGAAGGACGCTTTGCATCCAGTCCAGCACCGCAAAATCAAAGTTCATTGGTTTTCAAATCCTTATCTGTTTCAAATTCCCTGAGCTTGGAATAAAGCTGTTCGTCCGCTACCGCCTCTACTGCGACGCCGTCCGGGGTGTATTCCTCGCTGAGCAGAGTGCCGCTTTGACGGATGTCGTTGACGAGCCCTGCCTGCGCAAAGGGGATCAGCAGACTGACGCGGTGCATTCGCACTGGAAGGTTGTCCTCGATCGCCTGAAGCAGGTCGTCTACGCCTTCGCCTGTTTTGGCGCTGATTTTTATATAGCCGTCGAAGTCCTGCGCCATTACGAATCCGTCGAGCAGATCGCATTTATTGAGCACGGTCAAAACAGGCTTGTCGCCGCAGCCGAGCGAATCGAGCAGGTCGCGCGTCACCTGCAGATGCACGCGCGCTTCCTCACCGGACGCGTCGCAGAGATTGATGATGACGTCTGACTGCGCGGCTTCCTCCAGGGTGGAGCGGAACGCCTCTACAAGGTGGTGAGGCAGCCGCCTGACAAGCCCGACGGTGTCGATAAGCATTATGCTGACGCCGCTTGGCAGCTTTAGCGCGCGAGAGGTGGGATCGAGCGTGGCGAACAGCTTGTCCTGTGCCAGCACGCCGGCGTCGGTGAGATAATTCATCAGCGTGGACTTGCCGGCGTTGGTGTAGCCGACGATGGCGCAGGTGATGACGCCGTCCTTTTCGCGGCGGCGGCGCAGCATTTGACGGTGCTTTTCCACCTCGGCAAGCTCGTCCCTGAGCGTTTCCATCCTGCGGCGGATGTGGCGGCGGTCGGTTTCGATTTTTGTTTCACCGGGGCCGCGCGTTCCGATTCCGCCGCCGAGACGCGACATTTCGACGCCCTTGCCGGTAAGTCGCGGCAGAAGATATTTGAGCTGCGCAAGCTCGACCTGGAGCTTGCCCTCCTTGCTGCGCGCGCGCAGCGCGAAGATGTCGAGGATCAGCGTGGTGCGGTCGATAACACGCACGTCGGTGGCGTTTTCCATATTTTTGATTTGAGTGGGCGAAAGCTCGCTGTCCGCAACCACCAAGTCGATTTCCTGCGATTTGCAGATGTCAGCGATCTCCTGCAGCTTGCCGGTGCCGACGTAGGTGCCGCTTTCTATGCGCGGAAGCTTTTGCATAAGCGACAAAACAGGCTCGGCTCCGGCGCTTTTTACAAGCTCCTCGAGCTCGTCGAGCGACGCCTCGGCGTCGTAGCTGCCTGTGTCTACGCTGACAAGCAGCGCGCGGGTGATTTTTTGTTCGTTGTCGATCATAGGACTGTTCCTCAGAATCTGCGTAAAAAGTGCGCGATTGCACTTTACTAATTTAAAATGATGTAGTATAATATAATGGAATAAGGCTTTGCCTTAACCATTAGTATAGTATAAATCAACGGTTTTGTAAATAGAATTTGAGGTTTACCATGGACAAAAGATATGACGTCATAATCGTAGGAACAGGCGCGGCGGGACTGTATGCCGCCATCAGCTTTCCTTCGGACGTCAGCGTACTGCTGCTTTCCAAGCGCGAGCTGCCGCTGTCTAACAGCTCGCTTGCGCAGGGCGGCGTTGCCTGCGTGCTGGACACAGTGCACGACGCGTACAAGCTGCATATCAGCGACACGCTGATTGCAGGCAAATATAAAAACACCCTTGCCGCTGTTGAAAAGCTGGTCAAGGAAGGCCCTGCCGATGTGCTGAAAACCAAGGAGCTGGGCGTGGATTACGACCTTAATCCCGACGGCACTCTTTGCAAAACGCTGGAGGCAGGTCACAGCCGCCACCGGATCGTTCATCACAAGGACTCCACCGGCAAGGCGATAGTGGACGCGCTGATCGGCGCGGTGCGCGAGCTTCCTAATGTGGACATTCTTGAGGAAGCGCTGCTGTACTCCATTCACAAAACCTTGAACGGCTTTTATTTGAGCGTGTTAAAGGACGGAGCGCCGCGTTACTTCGGCTGCAACTACTGCATTTTTGCCACGGGCGGCATTGGAAGGGTTTACAAATACACCACAAACTCCGCGATCGCCACCGGCGACGGCATTGCCTTTGCGCATATGCTGGGCGCGAATATCCGCAATTTGTCGCGCGTGCAGTTCCACCCCACCGCGTTTGCGGCGGATCAGGGCAGAGAGCGGTTTTTGATAAGCGAAGCCGTGCGCGGCGAGGGCGCTGTGCTGCTTAACTGCAACGGCGAGCGCTTTGCCTTTGATTATGACAAACGAGGCGAGCTTGCGCCGCGCGACGTTGTGTCGAACGCGATCGTGCGCGAGTCGCTGAAAACGCAGAGCGAACATTTTTATTTGGATATTACGCACAAGCCGCAGGACTTTGTGCGCAACCGTTTTCCGATGATCTACGCGAGGTGTCTTGAGGAAGGCGTGGACATTACAAAGGACAGGATCCCGGTGTTTCCGTGCCAGCACTACCTGATGGGCGGCATCGACGTTGACCTTGATTCGCGAACCTCTATCGACGGCCTGTACGCCGCCGGAGAATGCGCCCACACCGGCGTGCACGGCGCAAACCGCCTGGCGAGCAACTCGCTGCTTGAGGCGCTTGTTTATTCGCGCACGGCGGCCGAGGACATTACGCGCCGCCTGAAAAAATACGGCAGACGACCGCTCGGCTTGGAGCCTGCCCACCGCCCGATCACGGGCAGACCTATTCCCCACGGCTTCCGTTCGCGCATTCGCGAGATTTTGCAGGACGCATACTTTGTGCTGCCGAAGCCCGAAAAATATGAGGACAGCTACCGGGAGATCGAAGAAATTATCAAACAGCTTTTCAGCGAGAACTATGAGATCAGCTCCGACTTTGTGGAGGCAAAAAGCATTGCCGTCGTCGCGAGCATCATTTTGGATGAGGTCAGAGAGGGAAATCAATGATTAACAGTATTTATGTAGACAATATAATCAAAACGGCGCTGCTTGAGGACATCAACTACCTTGACGTCACCACGGATTATTTGATCCCCGACGATCAGGTGAATACCGCGCGCTTTCTCGCGAAGGACAACGGCGTGCTGTGCGGCATCGACGTTGCGCTGAGGGTGTTCCGTATTTTGCAGCCCGAAGGATTTGAAGCGACCGTTTACAAGCACGACGGCGACGTTTTGGAAAAAGGCGACATTATTGCCGAGATCAAGGGAAAAACACGCACCCTGCTTAAGGGCGAGCGCACGGCACTGAACCTGATCCAGCATATGAGCGGTGTGGCGACCGCCACAAACCGCGCAGTTAAGATCATTGAAGGCACCAACGCTTCCATAGCGGACACGCGCAAAACCCTGCCGGGGCTTCGCCCGCTGCAAAAATACGCAGTGACCGTAGGCGGCGGCAAAAACCACCGATATAACCTGTCGGACGCGGCGATGCTGAAGGACAACCACGTTGACGCCGGCGGCGGAATTGCTAACGCTGTGGCAAAGCTTAGAAAAAAGCTTGGACATATGACGAAAATCGAGCTTGAGGTTCGCAACCTTGACGAGCTTGGTCAGGCGCTGGAGGCAGGCGTGGACGTTATTATGCTTGACAATATGAGCGTTGAACAGATGCGCGAGGCAGTGGAGATCACCGGCGGCAGAGCGCTGCTGGAAGCAAGCGGCGGCATTACCGACGAAACACTGCGCGCCATCGCCGAAACCGGCGTGGATATTATTTCGATGGGCGCGATCACCCATTCGGTAAAGGCGTTTGACATTTCGCTTAAGATCGCCGACTGACCGCGCGTTACATTGCTTTTTGGCGGAGAGATCCGCAAATTCATACATTGGAGGAATCAAACATGGTAAAAATTGGTATTTTGGGTTACGGTAACCTTGGCAGAGGCGTTGAGGCTGCCGTCAAGAAAAACAGCGACATGGAGCTTGTCGCCGTTTACACCAGAAGAGATCCGTCAACTCTGGTTATCAACACCGAGGGCGCTGCTGTTAAAAGCACCGCTGACCTCGACACGGGCAAGGAGGACATCGACGTTCTTGTTATTTGCGGCGGCTCCGCAACCGACCTGCCCGAAATGACGCCGAAATATGCGGCGATGTACAACGTGATCGACAGCTTTGACACTCACGCAAACGTACCCGTTCACTTTGCAAACGTTGACAAGGCAAGCAAGGCGGCAGGAAAGATCGGCATTATTTCCTGCGGATGGGATCCCGGTATGTTTTCGCTGAACAGAGTGTACGCTCATTCCGTTCTGCCCGACGGCAAGGACTACACCTTCTGGGGCAAGGGCGTAAGCCAAGGTCATTCCGACGCGGTGAGAAGAATTGACGGCGTGCTTGACGCGCGTCAGTATACCGTGCCTGTTCCGGCGGCGCTGGACGCGGTGCGCAACGGCGAGAATCCGGAGCTTAGCACCCGTCAGAAACACACAAGAGAATGCTTTGTTGTTGCTGAGGAAGGCGCTGATTTGGCAAGGATCGAAAACGAGATCAAAACCATGCCCAACTACTTCTCCGACTATGACACCACCGTGACCTTTATTTCGGCGGAGGAAATGAAAGCAAACCACAGCGGTCTGCCCCACGGCGGTTCGGTGATTTATTCGGGAGAAAGCAGCGACGGCACAAAGCACGTCATTGAATACAGCCTTAAGCTTGACTCAAATCCCGAGTTCACCGGTTCGGTGCTGATCGCCTATGCGCGCGCCGCGGCAAGACTGAACGCCGAGGGCGTTTGCGGCGCAAAGACCGTGTTTGACATCGCGCCGGCGTATCTTTCGGCGCTGTCCGGCGACGAGCTGAGAGCGCACTTACTGTAATTTGGGCGCACTGCCTTAAATAAAAATTATGAAAGGAGAAACAGCGATGAAATATATGTGCGAGCCTTGCGGCTACATTTATGACCCGGCAGAGGGCGATCCCGACAGCGGTATTGCTCCCGGCACCGCGTTTGAGGATCTTCCCGATGATTGGTGCTGCCCCGTTTGCGGCGTTGGCAAAGAGGACTTTGTTCCCTGCGAGGACTGATATTTTTACGAAAAAGGGACGTGCGCGAGCACCAATGTCATTAAGTTAGTGACAAAGCAACAATCGAAAGAATCAACAGAAGAGCACATCGGAAACGGTGTGCTCTTCTTGGGCGATA
>JBGUOX010000140.1:0-10046 GCA_045129995.1 Ruminococcus sp. | reverse complement strand
GCTTGCTCAGGTGTGCCTTTTTTAGTTTCTTTCTGATTTCTTTCATTATTTGTTGCTTGAAGTGTGTTCGTTTTGCTCTTCTCTATTGGATAATACGAATTATGTGATTTTCCGCCGCGAAAGCAATGCCGAAGCTTCGTTTTTTTGAAAGGCGGAAAACGTGCCTGACGGCACTTTTTGCGGAACAGACATACTATTCCACAATCCGTAACGTATATTATACAACAAAGGCGGAAAAAAGTAAAGCATTAATTCGATTTTTAGCGTTCAATCGTTTGACAATGGCTGAGTGACGGAGCTTTGCGTGCATAATTTATAAACGCGCGGCAATACTTTTATCATAAACACGCCGGAGGGATCGTATGCAATACGGAAAAGTAGAAATATGCGGAGTCAACACCGCACGACTGAAGCTGCTTAGCGAGGAGGAAAAGCGCGAGCTGCTGCACATCATAAAAAACGGAACGCCTGCCGAGCGAAAGCGCGCGCGCGATGAAATGATCAACGGCAATCTTCGCCTGGTTTTGTCGGTGATACGGCGGTTTGCAGGCAGGGGAGAGAATCCCGATGATCTGTTTCAGGTCGGAGTCATCGGGCTGATCAAGGCGATCGATAATTTTGACCCTAAGCTTGACGTTCGGTTTTCGACATACGGAGTGCCGACGGCGTATAGCAGTCGAAACGCGGTAAAATATTTTTACGGAGGATGTAAAATGAGTATTTTATCGACTGTACAAGCCATTTCGCTGGGGATCGAGTCAATTGAGGCGCGTGAGGACATTCCGCCGAAAACCAAGGAACAGGCAATAAAATTGCTGAAATCATTGGAGCAGGCGGACTGGCACCGCGGCTGGACAAAGGAGAGCATTTTGCAGGCGCTCAACGATTACAGACAGCGCACCGGTAAAGCGCCGACCGTGACAAGCCTTAAGGAGCACGGTATGCCAAAGGACGCGACGATCCGGTCTGTTTTTCAGATGTCGCCGTCGCTGTTGTTGAAGCGTATGTTCCCGGAAAGCGGAAATCAAAGTCACACCGACCGGGTGCTTTCCGATCGATTCGGCTTTGAAACACGGGAGGACTGGATCAAATGCTTCCGGGAGCAATTTGAAAAGCATAAGTCGGAGGGTATGAGCTGCCGTCGCTTCAATCTCCTTCGCGACGCAAACACGCCTGCATGGGAAACCACGGCGCGTCACTGCGGGATTTCAAGCTGGACGGAGCTGATGAAAACCGCAGGGACGGAGTACATAAAGAAAAAGCGGCAGCCTGCCGGAAGGATCGTTATTGCGGACTGCAAAAGCCCTTTCCTTGAAAAGCTGGAGGCTGCCAACGAAAAGCACGAGTGCCTGCTGCGCAAGACCATAGAGGTTATGAACGAGCAGGAACAGCGCCGTCGCGAATGGGAGAAAATGCTGGGGATCCCGTTGGTATGACGCAGAGCTGCCGCCGATCGATGAACGATCAGCGGCAGCAGTTTTTTGCTTTATTGGATATTTTATAGATTTGAAACGCGTGTGCTGTGCACGCTGAGCTTACTCTACAGTGACGGATTTTGCGAGGTTGCGCGGCTTGTCAACGTCGTTGCCCTTGTTGACAGAGGTGTAGTACGCGAGCAGCTGCATGGGAACGGTGGCTACCATCGGCATCAGCATTTCGTTGATCTTCGGGACGCGGATAAAGTAATCCGCCGCTTCGCTGTCGACGTCCGCCTGCTCGTCGCATATGACGACCGTCATTGCGCCGCGCGCCTTGACCTCCTTTATATTGGAAACTGTTTTTTCTAATAAAGAATTTTGCGTAGCGACCGCGATGACAGGCATTCCGTCGGTGATCAGCGAAATGGTGCCGTGCTTAAGCTCGCCTGCCGCGTAGCTTTCGGAATGAATGTAGCTGATCTCCTTAAGCTTTAGGGAGCCCTCCATCGAGAGCGCGTAGTCAAGCCCTCTGCCGATATACAGCAGGCTGTCCGCGGTTATCAGCTTGGTGGATACATATTGGCAGGTGTCCACGACTGAACCGATGGTTTTTTCGATGATCTGCGGCATACTGACAAGCTGAGCGGTCAGCTGACGGCAGGTCGCCTCGTCGATTTTTCCTTTTGCGAAAGCCATTTCAAACGCCAGCAGGTACATCACACTTAGCTGCACCATATATGCCTTTGTGGAAGCGACGGCAATCTCGGGACCTGCGTGGGTGTAGATGACCATATCCGCTTCACGCGCGATCGAGCTTCCCTTGACGTTGACGATCGCAAGCGTTTTTGCACCGGTGCCTTTTACAAGATTAAGCACCGCCTTGGAATCAGCGGTTTCGCCCGACTGGCTGATGATGATGACCAAATCATCCTTGCCGATCAGCGGATCGCGGTAGCGGAACTCGCTTGCTATGTCAACCGTTACGGAAACGCGCGCTGTTTTTTCGATAACATATTTACCGACCATTCCGGCGTGCATTGCGGTGCCGCAGGCGACGATGAAAATATTGTTAAAGCCCTTTAGCGTTTCGGGCGTTATTCCGCATTCGCTGAGGTTTGGCATCCCGTTTTCGATGCGCGGTGTGATAGTCGTTTTGACCGCCGTTGGCTGCTCGTGGATCTCCTTGAGCATATAATGGGGATAACCGCCCTTTTCAGCGCTGTCCTCGTCCCAATCCGCTGTCATAAGCTCTTTTTCCAGCATTCTGCCGTGCAATGAACAGAATGTAACTCCACCGTTTTTCAACACGGCGATCTCACCGTGTTCAAGCAGATAATAGTCCTTTGTATATTTGATAACAGCGGGAACATCGGACGCGATGAACACCTCGCCCTGTCCCTGCGCGACGATCAGCGGACTTTCGCACCGCACAGCGTAAACAGTTTCGGGACGGTCAGCAAAAACTATTCCAAGCGCAAACGAGCCGCGCAGCTCGTGAAGTACCTTGCGGATACAGCGGATAGGGTTGCCGTCGTAGTAGAAATCGAGCAGCTGCGCTACCACCTCGGTGTCGGTGTCGGAGAGAAACTCCGTGCGCTCGTTGTCGATCAAAAACTGCTTTAGCTGCTTGTAGTTTTCGATGATCCCGTTGTGCACGATCGTCACGCGCCGTCCCGAATGGGGGTGCGAGTTGACGTCGGACGGCTCGCCGTGGGTCGCCCAGCGAGTATGACCGATGCCCGCGTGTCCCTGCGGCTTGCCCTCGCGCTCCATTTTTTCTGTCAGATCAGAAAGTCTGCCCTTGGTTTTTGCGACGGCGATCTTGCCGTTTTCAAACACGGCGATACCTGCCGAGTCATAGCCGCGGTATTCCAATTTTGTAAGAGCCGAAACCAGCACATCGGTGCAGTCGCGGTGACCGACATATCCAACAATTCCACACATAATCATTCTCCATTCGACAAAAGATAAAAGGGCGCAGAAACAAAACGTTCCGGCGCCCTTGCCTGCAACACCGTTATTATAGTATTTTTACAGGCAGTTGTCAAGCGAAAATGCAAGTGCTTGTTAAAATTCTTGCAAATTAAATAAATATCTACGAGATTATTATTGAGTTATTGAAAGTGATGTAAGGTGATGTTGCAAAATTATATGGAATCAAAATTCTGCATCGCTTCCAGTCCCGTTTGGCCTGTTCTTACCTTGACGACCTCTTCCACGTCATAGACGAAGATCTTGCCGTCGCCGATATGACCGGTGTAAAGCGTTTTCTTTGCCGCCTCGATCACCCTGCCGACAGGTACCGTGCAAACTACGATGTCCACCTGCACCTTGGGCAGCAGGTTGGCTTCGATTTGTACGCCGCGGTAATATTCGGGCGTGCCCTTCTGCGTGCCGCAGCCGAGAACGTGCGTGACGGTCATGCCGGTGATGCCGATCTCCATCATCGCGTTTTTCAGCGCTTCAAGACGTGCCTCCTTGCAGACGATCTCAACCTTGCTGATCTTCGGTCTGCCGTCGTCAAAGGCAGGCATTTTCTTAACCTCAACAGCCTCGGCAACAGGCGCGTCGCCGCTGACGAGAACAGGCGCGCCGCCTTCTTCAATGTATTCGGGAACCATGGAAAAGCCCGCATAGGCAGAGGGCATACCGTGTTCGGTGGAATCCAGTCCGAGCATTTCTTCCTCGCGAGTCACGCGCAGACCGAAGATTTTCTTGATCAGGAAGAACACGCAGGTCATCGTGACGGCTGTCCAGCACGCCACAGCGCCAAAGCCGAGCAGCTGCAATCCCATCAGCTCAAAGCCGCCGCCGTAGAAAAGTCCTGTCAGCGTTTTGCCAGCCGCGTTTGCAATAGAATAGCCGGGAGCGGAATCGGTGGCGAACAGACCAACCGCGAGCGTGCCCCAAATGCCGTTGAGCATATGAACCGCGACGGCGCCGACGGGATCGTCGATGTGAAGCTTGTAGTCGAGCAGCCATACGCCGAAGCAGACCAGCAGACCGGCAACCGCGCCGATGACGATAGCGCCGAAGGCGTCTGTGACGTCGCAGCCTGCGGTGATGGCGACCAAACCGGCAAGGGAAGCGTTAAGGCACATACTGACGTCTGGCTTGCCATATTTCAGCCATGTAAAAATCATGCACACAACCGTTGCAATTGCGGGTGCAACAGTGGTTGTAAGAAAGATTGAACCGAGCTGCTCAACAGAGGTTGCCGCCGCGCCGTTAAACCCGTACCAGCCGAGCCACAGAATGAACACGCCCAGCGCGCCGAGCGCGATGTTGTGACCGGGGAACGCGCCGACCTTGACGCTGCCGTCCTTCTGCTTTTTGAATTTGCCGATACGCGCGCCGAGCATCTTTGCGCCGATCAAAGCGGAGATACCGCCGACCATATGGATAGCGCAGGAGCCTGCGAAGTCGTGGAAGCCGAGCTGACTCAGCCAGCCGCCGCCCCAGATCCAGTGCGCTTCGATGGGATAGATGACGGCGGAGATGATGCCGGAATACACGCAGTAGGACAAAAATTTAGTACGCTCCGCCATCGCGCCGGAAACGATCGTTGCTGTTGTGGCGCAGAAAACGAGGTTGAACACAAAGCTTGAAAAATCAAAGCTTGCATAGGATGTGAAAAGGTCAAAGCCGGGCTTTCCGATCAAGCCCAGTGCATCCTCGCCCATCAGCAAGCCGAAGCCGATGAGAATAAAGGTGACTGTGCCGATACAAAAGTCCATCAGGTTTTTCATAATGATGTTGCCGGTGTTTTTTGCGCGGGTGAAGCCTGCTTCTACCATAGCAAAGCCTGCCTGCATCCAGAATACCAGCGCCGCGCCGATCAAAAACCACACGGCGAAAAGCTGTTCGTTTGTCAGTTGAGTGACAAGTTCTCTGATTGTTTCGTTCATAATGATTACTCCAAATGATGTTGTTGTACATGACACAACGGCACGCTCCCCTTTCGGAAAACGCGCCGTTGCGTTGTCATATGTTAGCCTATCGGATGATAGCTTGATGAGAGTTGAGAGTGATTTTCTTATTCTCAACGTTTTGTTCCGCCGTTTAGGAAGGTTGCCGTTATATTGAACGCTTCAAAAGGCGGAGTGGATGCAACGTCACGTTGCCATATATTAGCCTATCGGATGATAGCTTGATGAGGGTTGAGAGTGAATTTTCTTATTCTCAACGTTTTGCGTTTGAGAAAGTGCAGGGGAACAACCGTAACATAGCCGTCCCCCTGCGCAGGTAAGGTAAGGCTGTGTTATACGCCGAACAGCAGGTCGGTGTAGCTGGGATACGGCCAGTATTCCGCCGCGGTTTCCGCTTCCATGCTGTCGCCGACGGCGCGAAGCTCCTCCATCTTGGCAAAGACGTTGTTGCGGTACGCGAATGCCTGCGCAAGCGGTTCTTCTGTTGCCGCTGCCTTTGCTGTTTCAGCTTTCAGCTCGTCGATAAGCTGCGCGAACCGCACCTGCTTTTCGGAAAGGCTTGCCGCCAAGCTTTCCTCTGCGGCAGTGGGAAGCGCCTCTGACAGCGCCTTCTTTGCAAGCGCCGCGTCAACCTGCTCGCGGATATACGCCGTCACTGCCGGCATAATATCCTTTTTCGCCATATCCGCCATGGTCAGCGCCTCAATGTTGAGCTGCTTGGAATATGCCTCCAAGTCGATCTCGTAACGCGCGCGAAGCTCCGCTTCGGTGCAGATGTTGTGGTTTACAAACAGATCGATATTCTTTTGGTCAAGGAAGTGCGACAGCGCTTCGGGAAGGGACTTCAAATTTAAAAGACCGCGTCTTTCGGCTTCCGCTACCCATTCGTCGGAATAGTTGTCGCCGTTGAAGATGATCCGCTGATGTGCCGTAAGCGTGTCTTTGATCAGCGCTTTAACGGCGGCTTCTACATCATCGGCGTCTTTTATTGCCTCGTAAAACTGCGAAAGCTCCTCGGCGACCATGGTGTTCAGCATATAGTTGGGGCACGCGATATTCAGCGCGGAGCCCAGTGCGCGGAACTCAAACTTGTTGCCCGTAAAAGCAAAGGGCGAGGTGCGGTTTCGGTCGGAATTATCCTTTTTGAAGTCCGCAAGCACGTCAACTCCGGTGTGCATACGCTCTTTGCCGTGGCTCTCGTAGTTGTCGCCGTTGATGATCGAATGTACCAGCGCGTCCAAATCATCGCCGAGATACATTGAGATGATCGCGGGCGGCGCTTCGTTGGCGCCCAAACGGTGGTCGTTGCCTGCGGAAGCAACAGTGATACGGAGCAAGTCCTGATATTCGTCCACCGCCTTGACGATCGCCGCGAGGAACAGCAAAAACTGCGTGTTCGTTTCGGGGTGCTTGCCCGGAGAAAGCAGGTTTTCGCCTGTGTTGGTGGAAATCGACCAGTTGTTGTGCTTGCCGCTGCCGTTTACGCCCTTAAAGGGCTTTTCGTGCAGCAGGCAAACAAGACCGTGCCGCTCGGCGACCTTTTGCATAATTTCCATCATCAGCTCGTTGTGGTCGGTGGCGATGTTTGATGTGGTAAAAATCGGCGCGAGCTCGTGCTGGGAGGGAGCGACCTCGTTGTGCTTTGTTTTGGCAAAGATGCCCAGCTCCCACAGCGCCTCGTCCAGATCCTTCATATATGCGGCTACGCGTGTTTTGATCGCGCCGAAGTAGTGATCCTCCAGCTCCTGACCTTTGGGCGCCATTGCGCCGAAGAGCGTGCGTCCGGTCAGCTTGAGGTCAACGCGCTGTTCGTACAGATCTTTGTCGATCAAAAAGTATTCCTGTTCGGGACCGACGGTGGTCGCAACGCGTGTGACGTCGGTTTTGCCGAGCAGACGCAATATTTTGACGGCTTCGGCGCTGAGACGCTCCATCGAGCGCAGCAGCGGCGTTTTTTTGTCGAGCACCTCGCCTGTGTAGGAACAGAACGCGGTGGGGATATACAGCGAACCGTCCTTGACAAATGCCGGGGAGGTCGGATCCCAGGTGGTGTAGCCGCGCGCTTCAAAGGTGGCGCGGATTCCGCCGGACGGGAAGGACGACGCGTCGGGCTCGCCCTTGATAAGCTCCTTGCCCGAAAACTCCATAATGACTCCGTCGCCGCAAGGCTGAATGAAGCTGTCGTGTTTTTCGGCGGTGACTCCGGTCATCGGCTGGAACCAGTGGGTAAAATGAGTGCAGCCCTGCTCGACCGCCCAATCCTTCATGGCGTTCGCCACGACGCTGGCAACTCCGCTGTCCAGCGGTTCGCCGTTTTCAATGGTCTTTTTCAGCGCTTTGTAGGTGCTGCCGGGCAATCTTTCGCGCATGACCTTGTCGTTAAACACTTTACTTCCGAAACGTTCGGGTACGTTTGTCATAACTATCTCTCCTGTCATGTCTTGACAAAGCAAAAGGCGCCGATAGCTTTTGCAAGCCATCAGCGCCGTTGCTGTGTCATTGGCGTTATTATAGCGCATTGTTAAAAGCTTGTCAATAGATTTTGCAAGAAAATTTGATAATCTTGCAAATGGCACAAAAAGAAACGACAAATGCAGTAAAAATTCGCCGAACAAATGAATATTGCCACGGAATAAATTGCAAAACCCTCTTGACAAGCGCTGCGCGATGGTTATATAATACGAATGTCATTTGTCTTTGCAAGTTTGCAATTGCTAAGTTGCAAAAATCAAAACCGACGGAAAGGATTGATTTTCATGACACCACTTGCCGAAAATCCCGAAAGCAAAGAACGCCTGATGAAAAACTCTATGTATTCTCCATCCTTTGAGCACGACAACTGCGGCATAGGAGCGGTAGTAAACATCAGGGGTTTCAAGTCGCACTCAACGGTGGAGAACGCGCTGACGATCGTAGAAACGCTTGAGCACCGCGCAGGCAAGGACGCCGAGGGAAAAACCGGCGACGGCGTTGGCGTTCTGTTGCAAATTTCGCATAAATTCTTTTCTAAAGTTGCAAAACAGCTGCAAATCCCCATTCTTTCCGAACGCGATTACGCTGTTGGAATGTTTTTCTTTCCGCAAAACGAGCTGCGGCGCAGTCAGGCGAAAAGAATGTTTGAAAACATCGCCGAAAAGGAAGGGCTTGCTGTTCTGGGCTGGCGCGAGGTACCGTCTAATCCTTCCGCTTTAGGCGACAAGGCGCTTGAATGTATGCCGAATATCCAGCAGTGCTTCATCAACCGTCCCGAGGGCGTGCAGCGCGGCATTGATTTTGACCGCAGGCTGTATGTAGCGCGGCGCTTTTTTGAACAGAGCAACGAGGACACATATGTTGTTTCGCTTTCAAGCCGTACTATTGTATATAAGGGTATGTTTTTGGTTGGCGATCTGCGCCGCTTCTTTACCGATTTGCAGGATGAGGACTATGAATCCGCCATCGCGCTGGTGCACTCGCGCTTTTCCACAAATACATTTCCAAGCTGGCAAAAGGCGCACCCGAACCGTATGATCGTACACAACGGCGAGATCAACACCATTCGCGGCAACGCGGACAAAATGCTCGCGCGTGAAGAAAATATGGCTTCGCAATTTTTGATGGGCGATTTTGACAAGGTGCTGCCTGTAGTCAATCCCGACGGCAGCGACTCCGCACGGCTTGACAACACTCTGGAATTTCTTGTAATGAGCGGTATGGACTTGCCGCTTGCGGTGATGATAACGATCCCCGAGCCGTGGGACAACAACCACGCAATGCCGCAGAAGGAACGCGATTTTTATCAGTATTACGCCACTATGATGGAGCCGTGGGACGGCCCCGCTTCGATCCTCTTTTCCGACGGCGACGTGATGGGCGCTGTGCTCGACCGCAACGGCTTGCGCCCGTCGCGATATTATATCACTGATGATGATAATTTGATTTTGTCCTCAGAGGTCGGCGCTCTGCCGGTGCCGCCTGAGAAGATCGTTAAAAAGGAGCGCCTGCATCCCGGCAAAATGCTGCTTGTGGACACCGTGCAGGGACGACTGATCGACGACGAGGAGATAAAAATGCGCTACGCTTCGCGTCAGCCTTACGGCGAATGGCTGGACGCGAATTTGGTTCGCCTTAAATATTTGAAGATCCCGAATGCCAAAGTCGAAGAACATCCGCGCCCCGAAAAGCGCAAGCTGCAAAAGGCTTTCGGCTACACCTATGAGGACGTGATGACGACTATTCTGCCGATGGCGCAGACCGGCGCGGAGCCGATCGCCGCGATGGGCAGCGACAAGCCGCTTGCGGTGCTTTCAAAACAGCCGCAGCCGCTGTTTAATTACTTCAAGCAGATCTTCGCGCAGGTCACCAATCCTCCCATCGACGCTATCCGCGAGGAAATCGTGACCTCTACCACCATCTACATCGGCGAGGACGGCAATTTGCTTGAAGAAAAGCCCGAAAACTGCCGTGTGATGAAGGTCGTAAATCCGATTTTGACATCCACGGGAATGCTCAAGCTCAAAAAGATGAACATTTCGGGCTTCAAGGTCGCCGTCATCCCTATACTATATTATAAAAACACCAAGCTCAGCAAGGCGATCAACCGCCTTTACATCGAAGCTGACAAGGCGTATAACAACGGCGCAAATATTCTGATCTTGTCCGACAGGGGCGTGGACGAAAACCGTCTGGCGATCCCTTCCTTGCTCGCTGTCTCGGCGCT
>JBGUOX010000139.1:0-5823 GCA_045129995.1 Ruminococcus sp. | reverse complement strand
CAAGCCAACGCGGAAGCGACCCGACTCGTCTTGCGACACACGGTAATGACAGTTGCTGCGGATTCGCACCGCATTCCCTATTACCTGCCCAAACGGACAGAACGCGAAGGCTGTTGTATTCATTTGTCAGAATATGTTATATTATAGCATAACCGTCGGGGTTAGTCAACGGCACGGAAAACTATTGGGATTTCTACATAGCGGCTCCGGTTTTTTATTTATTCGCTTTCGGTTTTTCGCTCTGGTTTGCTTCTAACCGGCAGCTGCACAAAGATGACAGCGGCGAACATAATAACGCAGCCGAGGATTTGAAGCGCCGTCATACTTTGGTCGGTGCGAAGCCAGCCGCACGCATATGCGATATAGCTTGCAACCGCGGATACAACGGACTCCATACTCATTATCATTGCCGCTATGGTCGGATTAAAGCCGCGCTGACCGAGGATCTGCAGCGTGTACGCGGCTCCGCTTGACATAATTCCGCAGTACAAAATCGGGATCAGTCCCTCGGTAAAGCGTGAAAGATCGGGCTGCTCAAACAGAAGAGCGCCGATCCCGCAAGATACAGCCGCAGTAAAAAATTGCAGGCACGACAGCAAAATGCCGTTTGTTTGCGGAGCAAAACGGTCGATCAGCATAATGTGAAAAGTGAACAGCACCGCACAGATCAGCACCAGTATATCTCCCCACGCAAGAGAAAAGCCGTCGGTTATGCAAAGCAAATACAGTCCGAAAACAGAAGCCGCAGCGCCGATCCATACCCTGCCGCCGCATTTTTTTCCGATAAACATCCCGAAAATGGGCGTTAGAATGATATAAAGCGTTGTGATGAAGCCTGCCTTGCCAACGGTGGTGTATTTTATTCCGAACTGCTGAAATACCGAGGCAGACGCAAGCACCAAGCCGCAAAGCACGCCGCCGATAAGCGTGAGTTGCCTAGGAGCGTTTTTGACAGAGATTTCATCGCTGTCTGCCAAAAAGCGCGGTCGCTTTGCTTTGATAAACAGTATCGGCAAAAGCACAAGTCCGCCAAGCAAATACCGCGACGCCGTAAACGTGAGCGGCTGCATAAACTCGTTGCCCTTCGACTGAAAAACAAAGGCAACGCCCCAAATAAGCGCAGTCATCGAAAGATAAACGCTGCTGCGCAGATTATGTGATCTCGTCATTTTTCCTCAAAAGAATTAATATAAGGCTGCCCTGACGGACAGCCTTTTGATGTATAGATAACTTTTTGTCCGTTTCGCAATGGACTTATATTGGTCAAAAGAAACCGTTTGCGGCGTTATCTTCTGCCGCCGTTTCTTCTGCGGTCGTTGTTGCCGCGCGGTCTGCGGGGACGCTGCTGCTTGTCGTCGCCGTCGTCTTCGGGAGTAAGACCGTCAACCTTGATCAGCACCTCGCGGCGGCTGAGGTTCAGTCTGCCCTTATCGTCGATCTCGGTCACCATCACGCGGATGATGTCGCCGACATTTACAACATCGGTCACGTTCTCGGTGCGCTTAACGTCAAGCTGAGAAACGTGCACAAGACCTTCCTTTCCGGGAGCGATTTCAACAAACGCGCCGAAATCCATAATTCTTGTGACCTTGCCAAGATAAATTGCGCCGGGTTCGGGATCGCTTGCGATGGTCTGAACGATGTCGATAGCGCGCTGACACTTCTCGGCGTCAAGACCTGCAACAAATACCTGTCCGATCTCGCCGTCCTCTTCGATGTCGATTTTGACCTCGCACTCAGCCTGGATCTCCTTGATGACCTTACCGCTCTTACCGATGACCTCGCTGATCTTGTCGGCAGGGATAGTGGTGGTGTACATCTTGGGAGCATAGGGAGAAAGCTCCGGACGCGGCTCGGCGATAGCCTTGAGCATAACCTCGTCGAGGATGAACAGTCTTGCCTTGTGAGTCTTTTCAAGGGCTTCCTTAACCATTTCAGGCGTAAGTCCGCTGATTTTAAGATCCATCTGAATTGCGGTGATTCCCTCGTGAGTACCTGCGACCTTGAAGTCCATATCGCCGAAGAAGTCTTCCAAGCCCTGGATGTCAACCATTGTCATCCAGCGCTCGCCCTCAGTGATAAGACCGCAGGAAATACCTGCTACCGGAGCCTTGATCGGTACGCCTGCATCCATCAGAGCAAGAGTAGAGCCGCAGATGGAGCCCTGAGAGGTTGAACCGTTTGAGGAAAGAACCTCACTTACAAGGCGCAGCGCGTAAGGGAAGTCCTCGACCGAAGGAATTACGGGCAGCAGCGCTCTTTCGGCAAGCGCGCCGTGACCGATCTCACGTCTGCCGGGACCGCGGCTGGGCTTTGTTTCGCCTACGGAATAGCTGGGGAAATTATAGTGATGGATATAACGCTTCTCGGTTTCGCCGTCAATGCCGTCGAGCAGCTGCTTGTCGCCGATGGAACCGAGGGTTGCAACGGTCAAAACCTGAGTCTGACCTCTGGTGAACATACCCGAGCCGTGAACTCTGGGAAGCACGCCGACTTCCGACGCCAGCGGACGGATGTCATCCATTCCTCTGCCGTCAACACGCTTTTGCTCGTCAAGCAGCCAGCGGCGGACGATGAACTTCTGAGTCTTATACAGGCACTCGTCGATCATTGCTTCCTGATCGGGATAGATTTCGTCAAATTTTGCATGAACAGCCTCGTAAACAGGCTTAAGTCTTTCGTCGCGAACGTTCTTGTCGTCCGTGTCTAGCGCAGCCTTGACGTCTTCCTCGGCAAACGCCTTGATAGCCTCGAACATATCGTGGTCGGGCTCTAAGGAAGTAAACTCAAACTTAGGCTTGCCTATTTCAGCTTTGATGTCGTTAATGAAGCTGATGATCTTCTGGTTAGCCTCGTGACCAAACATAATGGCGTTGTACATATCCTCGTCGGATACGCAGTCGGCGCCTGCTTCGATCATTGCGATCCTCTCGCTCGTGGAAGCTACGGTGGTAGACATTTTGCTGAGCTTGCGCTGTTCCTCGGTGGGATTGATCACAAAATCGCCGTCGATCATACCGACAGAACATCCGGAGATCGGACCGTTCCAGGGGATGTCGGAAATTGAAATAGCGATCGACGCGCCGATCATTGCGATGATCTCGGGCTGGCAGTCGGGATCGACGCTCATAACGGTGCAGACGATGGAAACGTCGTTGCGCATACTCTTGTCAAAGAGCGGACGGATGGGACGGTCGATCACACGGCTGGTGAGGATAGCGTGCTCGGTCGGTCTGCCCTCGCGCTTGAGGTAAGAGCCGGGGATCCTGCCCACGGAGTACATCTTCTCCTCATAGTCAACAGACAGAGGGAAAAAGTCTACGCCCTCTCTGGGCTTTGCGGAAGCGGTGACAGCACAGTGAACGGTCGTGTCACCGTAGGTAACAAGGCACGCGCCGTTGGCAAGCTGAGTCATTTTACCGGTTTCAACCTTCAAAGGTCTGCCGGCAAATTCGGTTTCAAAAACTCTGTACTTGTCGAAAGTCATTAATTGGTTCATTGTAAAATCCTTTCTTAAAACATATTTACGGGATTTTACGCCGATTTAGCAATAACACCAAAGGTTTCAAAAAAAACATCTCGTGTTACCGCTAAAATGCAGCGATACATCCCGTATTTGAATTTAGGGCAAGCGGACAAACTGCCCACTTGCCCTTAACGACTGATGATTATTTACGGATTCCCAGTCTGGAAATAATGGAACGGTATCTTTCGATGTCAACCTTTTTGAGGTAGCCGAGAAGGCTTCTTCTCTGACCGACCATCATCAAAAGACCGCGTCTGCTGTGGTGATCCTTCTTGTGAATCTTGAGGTGCTCGGTGAGGTCGTTGATTCTTCTGGTGAGAAGCGCGATCTGAACCTCGGGAGAACCTGTGTCGCCCTCGTGGGTAGCGTACTCAGCCATTATGGCTTGCTTTTCTTCTTTTAACATTTTTATTCCACCTTTTTAAATTATTCGCCTGTGTCTCAGAAACGGGCTGTGAAATTCCGCTTTGCGGCTTGACCCCGAATCCGTGGCGCAGGTCAACTATTGAATTATAACACATCAAACGATATTTGTAAAGGGTTTTGCGTGAATTTTGCTTTTACGGCAGCTTACCTTTTCAAGTGCATAATCAAACGCACGACCTCTTCCCTGTCCTCGCGCGACAGCGAGCTGTAATTGTTCAAAAGATTAGTTTTCTCGCTGTCCAAACGGGCGGGATCTCCGCTTTCGGCTATCATATCATCCTCGGTTCTTGCGCCGAGCAGCAAATCAAGGCTAATGTTCAGAATCTTCGAAATACGCACGAGATTTTCAACATTCGGTTCGGAATCACCGGTTTCGTATTTTGTGTAAGTCGTTCGGTGAATATTCAGCATTTGGGCAACCTGAAGCTGCGTAAAACCGGCGATCCTGCGGTAATAGGCAAGGTTTTCCGCAAAGGTTGTTTTGGGTTCCTGGACATTTGTTTCCGGCATTGCTTATTCCTCCCTTAGCTTTACAGACATATTATAGCATTTTTTTCAGCCCGAAAAGTAATTGTGATATTTCTCCACATCAAATTATATTTCCTGCAACAGGCAAATTATGCGTATTAAATGCCGAAAAACAAAACAGACGACACATCTCTGTTCAGAAACGTGCCGCCTGATTATTATTGATTTTGATATAAATATTATAATGTGTTTAGTATTATGGAAAACATTTTTCTCAATCTCGTATCGAATGAATTAATGTATAATGTATAATACTGAGACGCCCTATGCTTCACATTTATTTTCTGTTCATTATTCTTTCTTCTTTGAGCCTCACGTCAGTGAGGCGTTTCCGGCAAAGCCGGGCACGGTCGCATTCGAATCCCGCCGCCTTTTCCGGCCAAAACAAAAACACCCGCAAGGGGTGTTTTTGTTTTGGCAAGGATGAGCAAAAAAGACGACTTTTCAAAAAGCCTTGTCCTGAACTGAACTTACGAAAAAAATAGTATTCAATAATTGTTTCAGTTATTCTCAATACTTTTGTGATACGTTGAAAAATATGTCTGAACTCCATTTACGCAAGGCTTCCTCGTCTTTTATCCAACTTACAATACCGTCAGCATCGCAAGGCTTATATTGTCTTATTCGTTATTTCATTTATCTTATAACTCCCGTAAATGCCAATTTGTGCTGTCTGCATCATTTGCCTTGGGGAACTTCTTTGTTAAGACTCTTGTTGGCTTAACAACGCTATACCGTAATAGCGAACACGTCCTGAATATCAAATCTGCTCGGAAAATCTCCTACTTCTTCTCAATCACGATAAACGGGATCCTTCGTTCTGCTTCGGTCAGCCCTGCATGAACTCCGCGCATTTCCCGGGTATGAAAATGGGTAATAAATATGCTCTTGTCAGAGATCGCCAATGCAATATAATCACCGATCATATCTTCTAAGCCGTCACGATCATTTCCCGTTCCGAACAATCTCTCGGAAAGAGCCTCATCTTTTGTCAGCAAAACAAAGGAATCTCCAAAATACTTGTTGAAAATCTTCGGAAAAGTTTCCTTGTATTCATCTTTCACAAAGAGGTTCAGTGTGCGCGGCTCAAAAGAAGGCGGACGAACAAGACAGCGCATGATCTCAGGATAATCAAGCAGGCAATCATTCTTGCTGTCTATGTGGCCGTGATCCGCAGTAATCAGAAACAAAGTATCAGATAATCCCGATACTGTTTTCTCTACCATTTTTTCAAGATCTGTAACGATCCTGTGTGTTTCCGGACTTCCCGTTCCCGTCTTATGCATGGTGCTGTCCGGTTCATTCCAATAGGCATAAATGAACTTTCTGCCCGGTTCATGACA
>JBGUOX010000138.1:0-3666 GCA_045129995.1 Ruminococcus sp. | reverse complement strand
CCTGGCAACCGCCGTATCCAACAAGCTGAGCGCGTGGGCGCAAAAAGCTAAATCGACAATATTCAAAGAAAAAAGCACGGAGAAGGTAAGCGTTACCGTGGGTATTTTTGACCCGCGGATCGCTACATATGCGAGTTACCTGGAGCGCGGCTGGGTTCAATATGTAACCAGGAAACAGTCCGCCTATTTCCGCGGTATTTTAGGCGATAATGCACCGATGCCGGGATCTATGCTCATACTGCCGCCGCGTCCGATGTTCGGAGCCACCTCCAGAGCATACCGCAATAAATGGGACAAGTTCATAGCCGATAATATCCGTAACGCTCACGGCCAGCAGGATAATGAGCGCGTTTTAAATGCAGTCGGATCCATGATCAAAAAGGACCTGCAGACAACAATCGCGAGCAACGGCACACCGGATGAAAGATTTAAGACCAGGGCGCCGTTAACTATGCAGCTTTTAGCAGCAAGTGCTGCGGGTCACCGGACCGATGCGACCGGAGGGAGCTCCAGGGCTCAGGCGCTTGTACGCACCGGAACAATGTTAAACGCAGTAAATTATAAGGTTACAAAGGGCACCGCAGAGGCCGGGAATACGACCATAACGCGGAGCACAGGAGGTTAGACCAATGAATGCACAGCAGGCAATAAGGGCCGCCGCCGCTTTTAGAGCGGGGCTCATGTTCATACGCGGATTAAAGCGCACAATGGCCCAGGATGCACAGATCAAGGGCGGATGGATCACAATCGGAGCAAAGAAAGCCGACGCAGAGGGCAAAGGCGGCCGCAAGGGTATTCACGTTAAGGTTGACGATAACGGCCGCGTGGTTGCGGGGCTGGGTGGTAAACGCTCTAAAGGTAAAAGCCTTAAGGCTGCAATCCGCGGACTTAATGCAGAGCGTGAACGTGAAAAAAACAGCAAATTAAATGCGAAAAATGCGGAAGTTCCACAAAAACCGCAAATAAAAAGCGAAAATGAGCCGCAAATAAGCAAAGAGCAAACAGAAAGCAAACAGATAAGCGAAGAGCATACTCCAGAGCAAAAAGCCGCTAAACGTGCGGAAAATGAATCTAAAAGCATTTTGCGTTATGGCTTTGATCTTCACCGTGAT
The DNA here is from genome assembly GCA_045129995.1 of Ruminococcus sp. GTDB lineage: Bacteria > Bacillota > Clostridia > Oscillospirales > Acutalibacteraceae > Ruminococcoides. Next base: position 2,554 of record JBGUOX010000138.1, on the reverse strand, counting down.
TTTAATAACTGGCGCGGCGTATGGCCGGAGTCAGAAAAAGACACAATGCAGAAAACTCAATCCCGCTTTGCCGATTATATGGATATGCTGCGGGATGTTAAAAACCGTGCCGTGGGTGGCATGAAAACGGAGAATCAGCGACAGTTTGCCCGTGAAAGCCTGGCAAAGATCGACGACATTATGCATGGCATAAAAAAGGACGTACAGCTGCACGGCAGGGCCCATCCTTTAGATCTTGTACTTTTGGCCCAGCGGCTAAAGATGTACACTGAAAAATTGAGGGAGATCGCAGATTGAGCAATCCAAAATAAAAAAGGGTTGATCCTAATCTATAATAGTGTAGGGGTGAAAAATGAAGATAGATCACATAATTAACGCGTTCAATCTGGGGCTTAAGTTTTACCGCGGTATGTGCCTGCTGGCCCAGGATAGGGCGCAGAGTGATATCGCGACAAAGCTCAATAATGAAAAGGGCGAGCACTGGGTAACCGTTAACGCTGAAAACGGTAACGGCCAGCACGTATTACTGAGCGGAGAGGGCCGAGTTTTAGCGGGTATGGGCGGAAAGTTTACCGGGGTTAAGATCGATAACATCCCGCGCAAAAAGTTCATAAATGAGAAAGCCTGGCAGCGCAAAGAGCAGGCGAACAAAAAGACAATGGACTACACTTTACCGGCTAAAGTTCATCCGGAACACATCCAAAACCGTGACCGCTCCGGAGAGGCCAGCCGCGAGCAGATCATATCTATAGCCAGAAATCCCGATTATGACCGCTTAAGTGCAAGCCGGACCCTTGCGGACGGTGCCCCGGTTGTCGCATACGGTAAGATCCCCGCTGCAAATATGGGGCACATTGTTCGGGCTACTGATGCAAAGGGCAGAAAGATAAATGTTCAGTATGCAGTTGTTGACGCTGCAGACGTAGCCGCATCGCACAATTATAGCGGCTATCGTAATGATAAGTTCTATAGTGATGACCCTAATGTAACCCGTGCTATTGCGGGCAACGGCCGCATAGCCGCGATGCAGAGAGCATATAAGCAGGGCACCGCCGGAGACTATAAGGATGCACTTATTGACGACCCAACACACGGAGTCGACATAGAGAGCATTGTCAAAGTCAAAAACCCGGTACTGGTTAGAGTTATGCAGCCTAGTGACGTGACCGCTGATATCGGCGATCGCTCAAACACCGCCGGTGGTATGAACCTATCGGCAATGGAGCAGGCGCAGAACGACACGAAACGCATAGACCTAAAAGGCATTGAAACATACGCCGACGGATCCCCGACTCCGGCCGCCGTAAGCGCCTTTATTGACCAGATGCCGGAGAGCGAACGCGGTAATTTAAGAGATACCGAAGGTTTTCCTACACGCCAGGCGCAGGAACGCCTTAAGGCTGCAATGTTTGCAAAGGCGTATAACAGTGAGCCTTTACTGCATATTGCGTCCCAGGCTGCAAGCATGGATCAGGCCCGCATTATGAAGGGACTGCAGGGCGCCGCCGCGCGCGTCGCAGACATCGCGGAGAGCAATCCGGAAATAAGGGACCTAATCACCGGAGCCGCAGAAAGGGCCATAGGCGAGGCCAGAACAATGGGAAACGTAGCTGATATCGGGGTCGAGCGCGACATGTTCAAAACCGAGGAAAGCGACGCCGCCGAGCGGGCTATTACAAAAATCTTTAAAGCTACAAGCGCAAGGGAGATAACCGGCAAATTGAACGCCGTAGCTAAGGCGCTTAAGGCTGAGGCCGACCGCCCTGAATTTGATTTATTCGGCGCGGTGGAGAAAAGACCGGCCGCCGAGGTAATCACGGAGGCTTTAAAGCGTTATGAGTCTTAATCTACACGGCATTGTACGCACTGCGATCAATTTTAACAATGCGGATGAAACGGTCCTCCTGATCCGCAGTCTAGGCAACGCGAACGTTCAGGGCCGCATAGTTCCGACGTACGGCGAGCCGGAGAGCGTGGGGGCCCAGGTGCAGACGCTAGGTGGTGAAGATCTAAGGGTCATTAACGACACAGAGAGAACGCCGCGAGATCGCAAATTCTATCTGTACAGCACTGCGGACTATACCGCCGCGCCTGCGGGCATGATCCGATATCTGGGGCGCACCGGTGATTTTATCTATAGACCGCTTGACGGCACCTATTGGAAAGTCTACCAGGTGGCAGAGGACTTTAGCCCTGCCGGCTGGGTGCAGCTTTTAGCCAGTCAGCAAACGGAAATACCGCCGCAGTTAACTGAGGTTATGAATAAGTATTTTAACCCTGAGGGAGGTGGCAATGAATAAATCAAAAGCGATTAAGATCGCGATAGCTTTTAAGCGCGGCGTGGCTTTTGTGCGTGGTATGCGACAGCTGGCACAGGATGCAGATGCGCCAGAGGGCGCACGCTGGATCACAATAGGGGCAGCAGAAGGCGACGACGGCCGGATCAAGTTTGCTAAAGATGTAGTTGACTGGGTAAAGAGTAAAGGTAAAACAAAAAGGGGCTAAGAATGAACACAAAAACAGCACAGCAGATCGCGATCGCCTTTAAACGCGG
>JBGUOX010000137.1:0-7609 GCA_045129995.1 Ruminococcus sp. | reverse complement strand
GGAGAGAAAGGGATTCGAACCCTTGGTCCCTTGCGGGATCACTAGTTTTCAAGACTAGCTCCTTAAACCACTCGGACATCTCTCCATATCAGCAAGAACAATTTTATCATACCAATGTCTTTTTGTCAAGACCTAAATACGAAAATGCGCGGAAAGCAGTGCCCCCGCGCAATAAATCATTCCTTAAACGTTACGGTATCCATAAAGCCTAAAATCTTTTTCTCGGAAAAGGTATCTGCCTTGCCGCCGATGTCAATTGTCCAAAAAGCGTTTTTGCTTTCAAACATCGCCACAACGGATTTTGCGCTGCTGTCGCTTCCGATCATTTTGCCATCCGAAACAAAATAGTAATAGTCACCCTTTTTGTAGAGCGATGCGGATTCAGCGCCTTTAAATCCGTTCTTGGTATCCTGAGCATACTGCTCCAGGTTGCTGTATGAACCCTTTTCGTCACGATAAAAATAAGCGGTATCGCCGGAATCGACCAATATATACTCAGGCTTATCACTCAAAACAGAACTCGTGCTGATTTTCAGCCGCAAAGTCGGATCCGGCTCTTTGTAGCCGCTGCTTAACTTGATACGCAGCTCCTGACAGGAAAACTCCTTAGGCTGACTGCTGACTATCATAATAATGATCACAGGTATTATGATCACTGCCGCGACAATGGCAATGATCAATCCTTTTTTCTTGCTTTTGCCTGCCTTATAACCCGCATCATACGCTGCCTGTGTAAATCCCATCATCAACACCTCGTTTTCTTAATATAATATAAATATACCATCAAAGGTACCCTTTGTCAATATTGCGGCGCTTGACAAACAAACCGATTTGCGCTAAAATAGAACAGCATAAGCGCCAATAGCTCAGCAGGATAGAGCGTTCGCCTCCTAAGCGAAAGGTCGGGGGTTCGAATCCCTTTTGGCGCGCCAAAGCCCAAGGCGCATCATCGTGACGCCCTGGGCTTTTCTATACTCTGAATATAACGCTCAAATCTGCCTGCGCATAGCGTTTTACCTATGTTTTGTTATTGACTAAGCTTTGGTAATATGCTACTATGATGACAGAAGTAAACACATAGAGTAATTGAATTATAATTCTATTTTTGGAATTATAGGAGGAGCTTATGAATTTTTTTGAACAAATTCTTTATAATCTCTCCGGCAAAATGGAAATCCCGGTTGGCTATGGCTCATTCCATCTCATCTGTTTCGGCGTGATCATCCTGCTGACGGCGGCAACTTGCCTGTTTTTCCGCAACGTTTCTCAAAAAACGGAAAAAATAATGCTGATGAGCACATGGATCGTCCTGGTTCTTTTGGAAACCTACCGCCAACTGCTGTATTCGATCCATTTCAGTCATCCGGTTTATTGGGATTACGACTGGAACGCCTTTCCGTTTCAGTTTTGTTCATCGCCGCTGTTCTTCTTTCCGCTTGCGGCTTTGCCAAAAAACGAACGCGTGCGCGACGTCTTCCGAATGTTTTTTGCCACCTTCTCGCTGTTTGCCGGACTGGCGGTGCTGTTCAACCCCGACGACGCGTTTTCGTCATATATCGGCATCAGCCTGCAAACGATGATCCACCACGGAGCCATGATCGTTTTCGGCGTATTTCTGGGCGGCAGACTGCTGCGCGAGGGCAAAATGAAGCTGACGCTGTTTGCAAAGTCAGGAGCGGTATTTGCCTGTTTGGTCTTAATTGCCTTCTTGATGAATCTGTCGGCGCCGCTGTTCACCGACGAGGTGTTCAATATGTTCTACATCGGTCCCTATTTCCCGTGCCAGCTGATCATCCTGTGCGACATTTATCCGGCGGTGCCCCACCCTGTGTTTCTGCTGATCTACACGCTTGGTTTCATCGTTGCCGCGTTTGCGGTATTCTGCGCGCAGCTTGTTCTGCGACCTGCGTGGTACAAGGCATTGATAGCCAAGCACAAGGATAAATCTGAGCATAATATATAATTTTCGTTGACATTTTTCTTAAATTATGATACTATTGTTATAGTATAGATCAACTATACTGCAATAAATTATGTTTGGTATCAAGGAGGATGCATAATGGGTAAATTTGTAATGAAAAGCACTGCAAACGGCGGTTTTAAGTTTGATTTGAAGGCAGGCAACGGCGAGGTCATTGCCTCCTCACAGATTTACAAATCCGAGGCTTCCTGCAAAGCAGGCATCGAAAGCGTTCGTACCAACTGCGCTGCTGCGGTGGAAGACCAAACTGTTGAAAACTTTGAGGTGCTTAAGCATCCCAAATTTGAATTATACACAGACAAGGCAGGCGAGTTCCGTTTCCGCCTTAAGGCTAAAAACGGCGAGATCATCGCTACCTCCGAGGGCTACAAGGCAAAAGCAAGCGCGCTCAACGGTATTCAAAGTATCGGTAAAAACGCGCCTGACGCCAAGGTCGAGGTTGCCGAAGCTTAACACAATCATCCAATAAAAAATCACCGCCGGGGTTTCCTCCGGCGGTTTTTCGTTTTTCGATTTTTTTAATTAAAGAATACCTAAGCCCTGCAAGCCTGCGATTACATACATCAAAATAAACAAGCCCACAACAAGGTACATTAAGGGGCTGATCTCCTTGAATTTAGCCTTTGCGATTTTTACGATAGTATAGGAAATGAATCCGAATGCGATACCGTCCGTGATGGAATAGAAGAACGGCATACCGACAAAGGTGAAGAAGCACGGGAATGCGACTTCAAGATCGGACCAGTCAATATCCTTAAGGGAAGAGATCATCATAATACCGACGATGATCAATACGGGCGCGGTAGCTGCGGCAGGCACAAGTCCGAGCAGCGGAGACAATACCAGAGCAAAAGCAAAGCAAAGACCGGTAACGGTAGAGGTAAGTCCGGTTCTGCCGCCTTCGGCAATACCTGAGGTGGATTCTACATAAGTTGTGACGGTGGAAGTACCGAAAACTGCGCCGATCGAGGTAGCAAGCGCGTCAGCAAGCATTGCTCTTTCAAGCTTGGGAAGATTGCCGTTCTCGTCAAGATAGCCCGCTTTGTCGGCAGCGCCGATAAGGGTACCGATAGTATCGAACATATCAACCATAAGCAGGGTGATCATTACCGCCAAAATAGAAGCAACGTGTGCGCTGAACAGCTCGCCGAAGCCCTCAAAGCATTTACCGAACATTGAAAAGTCAACGTTCGGGACCCAATCTTTTGGAGCGGTAATACCCATTTCCAAACCAAAAGCAAACTGGCAAATGTTTCCGATCACAGCTGTGCCGATCATACCGATGAAGATAGCGCCGCGAACATTTTGGATAACCAGAATGGTGATCAGGATCAATCCTGCAAGCGCCAAAATAACCGAAGGAGTTGTAAAGGCAGCGAGGTCAACCGGTGTATCCTCTCCCTGAACCACAATGCCTGCCTTAGAAAAACCGATCAGAGCGATAAACAGACCGATACCGGCGGAGATCGCTTTTTTTAAGCTAAGTGGGATCGCTTTTACGATAGCGGCTCTTGCGCCTGTTACCGTCAGCAAAATGAATATCACGCCGCCCAAAAATACTGCTGCCAGCGCTGCCGGCGCGGAAAGACCGAACTGTCCGCAAAGTGTATATGCGAACACCGCGTTCAGCCCCAGTCCGGGAGCCTGCGCCATAGGATAGTTTGACAACCAGCCGATCAGCCATGTGCCGATAGCGGCGCCGATGCAGGTTGCCGTAACTACGGCTGTGTCTGCCATTCCGGTGTTTTTTTCACCGATGATCATAGGATTCAGAAAGATGATGTACGCCATAGACAAGAACGTAGTCAAGCCTGCGACTATCTCTGTTCTGATCCTTGTTCCATGCTCTTTGAGATGAAAGATTTTTTCCAAGGATAATTCCCTCCTCAAGTTTTGTTAGGATACTTGCCGCTTATTCATTATAAACAATTTTTTCCTGCTTTTCAATCACTTATTAGAATTAAAGCCGAAGATGACAAACTTGTAAGGAAAATCAACGGAAATCCGCCGAATGTCAGTGTGCCGAATGATACAGCTGATAGTAAAAACCCTTTTTCTTCAAAAGCTCCTTGTGATTTCCCTGCTCCACAATGTTTCCGTCGCGCATAACCAAAATGATGTCGCTTTCCAAAATGGTAGACAAGCGGTGCGCAACCACAAAACTGGTGCGTCCCTGCATCATTTTGTCAAACGCCTTTTGCACCCGGATCTCCGTCAGGGTATCAATGGATGACGTCGCCTCGTCCAAAATCAGGATCTCGGGATCGGTCAGCATAGCGCGTGCAATACAAAGCAGCTGCTTTTGCCCTTGGCTTAGATTGCCGCCGCCCTCGCTGATCTGTGTGTCATAGCCCTTTGGCATACGTCGTATGAAGCTGTGCGCATACGCAGCCTTCGCCGCCGCAACGACCTCCTCGTCTGTGGCGTTTTCGTTGCCGTAGCGCAGGTTTTCCATTATGGTTCCGCAAAACAGCCAGCTGTCCTGAAGCACCATACCGTACCGCGCGCGCAGATCATCGCGCTTCATCGTGCGAATATCCGCGCCGTCCACCTTGATGCTGCCGCTGTTGACGTCGTAAAAACGCATCAGCAAATTGATCAGCGTCGTTTTGCCGCAGCCGGTAGGTCCTACGATCGCAACGTGCGTGCCGCTTTTGACATTAAGCGAAAAATGGCGGATAAGCGGCTTTTCGGGAACATAGGAAAAACATACGTCCTCTAAGGTCACCTCTCCCCTGTGCTCGGGAGACACGGTGTTGTCGGCGTCGGAAAGCTCATCCTCCGCCTCAAGCACCTCAAACACACGCCGCGCCGCTGCGATTCCGGTCTGCAATTGCGTAAGCACGCCCGTAACCTCGTTAAAGGGCTTGGTGTACTGATTGGCATATGTCAAAAAGCAGGACAAACCGCCGACAGTCAAAGTGCCAGAAAGCACCGTCAGTGCGCCGATAATTCCCACCGCGGCATAAACGATCGCGTTTACAAGCCGCGTGGTCGGGTTTGCAAGAGCGCCTGCGTACTGCGCCTTGAAGCCCACATCATATAATTCAGTGTTGTAGCTGTCAAAATCTTTAAATGCCTGCTGTTCATAGGAAAAAGCCTTGACAAGCCGCTGATTGCCCACATATTCCTCCACATAAGAGGAGATCTCGCCCTGCAAGATCTGTTGCTCGCGAAATCTTTTGGCGCTCAGCTTGCCGATAAAGCCTGCCACAAACAGCGAAAGCGGCGTAAGGAAAAACACCGCAAGCGCAATGCGCCAGTCGGTCAACAGCATAAAGACAAGCGTGCCAACGATCGTGACTACTCCCGAGAACAGCTGCAAAAAGAACTGCGTCAGACCGTCGCCGACCGCGTCAACATCATTGATAACGCGGCTGATCAAATCACCGTGCGAGTGTGTGTCAATGGCGGAGAGCGGCACGGAATTTAGCTTGCGGAAAACCGCCCGGCGCAGATCGCGCACCGTTCGGTAACTGATCGTATTCACCACGCTCGTCATCAGCCACTGAAAAACCGTGACGCCGGCGACTGCTGCGCCTATATATGCCAAGATCCGCGCGACTTCCTCAAACAAAACCTCGTTTTTTCCGATAATGCGGTCGATCGCGTGACCGACCAAAACAGGAACATACAGCGTCAAGGAAACGCTTATCAGCGCAAAAATCACCGAAAGCAAAAGCAAAAAGCGGTAAGGCTTGAGCTGACGAAGGACTTTTTTTACAGGAGAGCCTTGCTTCATACCGCCGCCTCCTCTCGCTGCTGTGACAGGCAGATGTCACGGTAAACCGCGCAGGAACGGAACAGCTCTTCGTGCGTTCCCTGCCCTGCCAAGGTGCCGTCGCTGACGACCAAAATTTTATCCGCCGAGCTCACGGTAGTGCTTCGCTGTGTGACGATGATGACCGTCATATCGCGCGTATGCGCCCTGAGCGCCTTGCTAAGCGCCGCGTCCGTCGCGAGATCAAGCGCCGAAAAGCTGTCGTCGAGAATCAAGATCTGCGGCGTCTTTACCAGAGCGCGCGCGATACAAAGTCGCTGCCGCTGACCTCCGCTGAAATTTTTGCCGCCCTGCTCCACGCGGCAGTCAAGCCCGACTTTTTCAACAAATTCCCACGCCTGAGCGATTTTCAGCGCGCGTATTATTTGTTCGTCCGTGGCGGATTTATCCTGCCACTGCATATTTTCGCGGATCGTGCCGCTGAAAAGCACACTCTGCTGCGGCACCATTCCGATTTGTTTGCGCAGCTGCGCAAAGGGATAGTCGCGCACGTCTGCGCCGTCCACCGTCACGCTTCCCCCTGTCACGTCATAAAACCGCGGAATAAGATTGACAAGCGTGCTTTTGCCGCTGCCGGTACCTCCGATTATTCCAACCGTACTGCCGCGCGGAACCGTAAAGGAAATATCGCTCAGCTCCTCGTCGCCGTCGCCGTTGTAATTAAAGCTGACGTGCGAAAATTCAAGCTTGGGCGCGTTTTCATCCGGTGTCACAGGCTCGGTCGTGCGCTCGGTCACGCTTGGCTGAGTTTCAAACACCTCGTTTATGCGCTTTGCCGAAGCCGAGGCGCGCGTCATCAGCGTCACAAGATTTGCCACCACGATCATCGCAAGCAAAATCTGCGTCATATAGCTGACCAGCGCCACAATATCGCCGGTGTGCATATTGCCGGCGTTGACGTTTATTGCGCCGAACCAAACGATCAAGATTATAGCAATGTCCGTCACCGCGTAGGTGATCGGACTGAGCAAAGCCGAAAGGCGGCTGACGCGAATCGAGGTTTTTGCCAGCTCCTCGGTAGCTTCATCAACCCGCTCACATTCGGCGCGCTGCTTTGAAAAGGCGCGGATAACGCGGTTGCCGGCAAGGTTTTCTCGCGCGATAAGTCCGATTTTGTCAAGCTTTTTCTGCATTTGCGAAAAAATCGGCACGCTTTTTGTCATCACCAAATACAGCGTAAGAGCGATCAGCACCGCCGCCGCAAAGAAAATAAGCGAAAGCTTAAGGTTGATCGTCATCGCCATTACAAGCGAGCCGATGATGATGAACGGCGCGCGCGTGAGCAGGCGGATCATCATCGCGATAGTCTGCTGAACGGCGTTGGTGTCGTTGGTGATTCGCGTGATAAGCGAGGGCGTGCCCAGCTTGTCAAGCTCGGCGTGTGAAAGCGTGTTGATGTGCGCAAACAGCGCGCGGCGAATTTTAGTACCTGCGCCCTGCGACGCCTTTGATGCGAAATACTGTGTAAACATGGCGCTTGACCATCCCAAAACGGCAAGCAGCACAAGCAGACCGCCCATCCGCCAAACATAACCTACGTCGCGGTTTGCGATGCCGACGTCGATGATATTTGCCATCACCAGCGGCACAAACAGCTCTAAGACCGCCTCAAAAAGCTTGCAAAGCGGTCCGATGATACATTCTTTTTTATAATCCTTCAAAAATCGCCGCAATTTGAACATTACATTCTTCCTTTGCACGTAATACTCTTATTGTACACCATTTTTTACAATTCATCAAGCTAATACCGGTTTATGTGTTAAAAATCGAGTAGGAGGCTGCCCGTTAGTTGAGCAGCCGACCTCTCACACCACCGTGCATACGGTTCCGTACACGGCGGTTCAATA
>JBGUOX010000136.1:0-15119 GCA_045129995.1 Ruminococcus sp. | reverse complement strand
CGCCGCGTTGCGGCGCGCCACCTCCTCCACCACGGAGGAGGCTTTTTCTTTGTCAAATGTCGTCCTGTAAAAATTTCACTTCGACTTCTTCTACAGTCTGTAAGGACAGCTTCGGCTGTCCTTTTTTCTTTGCTCATACTTCTTGGGATAAAAGCTTATTCAAGATAGATTTACCAAAAACGGGAATCTTCTGCGGCGCACGTTTGAAAAGGTTTTGCATATGCTGAAAATGAGAACGTTGGAGATGATGCTATGACCAATCCAAACGAAACGCAGCTTTCGGCGCTGAAGCTGAATCAAACCGCAACAGTGACTGATGTTGACTGCCCCGGCGCAAGGCTCAACAGACTGCAAAGCTTCGGTCTGCGAAAAGGAGCGCGCGTCACAGCGCTTTTCCGCAGTCCGTTCGGCGATCCTACGGCTTATTTGGTAAAGGGCGCCGTAATCGCACTGCGAAAGTGCGACTGTGATGGTATCACGGTGTGTACGGAGGACGAAAATGAGTGATTTTACTATTGCGCTTGCCGGAAACCCAAATGTCGGAAAGAGCACGGTTTTTAACGCACTGACCGGTCTTAAACAGCATACCGGCAATTGGACGGGAAAGACCGTTGACTGCTGCTCCGGCGCTTTTCGGCATCAAGGATATGAAATCACAGCCGAAGATCTGCCCGGCGCCTATTCCCTGTCAGCCTATTCACGTGAAGAATCGGTTACGCGCCATTGTTTGCTGACGCGCAAATACGATTGCGTTATAATTGTGCTGGACGCAGGCTTGCCTGAGCGCAACCTCTGCTTTGCGCTGGAGGTTCTTTCGGTTTCCGAAAAAGCCGTTGTTTGCCTTAACCTGATCGACGAAGCCAAGAACAAAGGGCTTATAATCGACGAAAAGGCGCTCTCTGAGGCGTTGGGCGTACCGGTGATCTCCTGTTGCGCTCCCAAGAAACAAGGCTTAGGAGCCTTAAAAGACGCCGTTACGGCGGTTTGCTCGGATGAGCGGTATTGCTGCCCTAAACGCTGTCTAAGCGGCGAGGAGCCGAAGCGCGCGTCGGAGATCGCGGCGCGCTGCGTCACTGTGACTAAAGCCTCCAAGCAAACGCGTGACAGAAGGTTTGACAAAATACTGACGTCCAAGATGTTTGGCTTACCGCTGTTGCTGCTGTTCTGCGCGGCGCTGTTTTGGCTGACGGCAGTCGGCGCGAATTATCCGAGCCAAGCTCTTACAATGCTGTTTTCGCAAATCAGACAGGGACTGACGGGACTATGCGCTGCTTTGCAAGCCCCAAAGCCCATATCGGGAATACTGATTGACGGCGTATACACCTCGCTTAGTTGGGTAGTGGCTGTTATGCTGCCGCCGATGGCAGTGTTTTTTCCGCTGTTCGCGCTTATCGAGGACGCAGGATTGCTGCCGCGCATCGCGTTTAATCTTGACCGAATCTTCGCACGGTGCGGCGCGCACGGCAAACAGAGCCTTTGCATGATGATGGGCTTGGGCTGCAACGCCTGCGGCGTTACGGGATGCCGTATAATCGAAACCGACAAAGAGCGCAAGATCGCCGTGCTGACCAATAACTTTATGCCCTGCAACGGACGTTTACCGATCCTTATAGCAATACTGACGCTGTATTTCACCGGAGCAGGCTTTGCAGGCTCGGCAGCGGTAGCGGCTTTAATGGTACCAGTGCTGTGCGGATGCGTCGCTTTGACGCTGCTTTGTTCGCGTCTGCTCTCCAAATGCTTACGCCGGGAAAGCCATGCCGGGTTTGCGCTGGAGCTTCCTCCCTACCGCAAGCCGCAAATCATTAAAACGCTTTTGCGTTCATTTTTGGACAAAACGCTGCTGGTACTCGGAAGAGCGGTAATAGCCGCGGCGCCTGCCGGAGCGCTGATTTGGCTTTGTGCAAATATCACGATAAAAGACAGCACGGTTTTGCAGAACTGCATTGCATTTTTTGACCCGTTCGGACGTTTTATCGGCTTGGACGGAGCGATCGTAATGGCATTCCTGCTTGGCTTTCCGGCTAACGAAACGGTAATTCCCGTACTGCTGATGGCGTACACAAACGGCGAAGCTCTTACGGATTTCAGCGGCTACCCGGAGTTGTTCTCGCTTTTATCCGCACACGGATGGACAACGACCACCGCTGTTTGTATGATCATAATGACCATTTGCCATTTTCCCTGCGCAACGACCTGTATGACAATCAAAAAAGAAACGGGCAGCCTTTGCCAAACACTGGCTGCGATGGCGCTTCCTACCGTTATCGGCATATTGATTTGTTCAGTGGTATCAAGGCTTATGCCTTGATGCGAAACATCATAAAAAAACTTCCCAAAGCAAAAAGCCTTGGGAAGTTTTCTTTTATTCCGCAGGATAAAAGCGGACAATATAGTTTTCGTAACCTACGTCTATGCGCCTGATTTTTCCGTCCTCGCGAACGACGTCAAACTCAGCTTCGGTACCCTCGTCAAAGACAGCGTTTACCTTGTCGCCTTCCAATTGATAGGTACCTGTGTGGGTGCCGTCGTCGAGGTCTCCGGGCGCCAGCCACAGCTCGAACCCGTTTTTATCGTTAAACTCCAGCCGTCCCTGATAATTGCTGTAGCGGACGTTGTAGACCTCACGAACATCTACTTCATCGCCGCTGGCGTTCACGGCGGACTGTGACACCCAGCGTGTGTTTTTTAACTCTAATTTAGCGTTATCGGCATTTGTTTTGATAACAAGAAATACTGTCAGCGCGACAATTGCCGCAACAACCGCTGCGCCGATAAGCAATTTTTTCAGTGAGATTTTGTTTTTCTTTTTCCTGCTTTTTTCGGGAACCCGTTTTTTTGATTTCTTTGACATAGAGTTACTCCGAGAAGGTCAGCAGGACGCCGCCGGTCTCACTGCCGATAGTAATATAGAAAGCCGCAGGAGAATTGGTTTCCTCGTTCCATTCCGTTACGGTGATATTCAAATTTCGATCTGTGGTGTCGGTAGCGGTGATAACACCGTCCTCAACCAAGTACATTCCTGTTGTAGTGCCAAGTCCTCCGAGATTGCAAACATACGTACCGTCATCATTGAAGGTGATTGTGCTGCTGCGGAAATCACGTCCGAGCGCGTCGCGAAGCGTAACATCCATACCGGTCGCAATATCAGACGCGCCGTTTGGCACATAGGTAGCGTTAAAATAGCTGATTTCGCCGCCGTGTGTGGGGATCTGAATATTCTCTCCGATAGTGGGCTCTGCTTCGGTTCCGAAAGGCACCTCTCCCGTAGCGGAAGGCGAAGTCGGCGCACCGGCGTTTGACGGCGCAGGAGTTGAAGAAGGCTGTGCCTGTGATGAAGATTGATACGCCTGTGTCGGCGTTGTTGCCGACGTATCCTCGGCAGGTTTTTTATTGAAAAATGTCATAAACGCCCAAACGCCTGCCGCGATCAGCGCCAATACAAGAACAATAATGATTACTATCACCAGCGGCTTTTTTGAGCCGCCGGAGGATGCGGAATGTTTTCCTGCCATTTTATGATTCCTCGCTTTCCAAAGCTTCCTGTTTCAGCTTGGCCAAAACACTTTTTTTCATCATCCTGCCGTCAAAATAAATGTATTCATCGTCCGACAGGCTTTCGTCAATTTCAAATTCCTTCAGGCGTTCTTTAAAGTCGTCAAGCTCCGCCTTTTTTTGTCGTTTCTTTTCCGCTTCAAGGATCTTATCGTCTATCGCCTTGGCGCTTACCGATTTGTCGGTAATCATCACATACATCTTCTTTAGCACGGCATAATTGATTATATACGCCGCGATCGCAGGAACAAAAAGACCTGCCAAAACAACTGTACAAATGATCACGGCAACCGCGCTTGCGTTGCAGGCAAGCAAAATAGTTGTCGAGATAGCGGCAAGCACGATCAAGCCGAACAAGCCGAGAAGGTTTCGCTTGATCTCACCGTAGCTCATCAAAAAGCTGTTTTTATAGATATACCGCATCGGCAAATCAAAGGTAACTGTCATCGTGGGGATATAAAAGAACATAAACGCAAAGAATATCACCACTAAAACGCTGACGATCAATGTGCCGATAAACATTGAATTTTGACCGATCAGGTGAATATACAGCGAGATCGAAAAATAACTGAACACGACAGCAGCGTACATCACGACGCCGTGTACCAAACTGCGTAAGAAATTATCCTTGACCGCCGCAACAAAGCAGCTGAATACATTGACATCTTCCTCGCCGGACACAAGCTTTGCGGTGACGCGCACAACACCTGAATAAAACGGAAAGGCTGTAATTATCGCCGCAAAAGAAATGATCGCCGAAAGATAGCCGTCCGGCTGCAGCCAATATACGATCAGCTGAAAAACCGCGACAGACGCCGCCAGCGGCAGAGCAAACAGCAGATTTGTCAGCAGCAAGCGCGGAAAAGAGTGAAACAAGCTGCCGAAAAAAGCCGCAATCGGCAGGGTATTATTAGATTGCGAAGCCATTTTAACCTCCTGTGCCGAAAACGGCTAAAAGTGAAAAGTTCCCGCAAAGAGCGTCCACAGCAGGGTGTCAAGTACGGACGCGATAAAAGTCAGGCAAAGTGCCGACACAAAACGGGACGCAAGCTGCATCAGCTCGCGACGGGGAGCGACCGACGGCTGCTCCCTTCCGATAAAACGGCGGAACAGCTGAGCGGAAAAGCCAAAGGCACTCCCGGAAAACCTGACAAGCGCCACGCAGAACAAAAATGTTCCGGGCAACAGCACCAACAGGTAAAAGCCGGCGCCGCCAAGCTCGTGCGACAGACAGAGCCATCCCGAGGTAACGCCTGTTCCAAAGCCCTTAAAGCACACAAGCGCCGATAAAAACGGAATACCCCATGCCGCCGCGCCAAACAGACAGGCGCAAAGCAAAAAGAGAAAATCCGACGCAAAGCACGCGCTGAAGGTACCGAAGGCGCTTTGGCTGAGCCTTGCGTCAAGATTGGTTGTAAAAAGCAAATCAAGCGAGCGCAGGGTGTCCTCATCGGCGTTGCGTGCATACACAACGCCAAGAACAAGCCCTGCAAGCAGCATTGCCGCAAACCATACATACAGCCCGTAACGCCGCAGAAACCCGCGGATGTCCGGACTGCGCCGTCCCGAATGCGGCAAAGCCAAAGAGAACACAAAACCTTTCATAGCAACATTCCTTTCTTTTTGGAACCAAACGGTTGTCCGTATTAAAGGATATGCGCCGGGTCTTGCGGTTATGTTGTTATTTTCCAAGCTCCTCTGCGCGCTTGGTGCAAGCGTCCATAGCGTCGAAAATTGCTTCGGTGAAGCCATGCTCGCGCAGTTTGTCCAGAGCCGCTATTGTAGTGCCTCCCTTGGAGCTGACCTTTTGGATCAGCACGTCGGCGGAGTCTCCGCTTTCACGCAGCATCGCTGCCGAGCCTTCCAGCGTGGCGCAAATCAGGTTCATCGCTTTGTCGTAATCGATGCCCTGAGCGGCGGCATAGTCAGCCATCGCCTTTGCGAAAAGATAAATGTATGCCGGGCTGCTGCCGTTGACAGCGATGATCTCATTCATATGATCCTCGGTGAATATCTCACACACACCGCTGCCGGCGAACATATCATAGACTACCTTGCAATCCTCTTCGCTGATATTATTCGAAGGACACAGTGCAGTTGCGCCCTTTTTGAGCAGCAAAGGAGTATTGGGCATAACCCTGACGACAGGGCATTCGCATCCCAGCGCCGTTTGCACATAGCGGATGGAAATGCCTGCCGCAATAGATACAAAGGTCTTGTCTGTCGTGACCTCAGAGCGGATAGCTTCCAGCACCTCCGCATAGTTTTGCGGCTTGACAGCAAGCACGATGATGTCGCTGTGCTTTGTGACCTCAGCCGAGGACGGGTATACGCTTACACCCATCCCCTGCATCAGCGCACATTTTTGAGCGTCCAAATCAAAGACGCCAAGGTTTTCCGCGGTGCCGTTTTGCGCGATCAAGCCTTTGATAATAGCGGTCGCCATATTGCCGGCGCCGATAAATCCGATTTGTTTCATATTATCTTCTCCTTATCCGATGCCGAAGGAGCTGTTCTTTGTACATCTGAAGTGCATATTATAGTTATTATAGTCGCCGTCACATTCATAGTCACCATAGAAGAAAATCTCCATTTCATCCACGCGGCGTGTCAGCAAGCCCCAGTAGCAATTTCCGGCGGCGTGATGATACTGCAGGAACTGAGTGATCATCTCGTTTTTATCGACATAATTGAAGTCTCTGCCGCTTCCGGAAACCGAAGCGTAATCTGCGTAAATGTAACCTACCGTGCCGTTTGACAGCTTGATCTTGTACCAATGCGAATTATAAACCGTAGCATCCACAAAGGTGAACGCCGTGTTCTGCGACATCGTCGTCAGCGTGTTATAGCTTGTGCCGGCACCGGCGCGCAGATTGACGCCCGAAGTGTTGACATAGCCTGCCGCGCCTGCCTTTATCGAGCTGCCGGACGAATAGCAGTCAAGAAGCACATCCTCAAGGTTGGAATCGTTGTAGATCGCGTAAGCGCCGACGTTATAAGCAAAACATACAAGCGCGTCAAACTGCTGCTGATTAAACTTTATGTTGTTTTCTTTAAGGAAATTATTGGTAACTACCGTATAGGGACCATAGTTGACGGTCTGGCAAAGATAAGCGTACGCCTCGTTTTTGGTGAGGTTGTTGTAGAACTGCTCGTTGGTCGTAACAACCTTGCCGTGTCCGAGAGTCGGATCGTCGGTGATATAGTCGGCGGTGACCGTCGGCAAAAAGCCCTCAAACAAAGCGATCAGATCAATGATTTCATCGCTTGCGCGGCGTTCTCCTATAACGGTTGCGGTAGAGCTGGTGGAGTTTGTAACAAACACCTCTCCCTCGCCGTCGCCGGAGGTGGTGGCGTAATCTGTGGACGCTGTTCTGGAATATGCCTTTATCGACCACTTGCCGGAAACGCTGAGTATCTGAGAGCCTGACCAAATATAGGTGCTGCCGTCCTTTGTTTTGTTTGTAGCGTTGACGGTATATGTCTGAGTTCCGTTTGTCACAACAAATCTTACAGCGGTACGACTAGTATCGGTGATCGCTTTAAATGTGACAGCGGAGTTCTTCGGCGCAGAGTTTGGAGAAGCGTAAACAAAGCGGATGTTCGCAGGCGCCGTTACCTGTACCAGGCAAGTAGACGCGCCCGACGAGGTGTAAGCGCTGATGACCGCAAAGCCCTCTTTCTTGGTATCCACAACGCCGTTGCTGCCGACAGTGGCAACCGCTGTGTTGGAGGATGACCAGCTGACATAGCTGCCGGATTCCAAAATGACGGACTTACCCGCGGGAATGGTGATTCCTGTTGCGGAAATGCCCGGTGTTGAACCGGTTTTAACGGTGATCACACAGCTTGCGGTCGAAGCGGAATTGCTCGCCTTGATGGTGGTTGTACCGGATGCTTTAGCTGTTACAACGCCGTTTTTATCAACAGACGCAACGGAAGTATTAGAGCTTGTCCACGACGCGGAGGTAGATCCGGTCATACCGATAGCGTACTGATTGCCGACATAAACAGTTGCGGAGGATGCGCTGAGCTTGATGGTTCCGTCGCCCATAACGACTCTGACAAGACAGGTCGCCGCGCCTGTTGAGGTGTAGGCACTGACGGTCGCGTAGCCGATGGATTTGGCGGTAATGGTGCCGCCGCTTACGGTGAGAACGTTTTTATTTGATGAGAACCATTTAACTCCGCTTGTTGTCGAGGTAAGCTTGGCGGTTTTGCCCTCTGCAAGCGTTAATGCGGTTTGGGAAATATTGGTAGAAGTGCCGTTCTTTACCACGATCACACAGCTTGCCGAACCACCGTCCTGCGAAGCTGTAATGGTTGCTGTACCGGCACCTTTAGCGGTTATGACACCGTTTTGATCTACTGTGCAGACAGCAGAATTGGAAGTCGTCCATTCGGGATTATCAACGCCTGTCTGCCACACGGCGTACTGACAGCCGACATATGTTGTGCCTGACTTGATGCTCAGCGTAATGGTAGGCGGTACGATCTTTTCGACATAATCCTTGTTGATGTAGCCTTTCGTACCGTTTTCAAGCTCAATATGATACCAGCTGTTGTTATACAGTGTTTCGCTGAGGAAAACAAAGACAGTGTCGCGCGTGACGGTTGTGACAACAGTGTATGTTGTACCTGCGCCTGCGCGCACATTGACAAAGTCGCCCGTCACAGTACCGGTGGGATTATTCACAGCCGCGCTGTCGGTAACGTGAACCAAACAGGTAGAAGCCTTATCGGCGGTATAAGCGGTAATCGTAGCGTAGCCTACCGCCTTGGCGGTCACAACGCCGCCGCTTACGGTCGCGACATTTTTATTGGACGAGAACCATTTTACACCTGATGTGTTTGAGGTCAGTGTGCCTGTCTCGTTTTTGGCAAGATTCAGTGAAGAAACGGAAATGCCTGCCGGATTTGCCGCCTTAACGGTGATGTCGCAGAACGCGCGCTCGCCGCTTGCGATGGCATAAATCCTGGCGGTGCCGACAGCGTTGGCAGTGAGCACACCGTTTTGGTCAACGGACACAACAGACGCGTTCGAGCTGCTCCACGTCGGGTTATCGACGCCTGTCTGCCACACGGCATACTGACATCCGACATATGTAGTGCCCTTTGTGATGCTGAGCTTGATCTTGTCGGACTGTGCTTCGTCTACAAACACAAGACAGGTTGAAGCCTTGTCTGCGGTGTAGGCGGTGATGGTGGTGTAGCCGACAGACTTTGCGGCTACAATGCCGCCGTTTACTGTAGCGACGTTTTTGTTAGAGGAAAACCACTTTACACCTTCGGTAGGAGAAGTAAGCTGGGCGGTTTTGCCCGTCACCAGCGAAAGCGATGCGTTAGAAATTCCTGCAGGGCTGCTCGGCTTTACGGTGATGTCGCAGTAAGCGGTTTCGCTGCCCTCGGAAGCATAGATTCGTGCTGTGCCGACCTTGTTTGCTGTAATTACGCCGTTTTGGTCAACGGAACAAACGGAAGAATCGCTGCTCTTCCAAGCAGGATCGTTCGCGCCTGTCTGCCATACGGCATACTTGCAGCCGACATAGGTTGTGCCCCTGGCGATGCTGAGTTTGATCACGTCAGACTGCGCTTCATCGACATACACCAAGCAGGTAGACGCTTTAGCGGAGGTATAAGCAGTGATGGTCGTGTAGCCTATCGCCTTGGATGTGACAACGCCGTTTGCGACCGTTGCGACATTCTTGTTGGAGGAGAACCACTTGACGCCCGCGGTTGAGGAGGTAAGCGTTCCTGTTTTGCCCAGCGGAATAGTCAAAGCGGTCTTTGAAATTCCGGCAGGACTGCTTGCCTTAACGGTAACGGCGCAGGACGCGCTGTTCTTGCCGTCGGACGCGGTGATCGTAACCGTGCCGACCGCCATGGCGGTCAAAACGCCGTTTTGATCCACCGTGGCAACCTTTTCGTTGTTGCTTTTCCATGTGGGATCAGTCAATCCTGTCTGCCAAATAGCATACTGGCATCCCACATAGGTGGAACCTTTGGTGATGCTCAGCGTCGCCGCGGGCGCAGGAGCGCTGTCGGCAGTAACGTATTCTTCCTTGACATAACCCGTTTTATTGCCGGAAAGCTCTTTGATCTTGTACCAGCCGCCGGTATACCGGGTTGACTCTAAAAATGTCACCTTAGTGTTTTCGCTCATCTCGGTGAGGATACTGTAGTTGGTACCGGGACCCGAACGCAGGTTAACATAGTCGGTGTTGATGTGTCCCGTGCCGTCTTTAACAGGCGTAACAGCAGCGCCGGCGGTAATCATCGGAATTGCGATAAGCAGCACCGAACCGACAATGGTTATGCTTAAAACGATGCACAGGATCCGTGCAAACAGTTTGGATCTCATTTTTTCACCTTCCTTTTAAATTTCAAGAATCATTGTTTACCGAATAATTGGGCGCGGAGTCTTTGAACGTAAAACCGTACAAAAACCTGTATTGAAATGTCATAGATGACAAAGAATACATTGCCCAATAACAAAAATACATACGGCACATACACGCCGAAAAGCACAAACTCGTCGGCTGGAACAGCCAGCAGGTTTGCGGCTGCAAAAAATGAACCGACAGCCGCCGCGTTAAAAACGAGCAGCTTGATGATCCACAGCACAACACGGTTGTGCACATAGCATTCAAGCACGTTTTTCAGGATTGGATAATAGCCGAAAAACGCTATGAACATCACCACCGCTTCCTTATCTCCCGAAAGGAAAAAGGACAGCAACGCAGTGACAAAATAGACAGCCAGCGCCCATTTGCATTTGTATTCTATAACAATGGCGATACCGAGCAGTCCCGCAAAGCAAGGCAGCGCATAGGTGCCTATGCGGAACAACCCCGCCGCCATCATCAGCACCACCTCAAGCGCGGAAATGACCGCGCAAAAAGCGATGCGGAACGCAGGGCTGTTAACAAAGCTTTTTTTCTTCATCAGCAGCTTCCTCGGCAACAGCTGCACAGGCAATCGGCACACATATACGCCGCGCAAATGTCGCAGCAGGAACAGCCGGTAGAGCGGTTATACGTCGTGTTTCCCGTGTTGTAGCCACCGTAATTATAGGTGCTTTGTCCGCGGACGTTGTTCAGCGCCGCCTGATACTCGCGGTTATTGGGATCCATATTCACCGCAGTTTCAAAATATGTGGTCGCCTGATCGCTCCAGCCTTTGCGGTACGCGCACATACCTTTAAGATAGTACCACTCTGCTGTGCGGTTGCCTTCGGGCGTTCCGTCGAGGATCTTCTCCGCTTCGGAGATCATATTGCGCTGAATGTATATGCGAACACTGTAGAACTGCGAGGTCGAATTGTTGGAAGAATAGGAGTAGCTGTCTGCTCCGCCGGAACCTGCCGTTCCGTTTTGGCGCATCTTTTTGATTTCATCATACGCCTCATTGACTTCCTTCATTTTTTCTTCGGCTACGTCCGCTAAAGGACTGCCTGCGTAATTGTCGGGATGGTATTTTTTGGCAAGCTCTCTATAGGCTTTTTTGATTTCTTCATCTGACGCGTCGGGAGATACGCCCAACACTTCATACGGACTTTTCATCTTTAACCTCCTGTGAGCGGTGAACCACCGCGTTCTGTTTTGACGGAAAACCGTAGAGCATCATATTGTCCAGTATTCCTTTAAAATCAACCGTTTCAATCAGATTATAAGCGTCGTAAGCGCGCGCCAGCGATTGGTTCAAAAGACGCGTCTGATACTCCTCAACATCGCCTTCATACGCTTTAAACGGATTGAAATTGTTCTTCTTGATGTCCTTTTCCAAGTCATCGGCAGCGTCCATCAGGTAAATCCATCTGCCGATATGATAACCAAATTCATAAAACACACGTTTTTGCAAGGCGTCTTTAGCTTCCAGCGACAAAACCGCCGCAAGCATTTCTCCTGTGGGATGAGCGCAAATATCAACTCCGGGATTTTCTTTTTGCTCCGCGGCAGCCTGCTGCTCCATCATATGCGCGACGATTTCTTCCAGCTCGGGATACCGCTTTGCCGCTTTTTTATGCCAGCGTTTGAAAAACGGCAGTACAAGCCTGACGGCAAGTCGTTTGAAAAAGCCGCTGTCGGTAAGATCATCCATCAGCTTGTAATAAGCGGAAATGACCGAAAACGCCGCAGCCTTGCTGTAACTGTCACCGGAGCAAACCGCAAAATCACACTTTTTTAAAGGATTAAACTTGCACCGTCCCTTGCAAAAACCGGTGCAGGAGCGCTCAAGCGACATCAGCAGCATAGCGTAAAAGGTGCAGTCGTAGCTGAGGCTGAGTCGGGTCAAAAATGAATAATCTTTGCCCATCTGTTTGCATAAGCCGCAGTAAACGGACTTGTACGCTTCCCATTCGCGTACCTTTAGTTCGCTTTTCTGAACCTGCAAATAGCCAAACACCATACTCCCCCTTATAATCCTATTCTGATATTATACAATATTTGCGAGGATTTAGCAAGTGTTATTACGATGTTTTTCTAAATTCGAATTATTTTTTTTGCGGTCTATGATAACATATTTATGTGATAATTATTTGAAGTCTGCGGAGGTTTGCTATGAATGCCTATGATTTTGACAAAACGATCTACAACGGCGACTCTACAGCGGATTTTTATTTGTTTTCTCTGCGCCGGCACAAAAAAATTCTCCTGCTTTTCCCTTCGCTAGCGGCGGCTTTTGCAAAATTCTATATATTTAAGCGCGGTACCAAGACGCAGTTCAAGGAAAAAATGTACCGGTTTTTGCGTTACTGCAACACAGAACAGGATGTCAAAGATTTTTGGAACAAAAACAAAGGCAAAATCAAACAGTTCTATATGGAGCTTCGTCAGCCGGACGACGTGATAATCAGCGCCTCCCCCGTGTTTTTGCTGACGCCGATATGTAAATCGCTGAATATCCGCCATCTTATCGCGTCCGAGGTCGATCCGCATACAGGTATATACAGCGGTATAAACTGTCACGGCGAAGAAAAGGTCAGGCGTTTTCATCAGCGATTCGGCGACGCAGCGATCGAAGCTTTTTACTCTGACAGCCAAAGCGACGCGCCAATGGCAAAAATTGCCGAACGCGCATTTATTGTCAAGGGTGAAACCCTGTCGGAATGGACTTTTGATGCCGATTCCGATTGATACAAAATGTATCGTTCCTTATGAAACACAGACAAAACATAAAAGAGATAATGACCGAAAAGCCATTATCTCTTTTTTCTATATTAGAATTTTCTTTGATCCGCCGCGGTTGAAAAGTTCCTTCAAAGGCGGATACGAGCGTCAGCAATGTTATTTGCTTTGTTTTTTATCCGCAGTGACAGTCAAAGGAGCTGTCGCCGGGTTCGATGTCCTTTTCTCCCGGCGGGAAAAACGAGCCGGTCGGAAATTCAATTTTACTGAATGTTTCGCACGGGTCGTCCTCGCGGTCGTCACATTCCTTACCGGGCATACAAAAATCATAGGAAGGAAGCATCAGCTGAACGTCGCGCGAGAGCGCCGTGATGGAAAAGATACCGATGGTTGTGACGATCTGCTGATTGACAGGAACTGCCAATTCGCCGCCAAGCAGATCGGTAACAGCCTTGGATACAAACGGAACAATGACCGGCGCGGTGACAGGGCGCACCTGCGCCGCAAGCGCCATCGGGCTGGAAACCTGCACCGTGGCTGTCGGCAAGGCTCCTGCAAAGCCGTTGCAGCAATCCAGATCGGCAGGATCAACAACCGGCGACGTTCCGCTTGTAAAGCGCTTGACGCATCCGTCGCTGCCGTAGAGCACCACACGCTTAGATGAAACGGCAATGCCGTTCACATTCGCAGGCAAGGCTCCTGCACCCGTATAAACCTCGCAGCAGCAAAGGAAATAAAAGGTTTCATCGACCGAGTAATAACCGCGGTGGAACGCGACTGCGTCCACATCAACAGTTGCGGTAAGCACATTCACTCGTGTGACGCGCACCGAGGTGGCAGATTCGATCAGCTCCTGATCTTCATCGGTAAAAAATACCGTTAAATCACGCAAACAATCCTTTGCGCCGCAGCTGTCATAAATTCTGGGAACATCCACACAGACAGGATCAAACGCAACGGCGTTTTCCGCTGAAGCCGCGTTTTGTTCCGCTTCGAAAGAAGTTTCCGGCATAAAATAACCTCCATAAATAAGTATTTACAGCGTACTGTAACAATACCATTTTATGAAGGTTATACGTTTTAGTTCCTGAATTTTGAGAGATAATCGCGCAGCAGACGATGGATCTCGTCGGGGCTGCTGTTTATGTCATTTGATAACGCAATGAAAATTTGATTGTTGTTGGTTGTAAAGCTGAGCTTTGTTTTGTAAGCGTCCAGCGAGCCGATACAGGTTACGCGGATGCCGTGAACCTCCGCGCCGTAGCCATAGCCGTTGCCGTAATCGGTGAACAGCGTTTGAAACTCCTGCTGACTGATAAGGTTATTATACATCATACTGTCCACCAGCCGCAACAGATCCGAAACATTCGTCACTAATCCAAGCGCCGAAGATCCAACGCCGGGATAGAGCATTTTCGCGCTGTTTTCATTTCCGGTATAAGGACGTGCCGTGGATTCGTCCGCGGCAAAGCCGGATTTTGTCATATAGATCGGAAGGAAAACATGGTTTTTGATATAATCCTCGCAGCTTTCTCCGCTTTCCTTCGCGATGATCTCTCCGAGAAGATAATAGTTGCTGTTGCTCGGTGAATAAGCGGCAGCGGATGCAGTACGCTGTTGGGAAAGGATCCAGTTTAGAATGGTGTTGCGGTTGCCAACGGCGTCATTCTCCTTCAGCTTTCCTGCTATGGCGGCAACAGGCTCCTTTAACGAGCCTTTCGTTTCCTGAACATAGTCTGGTATTCCGGAGGTCATCGTTAGCAGCTGATCTACCGTAACATCCTTGGCGTAAGGACAATTTGGGAAATAACGGTCAAGCTTGGTCGTTTTTAGGTTAAGCTCCTTTTCCTCTGAAAGCTGCAGCACCGCGATCGCGGTGACAAGACGCGTCAGCTCGCCGGCATAGACAGAGGTATGGATAGAATTCTTGATATGAGCGCCGGTGTTTGCTGTGCCGCGCTCGCGGGTTGTTTCGTAGTCGTTGCCAAACTTGACGTACAAAGCTCCGCAATACTTGTGATAATCGAGGATGTTGTCCAGGGTTTCGTCGATCTCATCAATATTTCTCTTTATTTCATAGCTGTTGTAGGTAATGGTAGAATCATCAACAGGCTCAGGCGTGTCGGCTGTCGCGGCATAGTATTCCGTTGCAGGCACTGTCGCTCCGGGCGTGCTGTTTGACGAAGAACCGGAGCTCACCTTTTCGGGTTCGGAGTCACCGTCTTCGGAAGATGAGCTTTGACCGAACAGCGAACAGCCGCTCAGCAGGCAGCACCCGGCAAGCAATAAGCTCAGAAGTACTTTGGATGATCCAAGCATAATATCACCTCTATATTTTTTCCATCTTACTAGCCCTGAGCAAAACTCAAAAAGCCTGATAAACAGTAAGTTTTTCTCAGATAATAATTTTTTTATCACTCAAAAATATAGAAACAG
>JBGUOX010000135.1:0-19156 GCA_045129995.1 Ruminococcus sp. | reverse complement strand
AAAAGCGAATATCATATAGAATAAACAAATTAAGAAAATGACTTTTAAGGAGAGAAGCAAATGAAAAAGAAAGTATTTTGTTTAATTATGGGCGCACTTGTTTTGTCATCTGCTTTTGCCGGTTGCAAGATAACGTCGAAATCTTCCGAAGCATCGGAAACTTCCGCCAAATCGACCGAAACTTCAACCGCTTCAAAAGCTGAGGAAACAAAAGCCGCTGAAAAGACAGAGAAGGCTACCGAAAAGCCCGCCGAAACGGTTGCCGAAGCACCTGCAACGGAAACACCAGCCGAGCAGCCGGAAAAAGTGCTTTACGAAAAAGACGGACTTAAAATTGTTTATAAAGGTCTTGGAACCGATTTTATCGGACAGACTATCAAGCTGAAAATTGAGAACAACATGGGCAAGGACTGCATTGTGCAGGTTAATGACGTTTCTGTAAACGGCTTTATGATTGACCCGCTTTTCTCCTGCGACGTCAAAAACGGAAAAACCGCAAACGATAAAATCAGTTTCCTCGATAGTCAATTGGAGGAAAACGGAATCACTAAAATTGAAAATGTCGAGCTTCATTTCACGATCATTGATACAGACTTTATTCATTCATTTGACACTGAAACAATAACCATTAATCCGTAAATAAAAAAACCGCCCTACCCTGTTGGCGCAGGATAGAGCGGCGATCACCACACACAGGGCGCAGTGATACGAATAATTCGCAACTATATTGTATCATACTTCCCTTGTGTTTTCAAGTCATAACCGAAAAACACAAGGGCTTTTTTGCGCCCTTTTAAGATTTTTCGAATTAGATTTCTCGAAAGGAGCGTTATAAAATGGCAAAACTCAAAAAGCGTCCTGACGGACGGTATCAAGTGTCTGTATATATCGGACGTGATGAACATGGCAAGAGAAGATATAAGAGCGTTTATGGCAAAACTCAAAAAGAGGTGTGCGTCTGCACACCTCTTCTGATTCTAAGAATTAATATTCTCTTTTCTTTCTTGCGAGGAAGAATACGCCAACCGCAGCCAGCATTACGCCGCCGAGGATGAAGTACAGAGTAGTGCCCTCACCGGAAGTTACGGAAGAAGAACCGCTGTCGGAACCGCCGGAAGTGCTGCCGCCGGTGGTTGAGCCGCCTGTGGTGCTGCCGCCGGTTGAACCGCCGGTAGAGTCATCGCCGCCGGTTGTGCCGCCGGAAGGACCGCTGCCTGAACCGGTGCCGCTGCCTGCGTCAGCCTTGGAGTCAGCCTTTTTCCAGTTAACGGTCACGCCTGCTGCCTTTGCTTCTGCAACAGCCTTCTCGATGTCGTCCTGACCGAGGCCAAGCTCTTTAGCAACATCATCAACAGTTGTCTGCTCGTCTTTGCCGTTGAACTTCAGAGCGTTCTGGAGACCGTCAGCGCCGGTGGAGCTGAGGAACTTAACGAACATGCTGTAAGCGTCTTCGCCGGGCCAGTAAGCGGAACCGATTACGTTACCGATGGAGGTAATGCATTTGGGGTTACCGTACTTGCCGCTCTTCCAAAGAACCTGCTGGCTCTTCTTGTTGGAGTCAACGTTGTTTTCGATCTTCTCTGCGGTGCAGTATGCGGTGTCGCCGAGGCTGTCAGCGCCGAGGATCAGGTCGCAGGTCTGTGCGGACCAGTCGCTGGTGAAGATACAACCGTAAGCGTGGCTGGAATCAAGAGTGATGCCCTTTGCGCCGAGGTCATAAGAGAACACACCGTTGCCCTCGTGGGTCATTTTGCCCTTCTTGGAACCCCAGGTGATGATTTCGCCGTCAGCGTGATCATACAGATAGAAAGTTACATTCTTTAAGCTTGCTGCGTCGCCCCAGGGAGCGGTAGTAGCGTCGAAGAAGATTTTGGTGGATGCGCCGGTAGCTTCGGAACCATCCTCAGCGCCTACTGTGGATTCGTCCACTGCAGCAACAGATTCTTCAGCTTCTGCCGCGCTTGCAGCGATTACGGCGGTGCTGCCGATGAGCGCTGCGGCAAGCGCAATGCTTGCAATTTTCTTGAACATTTTAAACTCCTCCTAATAATCGTTCATAGTCCGAGAACATAATATCTCAGTAAAAATATTATACAATAAAGATTTCAAAACTGCAATACTTTTTTGAATTTTTTATATGTCGGATTTTACAAGAAATTTTGTTAATTATATGTCAAATTTACAACACATTCCTATAAAACAACCGTTTTTCCATTATTTTCGATATATCAATACCGCGGGATCAGTGCAGCATATCCTTGGCGCTTTGGATCGCAAGAAGGATAGCTTCCTCCAGCTTGCTTTCATCCTTGGCGCCGGCCATAGCAATGGTGGGCTTGCCGCCGCCGTTGCCTCCTGCCGCCTGAGCCGCTGTTTTGACGATCTTGCCGGCGTGCGCTCCGTGCGCAACGGAATCCTTGCCGCAATATGCCGCGATGTTGATTTTGCCGTCGTTGATCGTTGCAACAACGCCGATGATGTTGGGATACTCCTCGATGGCTTCCTCGCACATCTCGCGCAGAACATTCGCGCTTAGTCCCTTGGTTAAGCCCTTGATAAACAGGAAACCGTTGTACTCCTCGGAGTCCGCCATCAAGCTGGTCATCTGGCTTGTTGCGATGCGGTTGTTCAGCTTGTCGATCGTCTTCTGGTTTTCCTTGATCTGCTCGATCGCCTTGTGAACTCCCTCGACGAGCGCCTTGGGGTTCGAGATCTTAAGCAGCGAAGCAGCCTGTCCGATCAAAGCCTGCGCGTTGTTCATATAATTGAGCACGCCTCTGCCGGTCACGGCTTCAATTCTTCTGACGCCGGCAGCGACCGAGCCCTCCTGACGGATCTTGAACAGTCCCAAACGCGAGGTGTTCTCGGCGTGGGTACCGCCGCAGAACTCAACGGAAAAGTCGCCGGCGCTGACAACGCGTACAACGTCGCCGTACTTTTCGCCGAACAGCGCCGTAGCGCCCATCTTTTTGGCTTCCTCGATAGGCATTTCGCGAGTCACTACGTCGATCGCCTCAAAGATTTTTTTGTTGACAAGCTCTTCAACGTCCAGCAGCTCCTTGGCTGTCATCGCCTCGAAGTGAGTGAAGTCAAAGCGAAGCGCTTCTTCGCTGACAAGCTGACCTGCCTGCTGCACGTGATTTCCAAGCACCTCGCGCAGCGCCGCCTGAAGCAGGTGAGCCGCGGTGTGATTGCGCTTGATGTCGTCGCGGCGTTCTCTGTCCACAGCCGCGACCACTTCGTCGCCTACGGTGATCCCGCCCGACAAAACTGTGCAGGTGTGCAGGAATATATTGCCCGAAGCGTCCTTCACAGTGTCCTCTACCTCGGCAGATAATTCTCCTGAGGAAATAAGACCTGTATCGCCTACTTGTCCGCCGCTCTCGGCGTAGAAGGGAGTGCGGTCGAGAACAACGATAACGTTTTCGCCCTCACCGGCGGCTTCGATGCGCTCGCCGTCCTTGACAAGCGCCGTGACCTTGGCAGGCGTCGTCAGCTCGGTATAGCCGACAAATTCCGTATTTGCAACGTCGGACAGATCGGTGCTGTCGCTGATCCAAGCGTCGGCGCCGGCATTCTTTCTTGCGTCGCGCGAACGCTTTTTCTGCTCCTTAAGCAGCTCCTGAAAGCGGTCAACGTCAATGGACATTCCCTTTTCCTCAAGGATCTCCTTGGTAAGGTCGATCGGGAAGCCGTAGGTGTCGTTCAGCTTAAACGCGTCCTCGCCGCTGATGGTTGTAATATCTCTGCGATCGATCAGGTTTTGCAGCATCTTAAAGCCCTGATCGATAGTCTTGGCAAAGCTTTCCTCCTCAACGCGGATGACCTTGGTAATAAAATCCTGCTTTTCCTTAAGCTCGGGATAAGCGGTAAGGTTTTCGTTGATCACCGTCCTGCAAACCTTGTAGAGGAACGGCTCGTTATATCCGAGCAGCCTTCCGTGGCGCGCGGCGCGGCGCAGCAGGCGGCGCAGCACATATCCCTTGCCTTCGTTTGAGGGCATAACGCCGTCGCCGATCATAAAGGTGGTGGAGCGCACATGGTCGGTGATAACGCGCAGTGAAATGTCCTTTTTGTCGTCCTCGCCGTAGGTCACGCCGGTGATCTCGCTGATGTGCTTCATAATATTCTGCACGGTGTCAACCAAAAACAGGTTGTCAACACCCTGCATAACGCAAGCAAGGCGCTCAAGTCCCATACCGGTGTCGATATTGGGATGGTCAAGCGGTGTGTAGTTGCCGTTGCCGTCGTTTTCAAACTGGGTAAATACGAGGTTCCAAACCTCAACAAAGCGGTCACATTCGCAGCCGACGTGACAGTCGGGCTTGCCGCAGCCTTTTTCGGGACCGCGGTCAAAATAGATTTCCGAGCAGGGACCGCAGGGACCTGAGCCGTGCTCCCAGAAGTTGTCCTCCTTGCCCAGACGCACCATATGAGAGGGATCAACGCCGACTTCCTTTGTCCAAATGTCGAACGCCTCGTCGTCGTCCTGATAAACAGAGATATAAAGCTTGTCCTCCGGCATTTCCAAAACCTTTGTAAAGAACTCCCACGCCCAGGCGGTCGCCTCGCGCTTGAAGTAATCGCCGAAGGAAAAGTTGCCGAGCATCTCAAAAAAGGTGCCGTGGCGCGCCGTGATGCCCACGCGCTCAATATCGGGCGTGCGGATGCACTTCTGGCAGGTCGTCACGCGCTTGCGCGGAGGCGTTACCTCGCCCGTGAAGTACTTTTTCATCGGCGCCATTCCGCTGTTGATCAGCAAAAGGCTGTTGTCGTCCTTTGGGATCAGCGAAAAGCTGGGAAGCCTTAAACAACCCTTCGACTCGAAAAACGAGAGGAACTTTTCGCGAAGCTCATTCATTCCTGTCCACTGCATATTCATTTACTCCTTTTATATAAATACAATTTTTGCTTTGTCAATCTGCCGTTTCACGTTTTCTGCGAAGCACCGAACCGGCAGGAACGGCTTTGTCCGTTTCCATTTTCAGCTCCTCCATCGGATGCGGCGCGCTGTCAACGCTCTCGCCCTCCCCGTTGGTCAAGCCGAGGCATCGAACAAAAAACGGATTGCCGTCGGGCGGCAGCACATCCAGCGTGTCGCCAACCCAAAACTTGTTGCGCTGGGTGATCACCGCGGCGGCGTCGCTAAGGCACTTCTCGCAGTAAGCGACGTTGTCGTAGTGACGGATATATCCTCCGTTGTCCGTGACCTGCCCGGGCGTTCCGCCAAAATAAAAGCCGGTGCTGTAGGCGCGGTGGCTGATCTTCTCAAGCTCCTCGCGGATCCATGGCTTAAGCACGAACGCGTCGCCCTCGGCGGCATACTGATCCACCGCCTTGCGGTACGCGTTGGTCGTGACGGCGGTGTAATAGGCGGACTTTGCCCTGCCCTCGATCTTAAAGCTCGAAACGCCTGCCCGAACCAGCTCCGGGATATGCTCGATCATACACAGATCGCGTGAATTATACAAATAGGTCGCGCCGTTTTCCTCTTCGACCGGGAAAAACTGCCCTTCGCGCTTTTCCTCCATTAAATGGTACTTCCAGCGGCACGGCTGAGCGCAGTCGCCGTGGTTGGCGTCGCGGCCGGTCAAGTATTCCGAGATCAGGCATCTGCCGGAAAACGACACGCACATCGCTCCGTGCACAAAGCACTCGATCTCCAGCTCCTTCGGCGTTTTTGCGCGGATCTGGGCGATTTCATCAAGCGGTATTTCCCTTGCCAGCACCACGCGCGAAGCGCCCATCTCATAAAGAACGCGCGCGCTTGCATAGTTGGTTACGCCTGCCTGGGTGGAAACGTGGCGCGCCACCTCAGGCGCGTAACGCTTTGCCGCTTCGAACACTCCCAGATCGGCGATGATAAACGCGTCAACGCCGCATTCCTGCGCCATCATCAGAAAATCGGGAAGCGCGGAAAGCTCGTCGTTGCGCGGCAAAATGTTTACGGTAAGATGTATCTTTCTGCCGCCGGCGTGTGCCAAGCGACAGGCTTCCCTTAAATCAGCCTCGTCAAAATTGCGCGGAGCCGAGCGCATTCCAAAGCTTTTTCCCGCGAGAAACACCGCGTCCGCGCCAAACTGCAGCGCGGCACGCAGTGCTTCCATATCTCCCGCAGGCGAGAGTATTTCAGGTTTATTCATCAATGTACTCCAAATTTCTTTGATGCTCCTCCAGCGTCGAAGCGTAGTACGGATTGCCGTTTTTGTCGTGGCAGAAGTAGTAGTAGCTGCTGTCAATGGGCAGCAAAGCGGCCTTTACCGCTTCCATACCGGGATTGCATATCGGTCCCGGCGGCAAGCCGCGCAGCGAGTAGGTATCGTAACGGCTCTTGTAGTTTTTGCCTGCCGTCGCGGGAAGCTTGTCCGCGCTGCGGTAAGGATAGTATTTTGTCGAATCAAGGCTGAGCGAAGCCACGCCCATATCGTCGCCCGCGCTCAGACGGTTGTGGATGATCGAGGATACATAGTACATATCCTCCTTGTTAGCCGCCTCTGCCTGCACGATGGAGGCGATGGTCAAAATCTGATCCAGCGTATAGGGCGTTTCGGTTTTCTCAAGCATTTTATGGATGGAATAAAGCTTATCATAGCCGTCAAACGCCTGCTTTTCATACAGTCGCGCCTCATAGTTGTTGAGGAATTTATAGATGATGCTCAGCGGATCATCGTGCTGATAAAACTCGTATTTATCGGGATAAAGATAACCCTCAAGCTTGTAATAGCGCTCACCGGGGTTTTTGATCTCCTTCAAAAAGTCGAAATCGGCGTCGAACTTGTCGGACGCGCACAACTCAAGGAACCCGTCCTTTTCGGAAAGCGCGCCTTCCTCTACCAGCTTGTCCGCGATCTCCACCACGCTCATACCTTCGATGATGGTGACCTCCACGATGTCGGTACGGCTGGATTTTCCGCCGAGGTTGGTCAAAATCGCCTGATAATCCATATTTTTAGTCAGCTGGTACGTGCCTTGGGTAAAGTCGGAAGCTGAATTTGTCATTCTGGCATACATCTTAAAATAGCCCGCGTCGCTGATAACGCCCTTTTTAACAAGCTCCTCAGCCACCTTGTCAAGCGTCGGGTTCTCGGGAATAACAACCGAAACCTGCTTGTCGTCCTCCTGGCGCTCGATCGCCAAAAGGTCGTTCATACCGGTGACGACATATCCCGAAACGATCACGCCGACGATCAGCACCGACACGATCCAC
Organism: Ruminococcus sp.; assembly: GCA_045129995.1. GTDB lineage: Bacteria > Bacillota > Clostridia > Oscillospirales > Acutalibacteraceae > Ruminococcoides. Next base: position 11,949 of record JBGUOX010000135.1, on the reverse strand, counting down.
ATAATGCGGAAGTAGCGGCGGTTGCGGCGGTTGCGGCGGCGAAGCTCCTTTTTTTGCTCGCGCTGACGTTTTTTAAGCGACTTTTTGGACTCCTTTTCGATCTGCTTTTTCACGTCCTGTCCGCTGTAGGAGTTGATCTCCTCGGGGCGGCGTTCCTCGCCGGAGTCGTCATAATCATCCGAGATGCTAAGGTGAAAATTCTCCGCTTTGCGGCGCCTTTGCTGCTCGAAGTCACGGCTTTCGTTCTCAAATTGTTCCATGCATACACCTTCTTATTGATTACGGTTAATAAACTTTTCTGTCACCAAAATATCGGTATGTCTGTCATATGTTCCGCGCGGCAGCTGCTTAAGCGTATATTTTGAATAGCAAATGCCGGCGGTAACGCCTTTGAATACATCCAAAAAGCGGTCGTAATAGCCCTTGCCGAAGCCCACGCGATAACCTTCCAAATCAAAGCACAGCCCCGGCACGATGCAAAGTCCGTCTGAAAAATCCGTGACCTTTTCGCACCGTTCGGGATCGGGCTCCATCAGCGCAAACGCTCCCGGCGCCAGATCGCCTTCGGACTTGATATAATAAAACGCCATTTTGCCCGTTTTGTCCGTGCAGCGCGGCACGGCAACGCGCTTGCCCTTTTTTAATGCGTCGCGGATTATGCGCGAGGTATCGCATTCAATAGGCGTTGACACGAAGATAAACAGCGTTTCACACGCCGAATATTCCTCCATTGACAGCACCTTGGCGGTCAAGCCCTCGTCAAGCCTGCGCTTGACGTCAGGAGGACAAGCGGCACGCAGCTTTTTGTATTTGCTGCGCAGCCGGCGCTTTTCTTCCTTAACATTCGTTAAAAGCATTGTATATCACTTAAAACCTTGTCCGCTTCTTCCTTGGACACCGCATAGCTTACGATCGCGTGACCGAAGGTAAGCGCGCAGCCGGCGCCCTTGGCGGTGATAACATTGCCGTCGGTTTCAACATGAGCGCCCGTATATTCGGCGCCCTCAAGCTCTTTTTCAAAGCCCGGGAAGCAAGTAGCCTTTCTTCCGCGCAGCATTCCCATTCTGCCAAGCACCGAAGGAGCGGCGCAAATGGCGGCAACCAGCTTTCCGCTTTCATAGCAATGTCTGACGCATTCGTTCACCTTGCCGTTGCTGCGCAGGTTATGAGTTCCGGGCATACCTCCGGGAAGGATAGCGCCCTCCATCTCATCATATGCGACCTCGTCAAGCGCGATGTCAGCCTTGACGGTCACACCGTGCGAGCTTTGCACCCACTCGCCGGTAACGCCGACGGTTTTAACGTCCAGTCCGGCGCGGCGCATAACATCCAGCGGAGCCATCGCTTCCGTGATTTCAAATCCGTTTGCCAAAAAAATATAATACATACAACCTTCCCCTTCAATCAACTGAGTGTTAATCCTATATACACGCCCTGCGGCGCATCAGCGCCGTCAAGAGGGCGGATCATTCCGTATTTTTGCGGCTTTGCCTGCTCAAAAAGCGGATTCCCTCCGCCGCCGGGCAGCGTAAACCGACGCACACCTTTTCGGTGCAGCAACGCCTTCAAGGCGTCCAAACGCGTAAAAACCGCGTAGATGACTTCGGCAAAATCGCCGTTTTGCTCATACAGAGCAAACACCTCGGAGCTTTCCAGCACCTTTGTGCCGTAGCATCCGTAGTAGTCCCTTGCAAATTGTATATGATCACTGCTCCACAGCAAAAAGCTCTCATACAAACAAGCCTTTTGCAGCGCCGCGGTATCGGGCTTGCCAAAAGCTTCGGCGTCCGCATCGCCGCAGTCAAGCGTCAGCGTGCGCACACAACAGCCCTCTGAATAGCCGAGCCCGGCATAGAATCGGTACAAGCCCTCGTTCGCAGGCAGCAGCACCGAAAAACAATCGCCGCGCTTTTTAGCGTCGTCCAGCGCAAAAGCGATCAGCGCCGACATAACGCCGCGCCCCCTAAACCGAGGCAGCGTCGCCGCGCCGCAAAGGTAATGCGACTTGCTGCCGTCCAGCATACAATCGATCAGATGTACCGCCGCTATGATCGTTCCGTTTTCCTCGGCGGCATAGCTGTGCAGTTCATCTTTATTTCTTTCAAAGAATAATTTTACAGCTTCCGTTTTTTCCTCAAAGCAACCAAGCCATATCTCCTCCAGGCGCGGCACGTCGCCTGCTTCCGCCTTGCGACAGGTCAGCATGACTCCACCGCCCAAAACCGCTCGTAGATAACAGCCGGATTATACGAAAGCTTTGCCTTGCGCAAGCCCTCCATCCCCATATCCTCCTCGCGGTTGATATAGGTGTATTTTGTCAGCGTTTTTGAAAACTCGTTGTTTATCACAGCGTACACGCCGTCATAGGCGCGCAGCGCTTTTTCAAACATCACGTCAAAGCAAACGTCCGAGATCTCGCATCCCAAGGTCATAGCGACAGGCTGTTCATGAACATAAAGCACCGCGCCGTGAAGTCCCAGAGCTTCAAAGTCTTCGCACGCCTTGGCAAACACCTTGTACTCGCCGTGGCTTTTCGGATCGATACCGTTTTCGGCGCACCACAGCTCCATCACCTTTATCGCGTCATCCAGATTTCCGCGGTCGAGCGTGGAAAACCTTGCGTCGTCGGCATAGGTGCGGTAAAACTTGGAAATATGATTCCGCTTAGCGTGGAATTTTTTTCCGGGCAGCACCGCCAGATCGTGCGACGTGTAGATATAGTCGCGGTTGTCGGGATCCTCGGTAAACCGAAAGCGTCCGGGATACAGCGCGTCAAGCTCGTCGCGTTCTCTGCGCGACATATAGGCGATCATCGCCTGCTGTCCGCGTTCCTCTGCGTCGCGGAAAATGGCGTCTATCGCTCCGCGAACGTTTTTGCCCGAAGGCATACAATAGCCCCAAACGCGCTGCTCATCGCGAAAATAAGCCTTGATCAGCGTTCCGTCGTAAAACGCAATGCGCAGCAAGTACTGCTCGTTCCACAAATAAGCGTTTACAAAGTTAAATTCACAACCGAGCGCACCGTTGTAATCATAGTAAGCTTTGTATTCTTGCAGAAGTTCTTTTTTGACAGGTTGAAAATCTAACATAAAATCGGTTCAATCACTCTCTCAATTTCCTGCGCGATCTCATCAATGGGCTTAATCCCGCCGTCACGGCAGCAATCGATTCGCGTCCAGCCGCAATGCTCCGCCGCGTAAAGCGCGCTTTTTCGGCAGGACAGCAAAAACGCAAGGTTGCTTTCGTGCAGATCCTTTTTGCTGTTGTCGCCGCCATAGCGCTTTTCCATCAGCTTTTGCGACACATCGGGATCAACGTCCAAATAGATCACCGCGTCAGGCCGCGGCAGACCGAGCTTGTCATACTCAAAATCCGCCTGCCAGCGAATGAAATCGTCGCGCTCGTCATCCCCTACCTTCGCCATTTGATAAATAATATTTGAGGTGCAGTAGCGGTCGCACAGAAGCACCGTTCCGTTATTGCAGTCGCTCTTCCAGTCCTTCAAGAAGCTTGCCGCGCGATCCACCGCGTAAAACGCGGAAGCGGCATAGGCGTTAACGTCCTCCGGCTGTTTGCCGAACGCGCCGCCGAGATACATTTTTACAAGCGCCGATCCGGGACTGTCGTAATCGGGAAAGGTAAGCTGCTTAACGGTGAAGCCGCGCGCAGCCAGTTTTTCGGCAAGGCGCTTTGTCTGTGTCGCTTTGCCGGAGCCGTCCAGACCTTCTATTACAATAAGCTTTGACTTATTCATATCACACCGCCGTTTCCTTTTCCCTGACCGCGCGGTATTTTTCACGCATTTCCTTTTGCTTGCCGCAGCACATTTTTCCTTCGGGACACGGTCCGAACAAGCAGGAAGGTCCGCAGTTTTGGAACAGGTGCGGCGCGACCTTCAGACATTCAAGCAGCATTTTTTCGGCTACCTCCCGAATCTCCCACTGAGCGCGGTTGCAGCAGCGGTGCGCAAAAAAGTTTTGCAAACTGCGGGCGTTAAAGGTGCAAACGATCTTTGTGGTGGAGGCGTTTGGCAGAATAAAGCGCGCGTCCTCGTTCGCTTTTTTGATGAACGCGGCGCAGGCAGCCTTGTCCTTTTGACGGAAAGCTTCGATGATCTCCTCGTCGCTGCCTTCCTGCGCCTCTCCCAAATGCTCTGCGATGTACCCTGCCGCCAGCGCGTCGCGGATCTCGCGATACGCCGCCGCCTGTGCGTCGATCACGCGGTTATACGCCTCAAGCGCCTTGGCGTTTTTTTCGATTTCGGGCGGCGTGACAAACTCAAAACGGGTGCCGTCCACATAGCGCTGCGACTGCTGGCTGTAGGAAGCGATGCGGTGCCGCACCAGCTGGTGCGAGCAGGCGCGCGAAATGCCCTCGATACCAAAGGTAAAGGAAGCGTGTTCGGTGGGGCTGGCGTGACCAAGACCGGCAAGCATATCGATAAAAGCGGTCGTCTTTTCCTCGGTCAAGCCCTCGCGGATGTTTTCGATCCCCGAAGGTGAATAGCACAGCTTTGCCGCCATCGCCACAACCTGTTCGGGGTCGGGTGTATGAGCCAGTAATTGAACCTTGATTGCCAATTAAATCCCCCACTTCTCCATTTTACATAATTATATTTATTATAGCATTATCCGCTGTGATTTGCAAGAGTTTTATATACATAGTTCAGCATTACCGATCGGGGCGATGCGACCGTTCACTCAACCTTAAAAACAAGCTCTAAAAAAGCGCTCCGCCGTAAAAGCGGAACGCTTGTAAAAGATATATTATTAATCACTGTACTGATTGAATCTTGACAAAAACGCCTGTGTGCGCGGACTTTGCGGATTCTCGATCACCTGCTGAGGCGTACCCTCTTCCTCGATCACGCCGTCCGCCATAAAGATGACCTTGTCGGCGACGTCGCGCGCGAAGCTGATTTCGTGAGTGACGACGATCATGGTGCTGTCGGAGCTTTTCAAGCCCTTGATCACGTTAAGCACCTCGCCGGTCAGCTCCGGATCAAGCGCGGAGGTCGGTTCGTCAAAGCACAGAACGTCCGGATGGAGCGCCAGCGCACGCGCGATCGCAACGCGCTGCTGCTGTCCGCCGCTGAGATTGCAGGGGTACTCGTCGCGTTTTTCGGTAAGCCCTACCTTTTCAAGCAGCTGCTCCGCTTCCTTGCGGATAAGCTCGACAGCTTCCTTATAGGTTTTCGCGTCAAGATAACTGCCTTCCTCTTTGATTTTTTCCTTTGCAAGCAGCTTAGGCGCCAAAATCAGGTTGTCAAACACCGTGTACTGCGGAAACAGATTGAACTGCTGGAAAACCATTCCGAAATGCAAACGGTTTTTGCGGATCTCTTTTTCCTTCTTTTTGGAAGGATCGTCACCGACAAACAGCACTTCGTTGTTGACGGAGATCACGCCCATCTGCGGCGTTTCCAAAAAGTTTATGCAGCGCAGCAGCGTTGTTTTTCCCGAACCTGAGGAGCCGATGATCGCCAGCACCTCGCCCTTTTCAAGCGAAAAGCTGATGTCCTTGAGCACTTCGGTTTTGCCAAAGCTCTTCTTGATGTTGTGAACTTCTAAAAAACCCATACTTCTCCTCCTAACCCTTATAGTAGTCGAGCTTCTTCTCGAAATACCGGAAGAGAAGCGTCAGGGCGCCGCAGAAAATCAGGAAGAACGCGCCGGTATAGAATATAGGCCAGATCAGACCTTGCTTTGTAAAGCGCTCGGCGTTTTTCAGGATCTCTCCAACCGCGATAACACGCGCAAGCGAGGTGTCCTTTACCAGCGTGATGATCTCGTTGCTCATCGGCGCGATAATGCGCTTGATCACCTGAAGCAGTACTACCTTGAAAAAGATTTGGCTCTTTTTCATTCCCAGCACATAGCCGGCTTCGTACTGACCTTTTGGGATCCCCTCGATGCCGCCGCGATAGATCTCGGAAAAATACGCCGCGTAATTGATGATAAAGGCGATCATCGCAGCCGACATACGGTCGCTGCACTTGATGATGACCTCGATGTCCTTGCTGAAAATATTTGAAAGAAACTCGGAAAGCAGCGGAGACACAAGCGGCGGAATGTACCAAATGACAAACAGCTGCAGCATAAGCGGCGTTCCGCGAATGATCCACACGACCGTGCGGCAAAGGATTTTCAAGGGCTTAAACCTTGACATAGATCCGAAGGCGATCACAAGGCCGAACGGAAGCGCAGCCAAAAGGGTGACTCCAAAGAGAATACAATTCTCTTTGAAGCCATCCAAAAGCTGTAATGTTATATCCCAAAACTGATCCATATTTTTACGCCGCGGGCTTTACCAAAAGCATATCGCCGAGGTTATATTTGTCGGCAATTTCCTTCAGCTTTCCGCTGTCGGCTACCTTCTGGATCGCAGCGTTGAGCTTTTCAACAGTGGTGTCGCTGCCTTTTCTCAGAGCGATGCCGTACTGCTCGGGCGCGAATGTCTGATCGGTGACCATTGCGAGATCCTCGAAGTCAGAGCCTTCTCTAAGGGTGCCCAGCGCCATAATGTAGTCGATCACCGCCACGTCGGCAGTGCCTGCCTTTACCTCAAGAAGCGCGGTGGACTGCGCCTCTACGGACTCAAACACAGCGTTTGCAAAGAACGCGTCGCTGCCTTCCTTCTCGGCATTGGCAACGTCCTCGCCTGCGGAGCCTGCCTCGGCAACAACGGTCACGCCGTCAACGCTCCGGCTCAGCGCTTCAAGTCTGTCCTTCTTAACTACCATTACCTGCTTATTCTCCATATACGGAACGGAAATGGTCATATTCTGCTTTCTTTCATCGGTGATAGTCATACCGTTCCAAATGCAGTCGATGGACTTGGACTTAAGCTCCAGCTCCTTGGAATCCCACTCGATTTCCTGGAACTTGGGGGTGAGTCCCATCTCGGCGCAAACCGCCTCGGTAAACTCGGTCTCAAAGCCGGTCAAGGTGCCGTCCTCAAGCTTGTAGTTCATAGGCTCGAAATAGGTGATACCAACGGTGAAGGTGCCCTTTTTCTCCAGATACGTCCAATCCTCGCCGGGAGCGGAATCCGCGGTCGCGACAGTCTTTTCTTCCTTTTCTTCCTTATCCTTTACGGACACACCGCAGCCTGCGAAGGCGGTCACGGTCATGGCGCCTGCCATCATTAATGCCAAAAGCTTTTTCATTATAGTTCCTCCTGTAAATGTTTGTCATTTTGCGCATAACGCGCACGAACAGTAATATTATACATTATCACATTACCAAAGTAAAGTGTTTTTTGCAAAATTGCGAAAAATCATCAATTATACGCCTTTTTGCAAGCCGAAAACGCCCTGCTGCGCAAAACCTTTCCCCTGTCGCCCACGGCAAACGCAACAAAAAACCGGCGCGGAGCTCCACGCCGGTTCAATGTTTATTATCGCTTTATTATTTCAGATAAGAAGTCACGTCGCCGATCCTGCCGTCGATGCCGGTAAAGCCGGACGCGCAGCAAACATACACGCGCATATTCGCTTTTGCCAAGCCGGAAACGGTCAGCGTTCCGTTTGTAACGGTCTGTCTGTCGCCTGTAACGGCGTCAATGTACAAGCCGTTCGGAATGTTCTTGAAGGTCGCATTGCCCGAAACGGTGACGCAAGCAAGGCTGTCGGTGCCGGAATCGGTATAGCGGCGGATATACGCCATACTTCCGGTCACATACTGCGAATCGACAGTATACTGACCTTTTTGCAGCGCGGGAATGGCGCGGCGGATCTGGTTCAGCTTTGTCAAATGCTGTGACAGCGGAGACTCAAGCGTCTGCTTAATGGTACCGCTGGCGGTGTATTCGCCGAAGTCGGAAGCGGTAACATCGCCTTCGAGATAATCGCCGAAGTAAGCGCGGCCGGAATCCGCAAGCGAGATAAGCGTGCCCTTGTCGATCAGCTTACCCTTCTGGAACTCCACCTCGGAGCCGTAGTAAACGCAGGGAATACCGCGGAAGGTGAACATCAAATCCAGATTCTCCGCCCAAGTCTGTGTGCCGCCGGTGAAACGTGTGGTTTCGTCGGGCTGCTCGGGCGCGTAGTCGTGTGAATCGACATACATCACATTGTAGGTCGCGTCATTGTAGAACCTGTCGCTGCTCTTGGCAATGCCAAAGGCGCTTTGTGCGGAGCCGAACATACGGTGCATCTGGAAGTCGATCGCTTCCATACCGGACGCCATACTGCGGTCGGGCGTATGATAGCTGAGGTTGTTCAGGAAAGCGTTCTGCGACTTAGGCTCGAGGGTGTTGAGATCCTTTTTGTAGTTATCCTCCTCCAAATAGTGCTGCAAAACGAGGTTCATATTCTCGTTGATCGCTTCCTTGGAGGTTCCCCAGTTCCAACTTTCAGCCCACTTGGAATTAGGCTCTTTCCAGGTGTAATAGGGTGTGCTTTCCTCAGCGTGTTCGCGGTACCAAACCTGAGTATAGCGTGTGCAGATCTCGCCGAACATCAGGAAGTTAGGCTTGCCTGCCGCGCGCGCCGCGTCATAGATCTGATCGTTGAACATCAGGTTCAGGCACAAGCGCGGGATATGACGGACGGTATCAACACGGAAGCCGTCCACGCCGCGGTTGATGTACTCGGCATAGGTGTCGGTCAAATACTCAGCCACAGCCGGATTTTCGGTGTTGAGGTCAACACAGTCGCCGGCTATCTGCGAGAACTTGGTCGTCCAGTCGTCGTAGTTCGGGTTTTGGAAATAACCCGAATGGTAGTAGTTGTTTGGGTTGTAAACGTCACTGGTCGAAATCTTGTTCATTTCGAAATCCTTATCGGCAGGCTGAGGCTCGGTGCTGTTGCCGTTGTCGCCTGCATAGGTGACGTTCTTCATCAGGTTCAAGCGCTGCTGATACTGCACGCCGGGCTGCTGCTTCCAGTAATCCTCGGGCGAGCTGAGGCCATAGGTGTTGAGCAGGTAATCGGTCGGGATCATCGAATCCTCAAGGCTGCTCAGATCCTTTGTCAAGTCCTTGGTGAACAGCGGACAGAAATGCGATTCGCCGAAGTTGCCGGTGTGGTTCCAAACAACGTCCTGATAAATCTTCATTCCCTTGCTGTGAACGTCGTGAACAAGGTCGTCAAAGTTATAGTCGCTGCTTTCATAACGCGCGTCAACGGTTGAGAAGTCCATAGCGTGATAGCCGTGGTAATCGTAACCGGAGGCGTTTGTGACGATCGGAGTTACCCAGATAGCGTTGAAGCCCAGCGCCTTTATGTAATCCAGCTTGTCTGCCAAGCCCTTAAAGTCGCCGCGCCACGCAGGGTCGCTGTCGGGGTTGCCGGCGACGCCGTCATCCCAGCAGTGGACATTGTTGCCGGTGTCGCCGTCATAAAAACGGGTGGTCATAACAAAATAGAGGGTGTCCTCGCGAGGGTCAAGACTGTCCACGGGATCGGTTTCGTCCGGATTATACTTTGACCAGCGGTTGTCGCTGTAGTACCAGTCGGCGGACGCGTCCGTGATTTTGTATTCCTTAGAATACTGCTTGCCGTCGGCGTCGGTGATCAAAACGTTCACCTTTGTGACGTCATTGACGGTGTAGATATGCCAGTCTCCGGAAGCTGTCATTTTTTCTCCCGGATAGGATTTTGACATAGCGCTGTTGGTCGGAAGTGAATTCCAAAGATAAATATAAGGTTGCGTAAGCCCATCTTGTCTTACATGAATGGTAATACCGCCGGAAACGTCGGCAGCAACCGGATCGGTTTCCGGTACAACAGCAGCCGAAGCAGCAACCGCTCCGACCGCTATTATCATGGTAAGGGCAAGAATGACGGCTAACACCTTTTTCATTCCTGTCATAATTCAAAACTCCTATTTCAAAACTCTAAATCAAATATAGCTCTGTGCAACGATTATCTGGATCTCGGAAACATCCTTAACGGTAACTCTGCCGTCCTTGTTGACGTCGCCAAGCTCCTTCGGTACATCATAGCCGGCATATTCTGCGAGATACTTCTGCAAATAGGTAGCGTCCTTGATGTCAACAACGCCGTCCATATTCACGTCGCCGCGCGCATACTGGGAATAATCGGTTCCGGTCGCGGGCTGAGTCTCGGGCTGAGTTTCAGGCTGAGTATCGGGCTGAGTGGGATCGGTCGGTTCGGTGGGATCCGTGGGGATCTCGCCGCCGGTCGCGTTGACAACAAACGACTTGCTTGCTTCGCTGTTGTCGGAAGCCTGAACGTGTACGGTCACTTTGTAAGCGCCTGCCTTTGTGGGAACAAAGTTGTAGGTGCTGTTCAGGGTGTAGTAAGCGGTGTTCTTATCGCCGGAGGGATCTTCGATCACGTACTTGTAGAACAGAAGATTGGTGCCGGTCTTGCCGCCGCCTGCGGTAACGCTGATTGTAGCCGTCTGACCGGTCTTTACATAACCCTCGTCAGCCGGAGTAACCTTTTTGATGATGGGGCTGGTAACAGCCGAATCGTCCGCAACCGTCAGGCTGAGTGTGCGCTGATTGGTATTGCCTGCGCCGTCCTTAAAATCAAAGGTAACGGTGTAGGTGCCGGCAGCGGTAGGAGTCCATGTTGTTTTGTTGCTTGTGCCGAAAGCGCGGATAACGTTTCCGTTTACGCTGAACTGGTAACGGATGTTGCCGTCTCCGCCGCTGGCGTTGGCGGTAAGGGTAACTTCCATTCCCTTATATATGTTGGTCGCGGGATCGGCTGTGTAAGAAACAACGCGCAGAGCGCTGGTGTCGTAAACATCCCAGCTCTTGGTCTTGTTGTCATAGATATAGCCGTCCGTTGCGGTCAGGTCGTCGGTTTGACCGCCGCTGCCGTTAAAGATGCAGTTAGAATAAACGGTTGAGGAGTGGTACATCCACACATCCTCGCCCAGTGAGGTCATTGCAAGACCCGGCCACGCGTTGTTCTGGTTGCCTGCGCCGCCGCTGCCGTTCCACATATAGCAGTTGGGAGAAGACCATCCGGCGCTGTTCTTAAGATAAACAGTGATGCCGCCGGAAGGAGGCGTAGTGGGCGTTGTGGGCGTTGTGGCATCGGTGGGATTTGTGGGATTTGATGGCGTGCCGCCGCCCGAATAATCCGACCATGAGCCCGACTTCAGATCATAGATTTTGCCGTTGCCGCCGTTGCCGGTGTACACCAGGTCGGTGGTTTGGTTTGTGCCGCCGCCCTGGCCGTTGTTAAAGATAATGTTTTGAAAATCCTTTGGCAGTGTGTAGGTATAAACGCCGCTTTCGGAAGTTGCGGTCATTTTCACACCCGGCCACGCCGCGTTTTTGTCAGAGTCGGAGTTCCACATATAGCAGTAAACCTGGCTCCATCCGTTGTTCAGTCTGGCGTAGATAACGTCGCCGCTTGCAGCGCCCGCGCTTGTCGGGATCATCCACAATGCGCACAGCATCAGTGCCAGGCAGAGAACAACGCTGATAATTTTGTGCTTGTTCTTGATCATAATGATATTCCTCCACATCAAGATTTGTTGAGCAGCACCTAAATCATATGCTACTCCACCTTTACTCTTCTATGATACAATAAAGCACAATTTGTTATTTTCTGTTTTGGAAAATTAAGTTTTTTTTGCTGCCAAAAATATTGGTGGTTTTTTGTGCAAAATGTCATTATCCTGAATATTGAAAATGGAAAATCAATTCGTAATTCGTAATGCGTAATGCGTAATGCGTAATGTTTGATATTGCAAAAGGCTCCCTGCGCTTTGGGAGCCTTTTCTAATTGAAAATGGAAAAGCAACGTTTATAAATGTACGTAGGGGCGAACCCGTGTGTTCGCCCTCAGAACAGATGTGCGTTTATCGGGCGCACACACGGGTGCGCCCCTACGACGTAAAAGATAGGTTTTGTATGAAACCGAACCTTGCTCTGTTCCGCAACCTTGCGTCGGGAATGAATTATTGCTCCGCAATATGAATTGTGCTCCGCACGTGAATTTCCTTCGGAATGAATTGCGGC
>JBGUOX010000134.1:0-4815 GCA_045129995.1 Ruminococcus sp. | reverse complement strand
ATGGCGCTGCGAAAAATAGAGTCAAAACAGGATGTCTGATTTGCAGTATTAGAACAGGCTATGACTTCGGGAGTTCAAGTCCCTGACGCATTCCCTCTGAACTTCCTGCTAAAATCTGAATCCTTTAGAATTCGGACTCCAACAGGAAGTTTCGTAATTTCGGGCTATCAAGCGTTGTTTGATAATGTCTATAGCGCATTCTTTACAAAAAAATAACGGCTTGAGTTCGCTCAAGCCGTTAGTCTATCTCCTGTTTTTTACTATCTTTTCAACATACTCAAGAACTGCATTTGCAACTTCTCTGCGATAGGGTCTATCGTGTGATACTATACCGTCATATACAGGCGGTAAGTTATTCATATTAGCCAATCTGTTTAAGAGGTTAACATTGCCAAGAACAGAATTGTGATTTGTAGTTCTTGATTTATCCATTAATGATACATTTTCTTGATACTCAGAACCAGAAACAGTATTTGAAAATACTTTCATCCATAATTCCATTTTAAATATAGCACTATGGTATTCTTCAAATGATGTAATTGATTGTTCGATAGTTTTTAGTATTTTATCATCATCCTTGTATATAGATATTAGTTTTGCAATAGTTTCTTCGCACAGCATAAAAAACAACTCCTTTTTTTATAATAAAAATATTATAAGCTATTAGTTATCGTTTGTAAAGAACAGTCAGTATAGTTTCTGCCCACCAGAGAAAAGTCCTTGTACAATCATTTTTATTATATACAACAAGTAAAAATTTCACGGATAATAAAAGTCAATTTCCGCAATGCATTTTCATAACTTTTCGATAGACAAAAGAACATAATTCTGTTATCATAAAAGAAAAAGTTGAAACAGAAGGAGCAACTGTGTTATGAATCAAAAATACGAGAATAAAAAAGTTGCGGATTCGATGACAGAGAGTTCAAAAATAGTGCAACCGGAAAGGAGAAAACTATGAAAAAAAGATTGGCAAACAGTCTTTCGCTGGTGCTGAGCCTGCTGATCGTCGGCGTTTCCTGCCCGACGGCGATGGCAGAGACCACCACCGAAGAGCCCGCCGCCGTGACCTTGGAGGAGGGCGCCTACGTCCCCGGCGAGGTGACGGTGATGTTTCGCGGCAGTGCCGTGAAAGACAAAAACAACTCATTAAATGCCGCGCGTTCTCTGGACAGGGTGGACGACGATTTTGCCGAAGGGCTTGCCGCGACGGGCGAGACCGGCGAAGCGGCAAACGACGCGCAGTCCGAGGTCGACATCCTCAAGCGGAGCCTCGGCGATGACTTCACCCTGATGGACTCCATCCCCTTTGACGACGATCTGACCGTCGCGAAGGTCTCTTCAACGGTCTACGACACGCAGGAAATGATCGAAAAACTGTCCGCCGACCCGGATGTGTACGCGGCGGAGCCCAACTATCTGACCGAGCCGAAAAGCTACGAGTATTCCCTGAACGACGCGCTGAACTGTTACAACTACCAAACCAACACTCCGCTCGACGCCAACACGGCGGGCGACAACGTCAGTAACAGGGGCAGACAACAGGCGGAGTATCTTTCCATCAATGCGGGATACGCCTGGAACAAGCTCAGCGGCGACGAGGATGAAGCCGTTATCGCCCTCATCGACTCGGGCGTCGACCCCTACCACGAAGACCTTTCGGAGGTGCTGTGGACGAATCCCGGCGACATCGGGCTTCAGGGTGAGCACGGCTTTAACTTTGCCGACAACAGCGAGGACGTCACCGATACCGTCGGTCACGGCACCCACTGCGCCGGCGTGATCGCCGCGCAGGCGAACAACGAGGTGGGCATTGCCGGCATCGCCTCCAAGGCGAACGTGAAGATCATGATGCTTGCCACCGCCTCGGCTGACGCCGAATCCAACGATATGAATTCTTACCGCGAGCTGGGCGCATTCAACTACGCGCTGAAGGCGAAGCAGCGCGGCGTCAACATCGTCGCCACCAGCAATTCCTGGGGCTCGCCCGGCAAAAGCGACATCTATGACGCGGTCATCAACCGTCTGGGCGAGGAAGGCGTCATCTCCTTTGCCGCCTCGGGCAACGATCACCGCGATCTCGACCATTTGCAGTGGGCTCCCGCGGGCAGCAGCTCGCCCTATCTGGTCACCGTCGGCGCAGCGCAGCTCGACGGCAGCTTGGCGGGCTTCAGCAACGTCGGCAGAAGCAGCGTCGATGTGTTCGCGCCTGGCGCCAACGTGCTCTCGTCCGTCGGCTACCCCTGCTTCTTCCCGAATATCTACGATGAAGATAAGCGCAATGAGACGACCGAATACTACGGTCTTTTTGACCAAAACGCCGTTATCAGCGACGGCAGGGTCACGCCCTCTCTGACGGGCTGCGGCGAAGAGGTGAAGCCGTTCGGCGCGTCGGTGTTCCGCGTCATGCGTTACGGTGAATCCGACCCGAGCCAGCCCGAGACCACCTGCGAGCTCTCCATCTGCCAAAACGAGCTTTTCACCAAAGCCGAACGACCCGGCTCGCTGAAGCTGCACATCCGCAATGCCAAGCCGAATGAACGGTACGCCTTTTACTTCCCCTATGATAAGAACTCCGAAACGACCGGCAGCGAAAACACCGATTTCTCCCTTTACGTCACACGCGGCTACCGCGATGGCGATCCGGACGCCACCTTCTCGGGCGGCGAGATCATCGAGGAAGCGGACGGCAGCTGCCAGATCTACCGCGGCGGCGCCTCGGGCTACATCAACCGGAGCTGCGACAAGGGTATCAGTGTACATATGTCCAAGGCAAAGTGTGTGAGCCACTGTCTGACGAGTGCCGAGGAGCTCGGTGACCGGACATGCGGCATCGGTCTGTTCATCAGTCCGTCCGGAAGCGGAGACGTCATTTTTTATATCGACTCCATCGGCGTTTCCAAGCCCAACGCCGAAATAGACGTCGACGATTCCTACGAGGTGATGTCGGGCACCTCCATGGCGACCCCCGCCGCGGCGGGCGCCTACGCCGTGCTCGCCTCGCTGTATCCCCGTCAGGAGGGACAGTCGGGCGCGGACTACGCCATGCAGACCCGTGCCAAGCTGATGTCCTGCATCCGGAAAACCGACGAGCTGAAGGACTTTTGCGTCTCGGGCGGCTACATCGACCTGAGCCTGTGCGAGGCGATCGCACCATCCTTTGTCAGCGTGCAGTGCGATTTGGAAAAAAACGCGCTGGTGCTCCACGGCGCGAACCTCAACGGCGACTATACCCTCAGCTACCGGGATCGATACCGCGACGGCAGCGAAGTCATCGCGCTGCCCGCCAACGGCATGACCGCGAGCGCTTCTGACGACGGCAAGACCATCGTCATCCAGAACGCCAAGCCGCTGTTCAATACCTACACCGAATTTTTGCTTTCGGACGCCACGGGCGTTCAAGCCAAGATCTGCGATTATTTGGTCAAGGGACAAAGAGCCCTCCCGCTCATCCGCAAGGACGGCGACCCCAACACCATCGATAATCAATATTATCTGCTGCCGAACAACACGCTGCTGACCGATGAAAGCGGCAGGGACCTTTACACCGTCGACAGCAAGACAGGCAAGCTGCAGCGGTATGACGGCGATAAATTCTGCCCCATAGCAGATACGGATTTGTCGGAAACACTGCTGGATCACTTCCGGGCACAGGGGTATAACGAATATGAGCTGCGCCATGATTTCCAGATCGATCTGAAGTATACCGACAACGTCATTGACACCGGCAACCGCCTCTATCAATTCGTGTCCGCGAGATATATGTCGCATTCCGAAGGAGAATACGAGGAGTATTTCTTCCTTGCCTCCATCCACTACACCGCCAAGTCTCCGCACTGGGAATTCCGACCCATGCCGACCTTTGAGGAAGCGTTCGGCATAAGGGAATTCTACAATTTGAGCTTTGCGGGGATGGACGGCAGCATCTACTGCCTCGGCAACAAGTTTGTCTATGATGACGAGAACAATCGCTCCCTTATTCCCCTGATGTACCGCTATGATGTCGCCGACGATGAATGGACGCGCGAGGCGGCTTTGCCCGCCGTCAAAGCCGAGCTGATGCTGCGCGTGCGGAACGGCAGGCTTTACGCCGCATGCGGTGTGGCACTCGGCATGGATGACGACAACCAGCTCCTGTACGATCTGTCCACGGAGATTTTCTGTTTCACCCGTGGCGACGGCTGGCGCAGGCTCGGCGATTTCCCCTATTTTTACGACGCCAATAACAACGAGACGGGACACATCTCGCGCTTGAACGGCACCTGCTGCGCAGTGAAGGAAGGCTTGGTGTTCTTCAACACCTCCTCGATCGGCGGCGGCAACACTTTCCTCTTCCGTGCCGCAACGGGAGAGCTCGAACCCTTCTACTGCAACCTTGACGACACGGTCGACACTAACCTCACCACACAGTCGGCGGTGGAGACCCGGGACGGTCTTTGGTATCTCATCGAGGACAGCGACCGTTACGAGCGCGCCTTCCTCCTCTACGGCATTTCCGCCGACAGCGGTATCTATACGCCCGATTACCAAGAGGTGCTCCTCGGCGACGTTAACCGCGACGGAAATGTTGACGTAATCGACGCTCTTGAGATCCAGAAGTACACAGTTGACAAGGTTCAGCTTGACGATGAGCAGCTGTACATCGCCGATGTAAACGACGACGGCATAGTCGACGTACTTGACGCTCTTATGATCCAGAAGTTCGCAGTTGACTATTATGATTAATACTATTGATTACAAAACATAATTAATTTCGGGGGTTCGAGTCCCTGACATAAAATCGCCGAAAAAAATCTTTTTTGTACGGCAAGGACA
>JBGUOX010000133.1:0-1771 GCA_045129995.1 Ruminococcus sp. | reverse complement strand
CTCAGCAGCCAAAAGCAGGTAAAATATTTAGTGTTTTTTCTTTACTTTGCCGTCAAGATATAGTATAATAATAAATAACTATAGATAATGAGGTGTTATTTATGAAACCGAAATATAAAAGAGTATTGTTGAAGCTTTCCGGCGAGTCCCTCGCAGGCGAGGCAAAGCACGGAATCGACTTTGACACCGTTGTGAAAATTTGTGAGCCGATCAAAAAATGCGTAGACGCAGGCGTGCAAGTTGCCATCGTTGTCGGCGGCGGAAATTTCTGGCGCGGCAGAAGCTCCGGCGAAATGGACAGGACGCGCGCCGACCATATGGGAATGCTTGCCACGACCATCAACGCCTTGGGCGTTTGCGACGCTCTTGAGCAGCTCGGACTTGACGTTCGCGTGCAGACCGCTATCGCAATGCACCAGGTAGCCGAGCCGTATATCCGAAACAAGGCGGTAGCTCATCTGAACAGAGGCAAGGTGGTCATCTTCGGCTGCGGCACCGGCAACCCGTTTTTCAGCACCGACACTGCGGCTGCGCTGCGCGCGGTGGAAATCGAAGCCGACATCATTATGAAGGCGACCATGGTCGACGGCGTGTATGACAGCGATCCCAAGAAGAACCCCGACGCGAAAAAGTATGATTGCATTTCATATCATGAGGTGCTCAGCAAGGATCTGGCAGTGATGGACAGCACGGCGTCAGCTCTGTGCAAGGACAACAACCTTCCGATTTTGGTATTCAGCATTGATGATCCCGAAAACATTTACCGCGCGGTTTGCGGCGAAAACATCGGTACGATCGTGTGCGGCGAAAAAGAATAATATTTATTCAATATAGATTTAGGAGGCGTTTGAAATGCAAGAACAACTGAAAAAAGCAGAAGAAAGAATGGGCAGAAGATATGACCATATGTGTCAGGAATTTTCCGAGATCAGAGCAGGCAGAGCCAATCCGGCTGTTCTCGATAAGGTAAAGGTAGATTACTACGGTTCTCCCACACCCGTCAATCAGCTTGCTGCGGTGTCCGTCACCGAGGCGAGAACCCTGACCATTCAGCCGTGGGACGCGTCTGTTCTTCGCCAGATCGAGAAGGCGATCCAGAAGTCCGACATCGGCATCAACCCCATGAACGACGGCAAGCTTATCCGTCTGATCTTTCCTCCGCTTACCGAGGACAGACGTAAGGAGATCGTGAAGGACGTACAGAAGATCGCCGAGGACACCAAGGTGCAGATCAGAAACGTCAGACGCGATACCATTGAAAAGCTTAAGGCTATGAAGAAAAAAGGCGAGCTGACCGAGGACGACCTCAAAAACGCGGAGAAAAAAACCCAGGATCTGACCGATAAGTTTACAAAGAAAATCGACAAGACCTCCGCCGATAAGCAAAAAGAGCTGTTGGAGCTGTAATATGGCTATCTTCGGCAAAAAGAAAAAAGCGGATATATCCACCGAGGAGCTGGTGCTGCCTAAGCACGTCGGAATCATTATGGACGGAAACGGCAGATGGGCAAAAAAGCGTGGTCTGCCGCGCAAGGCAGGTCACCGCGAGGGCGCGCAGACCTTTCGCACCATCACTCGCTATTGCTCCGAGGTCGGGATCAAGTATCTGACCGTATACGCTTTTTCCACCGAAAACTGGAAGCGCCCCGAGGATGAGGTGGGCGCGCTGATGAAGCTGTTCAAGTCGTATTTGGAGGAGGCGCTGTCCGACTTCAAGGACGACGATATTGTGGTGCGCTTTATCGGCGATAAAAGCGGCTTTTCGCCGGAA
>JBGUOX010000132.1:0-38788 GCA_045129995.1 Ruminococcus sp. | reverse complement strand
TAACGGATTTGGTGCAAATATGCTCTACTTTTTTGAATTATTTTTTGTAGGCTCTATTTGTTACCCCAACATTTATTATAGAGCCATATAATACAAAATCCCCATACCGTTTTGCGGTACGGGGATTTTTCATTTTTCATATATAAAGGCTCTGTTTGCGTCAGCTCTGCTCGCCGAGCGTTACGTTGTATTCTGCTAAATACAACTGCAAGAGCGTTGCGTCGTCAATGGTCACCCTGCCGTCGCCGTTGGTATCTGCGGCTTTAAGCGCGTTGCCGGAAAGGATCTCCAGCTCAACCAAATGCCGCTGAAGAACGGTAACATCGTTGACGGTCAGCTTGCCGTTTTGATCGGTATCTCCGATGATATACAGCATCGGGATCATCTCGGTTTTGACGTCGGTGTAGGTCTGCCCTTCAAAGGTTACCGACGCGCGGTATTCGCACTCGCCTTCCTCGGTGAAGGACGGCGGCTTTATGACCGTTGCGGTGATCAACGCGCCGACAACCTGTACATCGTCACACTTTTCGCAGGAAAACACCGCTTCCGCGCTTTCGTTGCCGTTCCATCTCCACGACGGCGCGCCGTAGGTGTGGGGCAGCTTATCGGTGACCGTGCCGTAGGTGAGGATCACGCCGCAGCCGTTGCAAACCGAATCGCCGGTATAGCCCTCGTGAACGCAGGTCGCATCGACTTTGCGTTCCGTGTGCGTTCCTCCGACGTGACGGTTAGGATCGGGCTCTCCGTAGCGGAATGTTTCTGTGCCGCGAGCGCCGCAAACCTCACAGCTTTTGTAGTAGACCGCAGAAGCGTAACAGTTAGCGGAGCTTTTCATATATTGAGGCTGCGCGTTTTCAACGTAACGGTGCGCCGCAAAAGGCAGTGGCTCGTCGGAGCCGGAAATGATCTCGCCGCAGTCGGAGCAAACGGTGTATTCTCCGTGTCCGTGCTTTACGCAGGTAGACGCTTCGTACGGCACCACTTGCGTATTAAGGTGGGAACACAAAACCGACAGAGCGCAGGTCGCCTGAAATCCGCCGTCCTCACTGGTGGCGGTGATCACGACCTCGCCGTATTTCAAAAGCGTTACCACTCCGCCGTTTACGGTCGCAACGGAAGTGTCGCTGCTCTCCCACGAAACATTCTTGTCAGTGGCGTTTTCCGGCGTGAACACCGGCGTCAGCGTAAAGGTTCTGTCCCCTGTCGCAACTGTTGCGGATGTGCGGTCAAGCGCAAGCCCTGTCACAGGAAACGGTACCAGCACGCCGCCGTTCGAAACTTGAAACGCGATGTTTTGTTCGCCGATATTGTACACATCGTTCGGATCGTAGGTAACGGATACCGGATGGAAGCCGGACGAAGCGTTCTGCGCGACGGTGAAGTCCAGCGTTGCGTAGATCATATCGCCGTCGGTGTTTTCCGCGCCGTTGAACCAGTTGAGCGTCACGGGAGCGGTGAGCGTTTGCGGCTGCATAGACATACCGCCCAGCGCCGGGTTATAGGTGACTTTGCCAAGCGTCAGGGCGCTGTCAAACTGCACCTTAAGCTTAGCGGAGGCAATGCCGGGATTGTTGTCCAGCCGAATGGTGATCCGGACGCTTTCTCCCGGCTTTGCCTGACCGGAGGAGACGGTAAAGGTCGGTTCCGTCTCCCCTTCAGCCATAACAGGCGTTCCGTATGAAATTGACAGCAGCAACAGAATTGCCAGAAAACTACTGATGATTCTTTTCATTTTGCGAACTCCCTGTTAATAAATTTCTACTTCCCAGCCGGATAAATACTGATACAGGCGGGTCAGATCCTTGTTGTTGATCTCGCCATCGCCGTTGACGTCGAGCGTCTTTTCCTCGACCTCAACATCCCAGTCGGTCAGGTATTGGAACAAACGGGTCAAATCCCTGTTGTCCACCAGATAATCGCTGTTGATGTCGCCCGGAAGGATCACTCTGTTGACGTCGATATTTCTTGACTCATCCGCTTGGTCGACGGTTATCAGCGTATCGCCGGAGCTGATTTTGATCACCGACGGGTCAAGGTTAAGAATGTAGGTGCCCGAGATCACGTCGGCAAAGGCGTAGCTTGCAACGCCGTCGGCGACCGTAACGGTCGCGGTATAGGTCACGCTGCTGTCCGCCGCGTCGGTCAAAACGAGAACCGCGCCTTCCATATCCGCCTTAACGTCGTCGGGAATAAGCTGTCCCGAAACGGTAAAGCCGGGAACTTCCTCGGTTTCCGCAAGCGTGCCGCCGTGTTTTACAACAGTGTATTTCACGCCCGAGGCGACGGGTTCGCCGTTATCGCCGATGGTGTAAACGGTTTCCGAAACTACCTGAACCACCTCGATGAACCGACCGTTCTCCGCGTTTCTGACGGTGAAGGAGGACGCGGAGCCGGCGTTCGTCCAGCCTGTGGGATCAAAGCCGTTTGCCGAAATCGCGTTTTCGGGCGCGCTGTCAACCACTCTGTAGTAGATGTCGCCGGCGATGGTAAGTCCGGTTGCCTGTGCGCCGTAAACGGTAACGGTCACGTCGCGCTTGCCGTCGATCTGCTCCGCCGTGACGGAGGTAAACGACTCGGCATAGGCTTCGTTTAAAGCTTCGTCGCCGGAATAGCCCTCGACAGCCTGTGTTGCCGCAGCGGACACACCGCCTGCTTCGTTGACAGCCGATGCCGTAAGCACGGCGTCTGTTTCGGGCTTGGCAATGGTTATTGCAAAGCTGCCGTCCGCGTTGGGATTGAACACAGCAGCTATAGCTCTGGATGTGTAGGCTTCTTCCGCGCCTTCGTCATTTCTCTCGGTAAACTCGTTATCGTAGGTCAAAATGACAAGAGTCGCGCCGGGCGCCGAACCGGTAACTGTCAGCGTGCCTTCCTTTTCGCCGTCCGCCACACTGATCTCCGGCGCAGCGGGAACGCTTACGTCAACCGTTACGCGGATTTCAGCCGTATAAACGACCTTATCGTCCTCCACGCTCAGGCTGCCGTCGCCTTGAGGCAGGAGCGAGAGGAACATCGGATCGCAGGTGTCAGCGTCAAAGAACACTTTGAGAGTTCCGTTATAAACGCCTGCGGGCGTGTTCGGAGCTGCCTTGATCATAAATTCGCCGTTGAGCGCGCCGCCTGCGGCAAGGGTAAAGTCGCCAAAGCCGGTCGGCGTTGCCGTAAGGCTGTCGTCCTCAAAGGTGAGCTCCGCGCCGATAACGCCTGCGCTGATGCCGGCGCTTTCGCTGACGGAAACGCTGAGGTTGCCCAAACAGCTGTCGTCGTCTGCCTTGTTGTTGCAGTTGACGACCGTTTCATTTTGATGGTGAACGGCTGTGATCGCCTTTTCAAAGGATGAAACCACGCCCTCAACAGTGATTCTGCCGTCAAAGCCTTCGGGTGTTGTTATGCGTACAGTGTATACGCCTGCTTCGCAATTTGCGATCACGGCACAGTCGCCTTCGTTGATAAACGACTGAGCGGCTGCGGTCTCGCCGGAAGGAGCGATGATCTCAATGCTTATCCTGCTGTTCACGGGAGCTGCCGCAAAGATTTTGAGGCTTTGTCCCTGATTTGCCGTAATAGTGCCGATCAGCGTGTCGCTGCCGGTCACCCAGCCGGAAACAAGCGTTCCTGCGCTGACCTTGTTGCGCATAGCGGCGATCTGCCGCTCGGTGCCGGCGTAGAAGTGCGTCACAAACGGTCCCTGCTCGGCGGCGATGGAAACGGTTTCCGGTTCGCTTGCCGCGTAGCTCAAAACGGCTGAATAGCCGCTGCTGTCGAGCAGCGCCGAGCGCAAAACGCTGAACTCGCCGATGAAGTCGGCGCTTTCCCCTGCCGGGATAAGAATGCTGTTGCCGCTGAACACCGCGTCGGCGATTTTGCCGGACGAGGTGTAGATGGAAACGCTTGGGCTTACAGCGACGGTTCTGTTGCCGTCGTTGCGGAAGGTCACAAGCACTTCGCCCTTTCCTACAGCTTCTCCGTCGGGGATCACAACATCCTTGATTGAATAAGTGACAAGCTCTGTGTTGAGCGGCGGGTCAAAGACGATCGCCTTGTCAAGCGCGTCGATCAAACGATAGATGTCGTCCGCGACGGAGGCTTCCTTCATTACGGTAGAGCCCATAACGAGTGACAGCTCGGCGATAGACATCGCCGTAAGCATAGAGCGCGTTTTCCACGCGTTGTCCAGCTTGGTGAACACCTGGTCCGCCAGGCTGTCCCATGTTGCCGAAGCGCTTGCGCCCAAAGAAGCGGAGATCGCGTTGGGACTCATCGTCAAGACCATAAGTCCGGAGCGGACGATCAAATCATACAGCGCCGCTGTGAAGTAATCCACAACCACCATGGAGTTTTCTGCATTGATCACATCGGTGTTGAGAAGCGCTTTTTGATAATCGCGGAAGCTGAGCACGTAGTTGGTGCTGATCTCAAGCTTTGTGCCGCTGCTGTTGCTTACCTGCCAGATGTCAAGATCCTTGTAGCGGCGGGTGGAGATCATATCAATGTTCGCCGCTGCCGCCATCTTCTGCGACAGATCTTCAAGATAGCGAACGATTTCCTTAACGGGATAAGACGAATTTTGCGCAAGCGTTGTGCTGTAGTGAGTGACAAGAAGCTGCGCTGACTTCAGCTTGGCTATAGCGCCCTGTCTGATGTCGCGGAAGATCTTCTTTTCCAGCGTGGTGTCAAGGTAGCTGTCGAGCGGCTTGCCGTTCTTAACAGTACCGCTGCCGCGCATAAATTCAAGGAATTTTTTGGGAGTTGCCTGTTCGGTGAAGGATTCAACATAAACCTGCTCGAACAGCGCCGCCATAACCGCGCTTACGTGTGCGGTCATCCACGCGGAATCGGGCTGTTCGCTGCGCGTGTATTTTGCGCGCTGCATATTCAGATACTTCACAAGATAGGCTTTGATGGCGGTTTTGTCCTCTTTTGAAAGCGGCTTGAACGCGCCGGGAGCCTTTTCGTTCGACTTTACGATCGCTTCCTCGATCAGTCCGGTCAGCGTCGTGACAAGCGGAGAACCGGTGCTTAATTCGCCGGTGGTAAAGTCGTTGCGAACCGCGTCATAGGTGTGATAGTTGAGCTTGAGTGTAGCGTCGCCGAACGCGCCCATCGCCTTGGTCATTTCGTCCTTTTCGTTGGCGAGCTGAACAAGCTTGAGGGTGTTGCTGATAAATTCCGCGCAGGGCTTTGTGAGCTCAAATTCCTTCGCAAGCTCCAGGCCTTCTTTTTCAAGGACTCCGATGATAGCGGAGGAGCCCTTGTCCCATGAAGAACCAAGAGCGGTCGAGAACGCTTCTACCTTAGATCTCACCTTGCGGAAGCTCTCCTTAGCGTCGTAAATGCTCTTTGCCTTTTTGATCCTGTCCGCTGTGTCGGGGAATATCTTCGCCAGGTAGTCGTCGTTGAGATCGGGATTCTCATAGACTGCTTTGACGGTCTCCCAAGGCAGGTCAAGCTTGTGATCCTTGAGATACTTGTCAAAGTCCTTTTCGTATTCGCCGCGCAGATGGTGGTTGAGCATAATGTGGCCGCGCACCAGACGGACTGTGCCGTCGAGTTCGTAGACGGACTTCATGACCTTGCCGAGAACGTCATACGCACGATCGAGCTTGCGGATGATCTCGTCATAATTCTGCATACGGTCAATGTCGCCTGCCTGATAATCAAACGCGTTGTAGCGTGCGTGTTGGATCTTGTCGAACAAATAGTTATAGGTTTCAGTGATTTGCGCACGGTTATCCGACCATTCCTTCAGGACAGCGTTCACCTTTGCTTCCGTTTCGGCAAGCTTTGCGGCGCTGACGCCCGCCTGAGCGATCAGTCTTTCGTAAATGGATACGCCGTTTTTCGCCTTTGCGGAAAGCTCGCCGAACTTTGTATCAACATCAATGAGCTCAGCCACAAGCTCGGCGTAAACGGTTTTTGAAGGCTTCATGCTTCCCAAACCGTCGAGCAGTCTGAGGTTGCCCTGAACCTGGCTTACCTTGGCGGCGCCGGTTTTGATCGAATTGAGGAACGGCTGGATGTGACCGATGATCTCATCGGAAATATCAAATACCGCGCCGATCAGCAGGGTTCCGGTAAACATCTGGTCTACCAGGGACTTTTCACCGCTGTCGCCGCCGCCAATATCCAGCGAGGGCTTTTCGGTAGTGTGACCGCCCAGCTTGCCCAGCACACTGCCGGTAACGGTTGATATGAAGGTCAAATACTTTTGAACGCTGACGATGACCTGAGCGGTATGCATCATCTTGGCGTTTGTGTAGGCGTCCTCAACTCTTGTGCCGTAATCGCCTACGGTAGAGTACATCAAAATCGACAGGCTTTCGGTGATCTCATCGAGCAGCTTTGCGATTTTTGCGGGATTCTCCGTATCGTTATTTGGCTCGCCGGGATCGCAGGCGCCGACCTCTTTGCCGTTGATATAGATCTTTCTCTTGAAGTTGTCCTTTTTCGGCGGTTTGGGCAGCTTAAGATCAT
This sequence comes from Ruminococcus sp., assembly GCA_045129995.1. Lineage (GTDB taxonomy): Bacteria > Bacillota > Clostridia > Oscillospirales > Acutalibacteraceae > Ruminococcoides. The sequence continues at coordinate 32,314 of JBGUOX010000132.1, read as the reverse complement.
GCGGTTCAAGCGGCGTAGGAACGCCGTCGTCCTTGTCGTCGATGACGATAACCTTGTAGATGACATACAGCGATTCTCCCGATTTCAGCGGAGAAAGTATGATCTCGTTCGGAACGGGATTGCCGTCCCAGCTGAGGTACCAGTCAACCATTTCCTCGGGCGAGGTGTCGGCGCCGGGGAAATCGCTCATACTGCCTGTGGTATAAGATGAAAGCATGCTTCGCTCGCCGTTGAGAGAAGGAATGTCAAGAGAAGTCAGGCGGATCTCGCCGGAGGTTCCGAAGCCGGAATTGGTGATGACGATCGCCACATAATACTCGTCGGAATCGGGATCGGGGCGGAACACTTGTTCATAGGTGGTCAGCTGCGCCGGAAGCTCAACGCCCTGCACAACGGGATCGGTGACTCCGGTGTAGGTCTTTCCGCCGCGCTTGAAGGTGTATTCCACCCAAGCGTAATGGGTTCCTGCCGAGTTTCTGATCCGGTCGGCTGCTTCCTCCGCTTCCTCGGCGGTCATATAGCCGCTGTCCACCAAATAAGTGAACATATCGTTGCGGTAAAGCTGCGAAAGCGGCTCCAGATCAAAGGCAAGAGCAAAGCTGCCGCTTGCAAGCAGCGTTCCGACGTCGATGCCGTTGTTGGTCGCGAACCTGGCAAGGATCTCCTCCTCGCTCAGTCCTTCCCAACCCTTAACGCGGTCGGCTTCGATAACGGAAGGCGACACATAGAAATCTGCGTTGTTCAGGCTTGCGCCGGGAGCCAGCTTTCCGTTTTCGTCCGGCATCATATCGGAAATGATAACCGAGAAGGAAAGCTCCTCGATCGACTCGGATTTGCTCGGATTCTCAAATCCGACGGTAAGTCTGGAATGCTCCTCGCTTGTAATGATGTCCTGAGCGAATCCAAGCTTGAAGCCGTCGTTGTTTTTGGACGGCGACTTGGACGAGGACGCGGTGCCGGAGCTTGAAAGGAACTTTTTGCTGTAAACCTTGGAATTTGCGTTGCCGCCGGTTTTGAACGCGCCCTGCAAACGCTCGGTGGTATATACGGATTCACAGCCTTCATCAAGGTAATAGCCGTTGGGAATAAAGTCGACCTGCACGGGAATTGTGCGGGAGATCGTCTTCATCTCCGTAAGACTGCCTTCGGCAAACTCATACGCGCTTTTGCCCTCGATGATAATGTCAAACTTGTAAAGCTTGGGAACGTTGCCGGTGTAGAGCGGCACTCTGCCGTCCGGCTCGCCGACTTCTTCGTTTGCCGGCGTGACGGTCAGGATCCTGCCGTCCTCGGAAACGGAAACCTTGTTGTAAAGGCGCGCGGCGAGATAACCGTAAGCGTTGATGCGCGTGTTTTCACGCTCCCACGCGGAGTAGTAGGTATCCCAGCTGAAGCCCTCAGGCAGAGTCAGCGTATAATTCACGCCGTCCTGCTCGACCGCCGCTTCGACATACAGCGCGGCAAGGTCAAGATTCCAAATGAAATCGAAGGTTTCCTGCGGAGCAAGCGTGCCGACGTTGATGACATCGGTCAAGCCGTTTGCGCTTCTGAATTTGATGTATTGCGACGGAATGTCGTGAGGATCGATTCTGATCGTTACGTCCGTGACGTTGTGAAGCGCGTCGCCGGTCGTGAGGTCGGAGTTCATGATCGCCAGACGGCTGGAGATCTTGCCGTTATAGTAGGCGATCTCTATTTCGTCGACCGGATAGTCCGGCAGGATGTCGGGCTTTTCGGATTCATACGCGCCGCCGAACGCGAGCTGATACATCGCGTCCTCATAAGCGCCGTTTTTAACGGTGAAGGATTCGAGCTTCTTTTCCGTTGAGGACGAAGAACGAATGACAAACAGCTGCTGCTCAACGATGATGCTTTCCGGGATCAGATCAATGATGGGAAGCACCTCGATTTGCTTTGTGACAGCCTTGATTCCGCTGCCCGTCACACTTACGTTGTAGGTGCCGGACGGAATGTTTGTAAACTGCACCGTGCCGCCCAAAGACAAATTGCTGCCGAATGTTACGGCTTCGCTGATGTCGCCTGTGTAGGACTTGGGATCGACCGGCTGAACGCTGTACGCGGAAGATACCGGACCGTAAAGCGTTACCTTTCCGTCGGTAATTACCGTGCCGTCGGCGGTGACCACCTTGATCACCTTGGTGCCGATCGCGTGAGCGGAAACATATACCGTCATCGGGATCTCAACGGCGTCAACATCGTCGGCGCTGATAACAAGCTTTAAGTCATAGCGGCTTGCAGTGACGTTTTCCTGAGGCGCAAAGGTAACGGAGAATTTCACCGCGCCCTCGGCTGTTCCGATATTGTAGCCCTTGAAGTAAGGATAAACGGTAACGGACTTCCTGTCCTCGGAAAGAACGCCGCCTGAGGTTACAAGACTTGCCCACGGAACAGCGCAGCCGTTGTTGTCCACCAGCTCAGCCTTGAGTCCGGTGAGGTTGCCTGTGCCGAGGTTCAGCACGCGGTAGCTGAAGGTTTTCATCTCTCCCGGAGCCGCGGAGGTCTTGACGGCAAGCGAGTCGTCGTCGCCTTCGGCGTTGAGGTTGTTTATCACCATCACTGCCTTGGGAACGGTCAGCGTAAGGGCGATCTGCTTTTCAAGCGAATACGCGCCCTTGTCCGTCACAGCGTTTAAGGTGAGGATGATCTCGTAATCGCCGGGCAGACAGCCTGCCGCGTCGATCTGCATCTTATAGTCTATCGAGCTGTACTCGATGCCTCTGCCGTTTACGGAAACGCCTTCGTTATTGGCTTCAAGCAATTCAGCCGTCTTTTCGTCCAGAACATACGCGTGGCCGCCCGACATAAACTTAACGGTCGGTGCCGCGGAGTTCTGACCGTCCGCGCTTCTTGCCGACGCGGTAACGGTGACGTCGCGCAGGTCAAGATAGCCGATGTTCTCCGCAGAGCCCTTGATTTCGGTCTTATCGCCCGCGGTCACGCTTGCGGAGCCGATGCTTGCGAAGTACGCGCCGTAAACATAAATATTCTTACTCGCGGTGCGGTTTGCGCCCGCGTTTTTCACAGTTGCCGCTATTCTCATTGCGCCGCCCGCGTCAGCAGGAAGCTCGATGCTGCGGGCAAAGCTGCCGCTCTCGTCGAGAATAGCCGTGTATTTCCAAATTTGCTCGCCGATAAGCGAGATCTCGATGCTATCGCCGCTGTTAAGTCCTTCGGCGGTACCGCTTACAGTCACGGTGTCTCCCGTGCGGTAAACCTCGGAATCGGTTTGAATATCGACCGAAACAGCGGAAACCACGTCTGCGGCGAAGGTGCACGCGTCGCTCATACCGTTAAAGCTTGCCGTGGCGACAAGTCCGTGCTTTCCGAGCGCTACAGTGCTGAGGTCGAGCGCCGCGATATATCTGTCGATAGAAGCGTCATAAACCGCGTTGGACAGAATATCCGTGCCTGCGACCATCACCTTGACGACCGCGCCGCCGGAATTTGCGTTGCCGTCGGAACGAACGACCTTGACGCGCACGGTGTTGTCGCTGTTTTGCGTAAGGTATGCCGCGTCGCCGTCTATCGAAATGCTGATACCGTCGGCAACGGCGATCGTGCTGTCAAATCTTACGCCTGCGCGCGAGGACATAACGATGTTGTACTCGGAATCGGCAAGCGCCGTCATAGCGTATTCTCCGGTGGGCAGCACGTTTGCCGTCCAGAATACGGTTGCGTCGGCTACCGCGCCGGGCAGGATGGAACGGTCAACTACCGCTTCGCCTACCAAAATGCCCTGTGCGAACAGCGCGACCTTAAAGGCGCCCGCGGACTCTGCCGTGCCGTTGTTTTTCAGCGTGATGACGGTCGTCATATCCGCGCCGAACGCCGCGGAGCCGCTTGTGCTCATCTTTGTGATTACAAGCGCCGGAAGCGCGCGGCTTTCAAGCACGTTGCCTTCGGCCGCGGAATTTGTGAAGGTGTTGTTCAGCTCGTCGGTTTCGTCCACATCGGACATAGCGTCGCACACCGCGGTAACGCGGTTAGCCGCCTCATAGTCCTTCCATATGAACTGTACTTCCTTGGATTCACCTGCCAAAACAGAGCCGATCAGTGTTGCGCCGAGATAGCGCCCGTCGGCGTAGAAGGTCACGGTCGAGCTGTTTTCCGCGACGACCTCGCCGATGTTCTTCACAACGGCGGTTATGACGGCGTCGCGTCCGTCGGCGGAAACGCTGACGTTTTCGATCGTCAGATCCGCTTTTTCAAACGTGATCGTTCCTGCGTTGTATGTCCAGGTGTTGTCGGAGCGGTCGGAATCGAGCGTGCGCGGATAGGGACCGTCCGCCGTGAAGGTGATCAGCTGCGACTCGCCTTCCTCGGGAACAAAGGTGACGGGTATCGTTATGCTTTGTCCGGGCGAAAGCGACTGAACCGAAACGCTTGCCGCCCATTTGCCGTTTACGCGGACAGTAAGCGGAAATTCTCCGGTCGCGTCGCTGCCGGAGTTTTGCAGCGTAACGGTAAACGAAACAGCTTTGCCTGACGGGAGGCGCAAACTCTTTGCCGCAACAGCTCCGTTGACAAGCTGCTTGCCCTCAAAGCTGACTGCCGTGATTCCGACGTTCGGGAACACGGTGCGGCCGGAAGCGCCGTATACGATGGCGCTGCGCTGATTGTTGAACATATCCGCCTCGTCAAAGGCAATGGAAACGTCGTTCGCTCTGACGGTGTAGATATGAGAGCTGTTATCGGATGCAACGTCGGTGAATCTCACATCCGCGCACTGCACGGTGCGGCTTTCTCCGCCGACGGTATAGGTTGCTTCATAAACCGAGGAAATGCGCTGATAACCAAGGTATACGTCGTCCTTATACAGGCTGACGATGAAGCTTGATGGGATCGGGTTTTCGGGCTTGTCGTTCATCACACGCGCGAAGATAACGATCTCCTCGCCCTTGTCCGCTGTGTTCACAGCGGAAACCGGTTCGTTGTCAATGGTGATCTCCAATCCCTTGCCGACAGATTCAGTCAGCGCGTCGGGAACGATGATAAGGTCGGGACGGTCGTCGATGACCGTGACCATCACGTTGTGGACCGCGTAGGAATCGGTGGGCAGATCCTCGCTGTTGTAGCCCTTGGTGATCAGGGCGTTGGCGGTGCCGTTATCATCGGTGACGGTAAGGGTGGCGATGTATGTGCCGGACGCGGTGTAGATATGCGTCGGAGCGTTGCCCCAGCCGGATGAGCCGTCGCCGAAGTCCCAAACGAAGCTTTTGATCTGACCGTCGGGATCATAGCTGCGCGAGCCGTCAAACACAACCGTCTTATTGACGACAGCGTTAAAGTCCACGCCGGCGTTGGCGGTGGGCAGCGCGTTGATGACGGTTTGCGTGCTCAGCGCGTAATCCTCGGGATTATCTGAGAATCCAACACGGAATTCATAAACGCCTGCAGGCATTTCCTCATTGGCGTACAAGTCAATATAGAAATACACAAGCTGCTGGTTATATGAGGCAACGGTGACTGACTTTTTGCCCGCAAGGGTAAAGCTGCCTGTCTTTCCGGCGGCAACGGGCGCACGGAACAGATACAGCATAACGCTTTCGATGTTCTTTCCGTTGTTGTATACCGTTGCCTGAACGCCGAGCGGAACGGTGTCGTCTTCATCGTGATACTTACCTGTATCATAGAACACCGCGGCGCGCTCAAAGCCGTTGTTTTTTTGAATATAGGTTATCTTGCTGGTTTTCAGCTCGGTAACGGAAGTCGTAGAGCCGTAAACCACCTTGTAGAAGCGCGGAAGGATATTGCCGCTTTCGTCGCGGAGTATTTCGTCCGCAACATAGATCAGGTCTTTTTCCTCGCCGTCCACCGTGTAGGTGTCCTTCCAGTAGTTCGCGAAGGAAAGCGAAACCGGCTCGTCCGTAAAGTCCCCGGTCGCGTAGCGGTAAACCGCCGCGATGTTCTCTCCGGCAAACTCGTCCGATTCGCCGAGCATAAGGATCTGATAGTGCAGCGGCGAATTATCATCCGAAGCCGCTGCCGGTTCAACAGGAGCCGTAAAGCTGTACGCGTCTTCCCCGCTCTTGTTGCCGGAAAGTCCTTCCGGAACAAATACGTCCACGCTGACATTTGTCGCGGAATCGCGGATCGCCTCGGGCAGTCCGTTGGTGCCGACGATGACCTGCATAGTGTCAACATATTCGCCGGAAGTGTCGTCCAGTATCTGAACGCCGTCGCGCGCGACGATGTGGGTGTTGACCTCGCTGATGAGCGGATCAAGCTCCACGCCCTCGTAGGGCTTGTGGGTGATAGTCGCGGAGAAATTCCTGATTTCGCCGTAAACATCCTTCAGGTAGCCTTCCTCAAGCTCGGGGATCCTCCAAATGATCGTAAAGTAGCCCCAAACCATATTCGGCAGGTCGCTGCCGTCGTCGGCAAGACCGTTGCCGACGCCCGGAATATCTCCGAGCACCAGACGGAAGGAGTTCGCGTTATAGGAACCGAAGGAGGAGCTTACGATCTCCCACACGGAGCGAAGTCCCGAAGTATTCGAAACAATATCAAGCTGGCTTGAATCAAGTATGACGTTCTTGGCGGTGCCGCTTCCGTCGTTGGTAACGGACACGCCCATTCTGAAGCTTGCGTTGGGATAGATCTTATGAGGCAGATAGTAGTCCACCTTCAGCTTAGGCTGAGGCTTTACGTCGATCTCGACCGCGTCGGTGACGGTCGTTACCAGCTTGCCGTTCACCATATAGGTAATACGCGCGAACACCTGATAAGTTCTTCCCGTTTCGCCGCCCATACCGATTCCGGGGATTATCTTCCACTTGCCGGTATATGTCGAGCCGGAGGGAACGCCGGAAACCGACGCGCCCTGCGTTTGAATGATGTAAACGTTGTCGGTGATATAGGAAACTTCCTTGGTCACGGGGTCGGTGTACTGTATAACGACCTCTGTCGTAAGGCTTTCCAAATCAGCGTTCGGATAATTATTGGTGATCTTCAGCTCTGCGTCAAACGCCTGACGCTCAAGAGAAGCGGTTTGTGAAAGCGAAAGCTTCACAAGCTCGTACACGCCGCCGGAGGATTCATCCTTATCCTTGATGCGTTCGCCGGTCTCTTCCTTATAAATGAAGTAATCCAGCTCCTCAAAGCCGCTGTCGTCCGGCATATTGATTTCCATTTTCTGCTTTTCGCCGTCGCCGAGCACGACCTCCATATTGACCTTTTGCTTGCCGGGGTTGTATATCGGCACCTTGACCTGCGTGGTCTTGGGCGGATAAACAGGCAGCAGAGTATCTTCATCATAGCTGACATAGCTGCCGGTCACGCGGAGCAGCGCCTTGTTTGCGCCTGCTTCGCTGTTTGCGAAGGTCGGCAAATCATAATAGCCGGGCTGCACAAGCAGCTGAACGGTAACGTTCGACATAGCAGGGATAGTGCCGATGTAGCCGCCGCCGACAACGGAGATTCCGCTGACGTTTCCGTCGATGACCGCCACCGCGTCGATCACGTCAATAAGACTGTGGTTGACGATCTTGGTTTCCAGCACAGCGGCGCTCTGCATATTTTTGGCGATGGTAAACCACGGCATCGAGGTGCCGAGCTTCGGTTCGGGGATCTTAACTCCCAAATCGACCGATAATTCGATCTCATATTCATCGACGATGGTGGTTTCGGTGACCGTCCAGCTGATTTCGACGGGAACCGTCTCCAGCACCACTTCCTCATAGGCCGGACGCGTCATGGGCATAACGTTCATCTCGCCCGTATAGGTCTGCTTGCCCTTTGCCGCCACGGTGTAATCATACACGCCGATAGGCTTGTCGGCAAGCACGGCAGTGCCGTTTTCGTCGGTGGTGAGAGAATAGTTGAGATAATATGTGGTTTCTTTGCCGTTGATGTATTGGGTATACGGATCTCTGCCGTAAACGGTGATCACGGCTCCCGGGACGTCCTCGCCGAAATCGTCGCGCACCTTAAACTGCACCGAGCCGTATTCAAGCGCGGTCACTTCAAGACCTACGGGAATATCCAGCGTCACAACGCCGTTTGTCACGGAGACAGTGTCCTGATATTTTCCGTACTGAACCGAGGAGGTCGGCGCCATCACAATGTTAAAGGACAGGCTTTCTCCGGGCGCGAGGGTGGTTTTTTCGGGCTGCTCGGCTCTGATAAAGCCAAGCGTGCCGTTTTCTACGGTTATATTGCGCATCGTGGCAATGCCCTTGTTGGCAACGGTCACGGTTTTTGTGACGGTCGCTCCGGGATTTGCCGCGGCGGTGATTGCCTTTTGGTCGGCGTAAAGCTTGGGAACGCCGGGACGCATATTCAGCTTAACTACCGCGGTCGCCGTTGCTCCTTCGATAGAGCTGAACTGAATGATATACTCGGCGCTGTCGGCGCAATCCTCATCGGTGAAGAAGTTGAGCGTTACCGGGAAGGAGCCGCCTGCCGCAAGGGTAGACTTGACGGTGGAGCTGTCCAGAACAGCGGTGATGCCGTCGTAGTCGTTGCCGTTGAGCAGCACAGCCGAAACGCCTGTCAATCCGCCGAAGCCGCCGTCCCAAGCGCTGTTGTAAAGCTTGACGCTTGCCGAGAAATCGGTGTTCTTAGCTGCGGTAACGGTAGTCACTGAAGGCTTTGCTTCCATGCCGAAGATGGTGATGTCGCTGCCCTTTATGCCGCTTCCGAAGAGCTTTTCAAAGGCATAGGCGGCAATGCTCCATTTTCCCGAATCGGCATTGACGGACTTGAAGGAATAAGTGAAATTACCGTTCTGATCCGTGGTGAGGAACACGGTCTTTTCGCCGCGCCAGTACAGCTCATAGCCGTCCGGCACGTCGCCGTTTATTACCGCTCCGTCGGGCAGACGGTAGCCGTAGTACGGATAAAGGTTCATATCAAGGACGATGGTGCCGGTGTAAGGCGTATTGCCCACGCCCGCGCTGCCGGAGATGGTCACCATATCGCCTGCGACATAGCTGTCAAACGGCGTGCTGATGTTTCCGACAATATCGTCGATAAACATTATCTGCGTATCATACTGCGCCAAATATCCCGCGCCCTGAGCAAAGTATGTCAGGGTGTACATTCCGCTTGTCAGTCCCTCGGTAAGGACAGAGCCGGTGAATTTGCCGCTTCCGTTGTCGGTGAGTACCGCCTCGCGGAATACGGCGCTGTCGGAATTGTTTTCCAAACGAACCGAGATCATAGCGCCGTCGGCAACGCTGTTCAAAAGCTTGCCGGGCTTGGAAGCAAGCGACATTTCGCCGCTCACGTTTATCGCGTATTCGGAGCCGACGAAGATATTCGCGCCGAAGTCGGCGTCCTCGCCGCTCTTGTTCGGGCTGACCGTAAGCGTCAAGCCGTCTTTGACGGTAAATTCATAGCTGTAAGCGTATTCGCCGAAGGACGTGTCGACGGTGTCCCAGTCGAGCGGCACATAATAGCTGGTGTCAAAGTCGGCGCCGTTGCCCTTTTCAAGGGTCAAAAGCAGCCGCCAGCTGCCCGATGAAGCGGGATTCCAGTTGAGTATCTGCACAGATGTGCTGTTGCCCTGGATGCCGTTGTAGTTGCCGGAGGAAACCACACTCCATTTGGTCGGAGCGCCGTCGGGATCCGTCTTGCCTGCCCACAGCTTGAGCACATACGGCTGATAAAGCGTAGCTACGCTTCTGTTTGACACGCGAACAAGGAAGCTTGCTCTGTTGCCCCATTCAATCGTGTCGGCAGGAGCCCATGACACATCTGAAAGCCACAGATCGGGCTTGATGACCGTGATGTCAACGGTTTCCGCGCTGTCCTGCGAGGGCGTTTCAAGCACGGCAAGGTCGCTGTCCGTAACAACGTCGATTGTGTGAACGCCGTCGCTCACCACCCACTTTGCGGTGACGCCGGTCGAGTACGGAACGCCCTTCTTAAGCGTGTCTGCGCTGACCTTAACGGTTTTTATGATAGTTCCGTCGATATAGAAGCGGACGTTTACCGCCTTGGAAATATCCGTATTCGGCGTCAGGGAGGCGGTCAGCGTGATGGTGCCGCCCTGCGCGATCCTGCCGTCGGTCATACCGACGGGATATTCTACCGTAAGCTCTGTCGCGATCTCCGCCTTGTCAACGGTAAACGCGGCGGTTTCAAATGAAACCGCATTGTCGGAGGCGTCGGTTTCGACCAGCATCGGATCATCCGCCGCGATAGTCACCGAATGCTTGCCCGGCGCGGGTGCTTCGTAGAAATTAACGACTCTCGAAGCGCCCGGCGCAAGCGTGACAGACATCGTGTCCGCAAGCGCGCCGTCGATGTACAGCGACACGGTAAAGCTTGCGCCGGCTCTGCCGGAATTGGCGACCGTCGCGGAGTAGATTATCTTTTCCTCCGAGGTAAGCGACGCGGTCTTGTCCAGCGTGGTGCCGTTGCGCCAGTCGCCGTTTGTCACCGAAATTTCGGCAAAATCGGTCTGCTGCGCGTTAAAGCTCACGGTTTTTGTATTGTTCTGTTTGTTGGATTCCTTAAGCGTGTCAAGAAGATCGTTGGCAACGACCTTGATGAACTGCGCGCCTTTTTCGGCGGTATATGTAAAGGAAACGGTTTTTTCGCCGCCGACGGCAAGTCCGCCGCTGACAGTCTGATAACCGCGGTACACGCCGTTGAGGTAGAAGCCGACAAGGAACGCCATATCGGCAGGAACCTCGCCGAATGCCGCCGCGCTGTTGACAACAGTCGCGTCTACGCGCACGGAATCGTTCTCCTGAATGGGATTCTGCTCGTCTGCAAGCGAATAATCGCTGTCGGTCGCGCCCATTCTGTAAACGGTAATATCGGACACCATAAGGTCGGGGCGTCTGTCGATGACCTTGACCGCCTTTGTAACAGAGGTCGAAGCGCCTCTTTGGTCGGTGACGGTAAGGGTGACGGTGTAGTCGCCCGGAGTCAAATAACGGTAAGCGATATTCATACCGTTTTTCACGGTGCCGTCGCCCATATTCCAAACGAAGGTCAGATTTTCCGTTTCGCCGGGATCGCTGTCTGTTGACAGCTCGGCGCTGTAGTTCTCGGTGTCGGAAGAATCGACGGTCGCTTTTGCCGTAATCACCGCGCGCGGAGCGTGGTTGACGGGATACGCGCTTGTAACAATATCCTTTGCGCACGCTTCTGCGGTGAAGGTAAGCGAAACGGCGTTTTCGGGAACGGTGTAGTCAAAGGTGATCGAGTGGCTGCCGGGAGCAAGACCTGAGAAATCCCTCTCCGCGACGGTCAGGGTTTCAACGCCTGTATTCACCCTGAGGATCATAGTTCCTGCCGCCTTTGCAGGGCCGTTGTTTGTAAAGCTTACGGTGAGCTTCATCGGCTTGCCTGCCGCGGGAACCGATACATCCGGCATGACCGTTTTGAACTCGATGGAAAATACCGAGGTGGGAACGGCGCTGACGGGGCCTGCGGCAGCGGAAACGTTTCCTGCTCTGTCAACAGAGCGGAACCAGTAATAGTACCGAACGCCGTCGGTAAGCCCTGTGTCAGCAAAGCTTCCCGACGCGGTCTCGCCCGCGACCTCAAGTGTGTCGGGATCGGCGTTGGGATCGGTGGAACGCAGGATCTGCGTGTAGTAAACATCATTGGGAGCCGCCGTAAAGCTGAGGGTTATGCTGCCTCCGCTCATGCTGTCCTGCGCACTCAGGTTGTCGGGCGCCGCCGGCGGGATCGAGTCGTATTTATACTTGGCGTAATACCACGAGGAAGCGCAGGCCGCGCCGCCGTTGTTTTCGGCATTGACGCGCACAGCGAACCACGCGCCCTCCTGCAAGCCTGCAAGAGCGGAAAAGTCGATCGTGGTCATCGCTTGGAAAGCCCTGTGGCCAAAGCCTGCGAGGATGGTTTGGTCAACCTCGATCTGCTCGATGCCGTCGGTGATAACGGCAACGGGCTGCCACACAAGCGTTTCATCAGGCTCCACAGCGGAGCTTAAGCCAATGTAAGCGTATTCAAAGGTAAAGCGCTTGACGCGGATCCTGTCGGAAGCGACGGCGGTGACCGTCAAGTCGCCGTTAAAGCTTGTTGAACGCAGCGGATCAAGATAAACAACGGTCGGCGGAGTTTTCTGCTCCCCTGGAAGCGCGGTGACAACGTTTGAGAACTCGCCGGGCGTGTCGCCTGCGACCGCGCGCACCTTGTATTGATAAGCAACGGTCGGGTCAAGCTCGTCGTCAACATAGACGCTCTCGCCTGCGGCAACCTCTGCCAGGAACTCAAAGTCGCCGTCGTTTTCCGCGCGGTAGATCTGATAGCCCGTCACGTCAAGACGAAGTACCGACTGCCATCCAAGCGCGATCTTGCGCTCGCCGGGTTCGGCAAGCAGCGACGAAGGAGCCGCCGGGCTGTCGCCGAACGCGTAGGTATTGGTGATCCACTCGCTTCTGTTTCCGGTAGGATCAAGAACGCGGAAGCGGACAAAAATGTTTTGTGAAGCGCCTGCGCGAACTCTTGAGAAATCAACAGTCACGCTGCTGCCGTCGATTTCGCCGTTGTACAGCTCGGCATAAACAGCGTTGATGTCGTCATAGCTTTTCCACTCCACAATAGCGGAAGCGACCTTAACGTTGTCGTATGCCTCAAGGGTAAAGGTCTGCGATCCGGAAATATGTGCTTTTTCGCCGGGAGTTACCGATCTAAGAACAGGCGCGGAATCGTCCCTTATCATCGAAACGGCGGCGTCCGTAACTGCCGCTTCGCCGGTTACGGGCTGACCTGCAACGGTCGCGGAGGCGACGACAGCATAGTAATACGCTGTGCCAACCTGCGCGGTAATATCGTTGAAGGAGCGCGCCGTGGTTTCGGCGATCAGGTTGCCGTCGGAAGTGATGTTCTGCAAAGAGGTGCTTCTGTAAACGCGGTAAACTTCGGTGTTGGGAACATTTGCCCAGCGCACGTTGATTTTGCCGACCTCGGAAGTAGAGGTGACGTATTCGGGCGCGAAAAGCTTAAGCCCGATTTCAAGCGTGACCAGCTTGCTGCCGAAGCTTGCGCTGCCATAGTATTCGGCATAAACAGTCTGTGTGCCGATCCACGAGGAATCGGTCGCGGGAACGGTAAATTCAACAACAGCCGTGCCGTCGGCATTGAATCTGCCCTCGGCAAAATAGCGCTTGTTATTGTCAATTACTCTGTAAAGCCGCAGCACAACGCCCTGCTTTGCAACGGTCGAAGCCGCCGTAAAGGTGAGCTTGTCACCGAGCATAACGCTGTCAAAGCTGTCAGAGCCGTTTACCTTGACGCCGAGATCGTATTTCTCCTCGGAGGCAAAGATAACGCCGGTGCTCAGGAAGCTGCTGCGGTTGCCCGCGAGGTCAACTGCGCTGAGCAGATAGACGTAATATTTTCCTGAGGAAATGCCGTTTTCAAAGCTGTCCGCCTCGGCGTCGGTGGAAATCGTCTGATAATAATACTGATTCGCAAAGGCGTCGGGATCGCCGGCAAGCTTTTGCGCGTTCGATAGTTCGGTGAACTCATAGCGGCGCAACTCGATTTGATCCAGCGCCTCAACGCCTTCGGGAAGCGTCCGGCTTACGTTTGTCACAAGCCGCTCATATCCGTATTCGGAATTGGGCGCGTTGACCGCAACAGCGCCGGTAACGGTTCCGCCGCTGATGTCGGGAGCGGAATTGTCGACCGCGATCGGCGTTTCATAATAATCGCTCAGGCTTGAGAAATCGGTGACGGTGAGCGTCAGCCTGTAATTGCCGTCCGGGATATAGCGTTTGCCGGACGCGTCGGTCAGCGCTGCCGCGCCTGCGAAATCGCCGAGATCAAGTGTGTTGATGGTTTGGTAGCCGCTGCAAGCAACGCCGATGGTGCCTCTGTCATAATTATATCTATAGAACCAATAATCTGAGTTTTCATCGGTTACATCATACAGCCACTCGGCATACACATTGCCTTCCGCGTCAACAACCGTGACAAGCATGGTTTTGATATAGTTGTTGTCGCGCGCATCGATCCTAAAGCCGATTTTGCCTTCGGTGTTGGTGCCTGCGAGTGCGGTGGTGTCGCTGCCGAATTTGCCCTCGGGAGCGGTGATGTCGGCAAGCGGAGTGATGTTTTGCGACTTGTCGGTTTTGTCGCCGAGACCGCCGGTGTATGTCAGCACGCAAACCTTAAAGTAGTAAGCGCCGGTGTATTTCACGGCGTCAAGCGGTATCACCGCCGTAGTCACGCCGGGCAAAACGTCTGTTACCGAGAACGCGTTGCGGTCGTCGCCGACCTTATAGGCATAAACGCGGTAGCCGTATTCTGGCGTGCCGTCCAAAACGCCTTCGGGCAGCTCCGCCTTGTTCCAGCTGACGGTGGCTTCCGCGTTTCCGGGAACAACGGTAAGCCCTGTCGGAGGATCGATTTTAACATAAGTATAAACCGCGGTTTTGACAAGCGACTTGTTGCCGCTGTAGTCGATCGCGTAGGCGGCGATCTCAACCACGTCGCCGTTTTGAAGGCTGATGCCTCTGTAGTTTCCGTTATAATCTCCGTCGTTGTTATAGTTCATCCAACTGATATTGACGGACGCGGTGACGGAGGAAACTCTGTCGGTCGGATATGCGCTTAGCGCAAAGCCTCCGTTGTGATAATAGGTATCGGAATTGCTTTTCAGCCAGCTTCCGCCGTTGACGCGGTATTCGATCACTACCTCGTTAATTAGCTGGTCGTCGCTGACATTCACGGAAACGATCGAGGAATTGTCCACGTTGACCTTGCCGGAGGTATTGATGATGTCGCTTACCTGGGGCGCGCCCTCGTCGTCAAGAAGCTTGATCGCAGGCGTGCTTTGGGTGCATACCCATACTAAATCGGTGCCGTCGAAAATATCCGCCTGCCATCTTTCCATTTGCACGGAATCGTCCTTGACGAGCTTTGCGTAGAAGATGTAGTATCTGTCGGGACGCAGGTAATATTCGTCATAATTCGGCGCGATAGGCAGCTTGTTATTGTAGCTGAAACGGTAGGTGTATTCGCCGTTGACGATGGAATTTGTGATATTGTTCGTTCCTTCGCTGTCGCTGCGGACAATGTAATACTCTACCTTTGCATAGTCGAGGATATGGTCAAGGAAATCGTTCATCATTTCCTCGGTAAGATTCAGGCTTTTCCAATACGGAATGAACACTTCGCAAATCTGCTCTCTTGTGTAGCTGTCAAAGGTGGGCACGAGCGGCTCGATATAAAAGCGGTCGGTGCCCGCGGTGACGTTCAGCGGCGCAAGCGGCGTTCTCTTAACGTCGCTTTCATCCACTCTAAATTCCTTGTAGCTCCAGTCGGAGGTGTTGCCTGCGGTGTCGGTCGCCCTTACGCCGACGTAATAGGTGCCGGGCTGAACATAGCGGCAGCTATAGTCGGAACAGAACACACGCTCGCTGTTGAACCGCACGTCGGCTGTGGAATAATAATACGTAGGAAGCACCGGGAAGCCCTCGGCAGGGGTGTAAACATAGCTGCCCTCTTCTCCGCTGCGCGTAAAGTAGGCGATGTTCAGGCTGTAAAGCCGTCCGTCGTCCCAAGCTTTGAATCTGGTGTAACGGTTGCCGTAACCGCCGTTGCTCGACTGGTGAGCGTCAATGCTTCTGATGATCGGCGCTTCCGTGTCCGCGCCGACAGTTACGTTTTCCTTATAAACATAATCGAGCGCACAGTCGTAATCGTCATATGCCTCCTGGCGCTGTCTTATAGTAAAGGTGGGATATTGCAGCGGATCGATGTAAACAAGTTTGTTTCCGTTGTCGGCAGACGTGCTGTCATAGCGGTACCAACCGGTGTCACGGATCCATCGTCCGTCATTATCGTAGAAGTCGAAGTCAAAGCGATAACCCGGCTTTGGCGTCCAGTGGATCACAACGGACGAAGAAGCCTGCGTCACGGTGAAGTCCTGCGGCGCGGGTTTGTTTTCGGCAAGAACGGTAAAGGTTCTCGCGGCGGTGTTTCCGTTTGCGTCGGTAACGGTATAACGGAAGGTATATTCGTTTCCGGGCGTAAGCGAAATATAGCGCAGGGACTTTTTATAGGTATAGTCCTTGGTGCGAATGTTGTCGCTGCTATCGATTTGCTGATACTGCTCGTCGCTTTCGGAGGAAAGCTTGTATTCGAGCTGGAAATATTTGATTCTTTGGTTGTCGGTCGCGTTTGTAAAGATGGTGCAGGCGTTTGAAATATTATCTGTTTCAACATCGCCGGGCAGCAGAAAATAAAGCTCGTTGATAACGGGCGCTTCATCATCCTCGGGAAGCACATAAAGCGGAGTGGAAAACTCGGTTCTGAACCAGCCGACGTTGTCGTGGCGGTCAAACACGCCGTAGTTCCACTGTCCCCAGGAGCCCTTAGGAAATATCTCGGCAAAATAGGTATATTCGGTATCCGCTTCAAGATTGTCGCTCAAATCAAAACCGATCCAGCCGCCGGAAGCCTGAATGCGGTCAAGCTCCGTAAAGCTTCCGCTGTTTCTTGCTCTGCGCCAAACTCTGACGCTGTCATAATTGCTGTTGTCCTCAAGATACGCTTTGATAACAGCCTTTGCGTCGGATTCCGAAGCGGTCGCCGAGCCTGTGATATCTTCAATGCTTTTTCCTTTATTGACTGTAATGTATGTAAAAAGCTCGTCAATGGTTTTGTCGGGGATCGTAATGTCGTTGACGTCGATCTCCATTCCGTCCATCTTCGGCGTTATCTTCAAGCCGCCGAGTCTCGGATAGGTAAAATCTCCCTCGTTTGTTTCACGGTGGGCGCAAAGATAAACGATCGCCTTCTGCCCTGCCGCGGAATCTTCGTCGGCGATAAAGGTGATGCGCCAGTCGCCGGCGGTAAGGTACGGACCATAGCCGTACCAAACGCTGCTGCTGTACGGAAGATTGTACCAATTGTCGCTGACGGTGATATACTCGCCGTTTTCAAGCTTTTCAAGCCTGATATGCACGCCGCATTCGGAGTCAAATACGTTGTTGTGGCGTATGGTGCGTATACTTTCAAAGAAATATTTATATCCTGCCGGCACGGTAATATCGACAGACTGGTCCATACCGCCCGCTGCGACCGGGATATAATATTCGTTGGAAACCTGACTGTCGGTAAACTCCGGTAAGGTGAAAGCTTCGACCTCTGTGGAATCGATAAACTGCATGCCGTTTGAGGATTTGCCCCAATACATCGCGCCTTCGTTTATACTGCTCTCCCACACCGCCACAGCGGTAAAGGCAAGATTTCGGTCAAAGCGCAGCGGCTCGGTGTATTCATTATACTCGCCGGTATCGGCTGCGGCGCTTCCGAGGCTGACATTGTATTTTAACGAATAGTAAAGCTTTGTGTTTTCGGATTCAGTCGCAAGAGTGATCGTGTCTCCGTTCACCGTGACAACAGGCTTTTCGGGTACACTGTATATAGTATTGCGGTTTTCGGATGATAAGTAGTACACCTCATTGCCGGAGGTAATGCGCACGCCTGCGTGAATATAAGTTCTCCAGCTTTTGCGGTAATCGGGATCGTCCGAAAGCTGCGCAATGTCGGCAAGCGTGACCTCACCGGGAACATACAGTCCGGCATTTGCCTTGGGTGTTCCGTTGTCGTTGAAAACGCGGGTATCTCCGGGAATAAAATAGTATTCCACGTCAATATCCTCTCCGGGGAAGAAGGTCTCCAGATCAGGCGTTTTGACAAAGAGTCTGCCGGTTTTGTCATAGATCACGTCCGCGTCGCCGCTCAAAGCGCCCCAGCCAAGGGTGGTTCTGTCGCCGTTTTTGTCAACCCCGTACATCTCGAATACGCCGGCGTAGCCAAAGAAGCCGGAGTAAACGCGTCCAAGGGTGCCGGTCTCGGGATGATAGACCGCCGCCTTGATCCTGACGAGCGGCTTTTCGGAGCCGACATATACAACGGAACTTCCGCTGCCGACAGTCGCCGAAGAAAGGGTAGGCGCTGCCGGTTCGGAGCCGTCAGTCGTTAAGTTATAGTAGATCACATCATTGTTGTTAATGCTGTTCAGATACAGATAAAAGCCGCGGTCGGAGATGTATTTACCGCCCATGTCATTCACTGCGCCGCTGAAGGTGATCTTATCGTCGCCGTTTGCCGTGAAGTTTTTAAGTTTTATATCATAGACTTTCTGGTAATCCGGACGGATAAACAGCGTGTATGCTCCGGCGGACAGGACGTTGTTGGTGTAAAAATGCCTCCATCCGTATAATTCGTAACTGCCGAATATTTCAAAGCGTGTGCCGTTTTCATCTACAACGTAGGGATTGTAGATATTATAGCCGGCATAACCGCCCTCACGAACGGTTTTAAAGAGTATGTCAAAGGATACGAGCCCCGGCTCGGTAAGCGTGAAGGTGATCGGCTGCGGCTTTTCGCTGCGCACGCCTTCGCTGTCCTCAACATCGCTGACGCTGAAATCGAGCACGCCGTCTAAGGCAAACGGCGCCTCAAGCGTGCCGAGCGCATATGAGCCGCCTTCGGCGACCGTTTCGGTTTCGGCGGAATAGCTGCCGTCGCTGTAGGTCACGGCGCGGATGCGGCGGTTGAGTCCGCCAAGAGAGAACGCACCCGTGTAGGGCTTTCTGGTCGCGGAATCCACCGGACTGCTGCCGTCAGTTGTGTAATACATCGCGCCGCCGTCGTTGGAAAGCGTGACCGTTCCGTTCGACACGGAAATGCGCGGCGCTGTTTCGGTGACGGTAATATTCATCAGCGAAACATTGCCGTTGATGCTTTCGGTGCCGTTTGAAAGCTTTGAATACGCTTTGACCGTCACCACGTCGCCCTTGCTGAATTTTGCCGTGCTGATAGGACCCGTGTAAAGCGTTCCGTTTTGCACAGGGTCGCTGCCGTCAAGCGTATAGTAGATGTCCGCCGTATAATTTTGGGGAACGCCCGAGCTTTCGAGCGTGATCTCCGAAGAAGCCGTATCGCCGGAAGCGCCGGTGTCGGCAACGCGGATAAGCGGCTTTTCAAAGATGACAAAGGAGCCGTCCTCGCCCGTGTATACAGCGTTTGTTTTGCTGTCTGCCAAAACCGCGTAAAGCGCCACATCGTCGGCGTTGATGTCCTCGCTTACAGAGAAAGCGCCGTCCGCTTTTGTCCAGCCGTCAAGCGAGTCGGTTGCGCCGATCTTTCCGATGCCGTAATATACAGTATCGTAATTGCCGCCGTAAAGGATCCGCGCGCTTAAGCTGCACGGATAGTAAAGCACGTCGGTTTCGTCATATTCATTGGAAAAGATAAGCGAAGGCGAAAGATCAAACACATAGCTGTTTTCAATCGCCGCTGAGGTGTAGACCGCCTCGCCGTTTTTATAATATACGCAGATACCCTTATAGTTCAGGGTAACGCTTCCGCTGAGCTTGTCCAGCATCTCGTTAAGATAGCCCGGTTCGCTGTCGGAAAGCTTGAAATCGTAATCGGTTTCGGTGGGAACACCTGCTTCCGCGTTCACGGCAGCCTTCAAATAAAACGTCCGTGTGATGTTGGTTGCGGCAGCGCCGGAAAGATTGAGATAGTCCGTCATCCTCAGGTTATAGCTGCCTTCGCCGCCGTAAACTCCGATACCTCTGTCGCAGTCAAGCTCCCAAAAGTTTGTGCTTACGAACGTGCCCTTGATCGCCTTTCCGGAAGCGTCGGTCATAACGGCGCCCATGCGCGCGTAATGATCCGCGAACGGCACCGTAACATGGTCGGTGTATTCCGTCCAGCCGCTGTCCTCTGCGGAAAAATCAAACGACGGATCGGCGCGGTAAGCGTCGATCGCGCTGTTCAGCCCGGTGAAATACACCTTCGCTCCCTCCGGCTCATTGGCGGAAGTCAGCGTCACCGTGTCGCCGGGTATGAGATAATACTCATTCGCAAGCTCGCTTGATCCCCAGCGCGCGTACAGCCCGTTTCCGGTGCCAAAGGTGATCTTCGGCGCGTAAGGAGTAAGCTCGTCCGCGTCCGTTTGCGGCGCAGGCACGGGGTTTTCCTTGCCGTTGTCAGGCGAAAGCGGAGTATTGCTGTCGCCGGGCTTGGTGACCGGAACAGTGTCGTTTCGTGTGCCGGGCGCGTCAAGGCGCGGCGAACCGCCGCCGACGGAACGCTGCGAAATATCGGTAATGACAACCGAGTAGTCATCGCCGCTGTCTTGCCACAGCGCATCGCCCACCGCTTCGTTTTCCGTGACGGTCGGTGTGACCGTTTCGGCGGAAGGTACCGTCGCCGCCGGGATCTCGGCTGCGGAAGGCGCAGATATTTCCTTGCTTTCCGCGCCTGTCGGCTGAACGGTTCCGCTGTCGTCGGCGTTGTCATCCTGCGCCGGTATATCGCCGGTCGTCTGCAGATCGGGTTCGGCTTCAGCCACCGGGCTGTCGGCGTTTACCGCGGCGGAATCGACAACAAGAGGCGTGTGTATACACGCCCCTGCCGACAGCAACGTTGTCAGCAACAGCGCCATTCCTTTTCTTAATAATAGTTTCTTCTTCAACATAACAGCACCTCAGTAGTCTTTTATGCAAGTGCAATTTAAGTGCAATCTAAAACACGGGGAAACTCGCTTTCTAATGCTCCTGATAAAAAGCAGTACCCTAGTATTACTTTGCCACTTTACCATAATAGCACGCTACAGTCAAGGATATTACACAAAAAAGCCATTGAAAGTTTGTGAAAACTATGTAAACCGCGCAAACCTTGCGGTTTTGCCGGCACTATCGGGCAAAATAGGTAAGCCTATCGACGCGATTACTCTGATTTGGACTTGCCAAATCGTGTAACCTATATACTTTTAACCGCGCAAAGGTTATAATGATATATATACATTTATAATCCGCATTTCTTCTGCAAAACCGAGGGATCGTTATGACATTCAGCGAATTACTCAAACAATATATCACCCGGCTTGACACCACATACAGCCGGCTTGCAAAAGCGTCCGGTCTAAGCGTAAGCGCTGTTTCCAACTATGTAAAGGGAGAACGCGAGCCGAGCTACGAAAGCGAGCAGGCTGAAAAGCTGATCAATGGCATTTTGTCGCTTGCAAAGGAAAAGAATGTTCCCGTCAGCGAGCAGGAGCTTCGCCTTGCGTTTCAAGGCGCGGCAAAAAACGGCTTGCCAATCGAATATGACGTATATCTTGCCAACCTTAACGCCCTGCTCAAAACGCTGGAGATCAAGGGCAGCACGCTTGCAAAGGCGCTTTCTTACGACGCGTCGCACATCTCAAAGGTGCTTGCGGGTCAGCGCCGCCCTGCCGATATCGGAAAATTCACCGCGCGCGTCGCCGCCTATGTAACCCAGTTTTACAGCTCCGACCAGGAGATCGCCGCCGTCGCCGCGCTGATAGACGCCGACGCGAAGGATCTTCAAAATCCGCGCGAGCGCTGCGCCGCCGTCACCGAATGGCTGGGCACCAATATGAGTCTTGAGCGCCGCGACCCGGTGTCGGGCTTTCTTGATAAAATGGACACGTTCCATCTTGACGACTACATCCATGCGATCCACTTTGACGACATAAAAATGCCGTCGGTGCCGTTTCAGCTGCCGGGTACAAGGCAATATTACGGGCTTAAGGAAATGATGGACGCCGAGCTTGACTTTATGAAGGCAACGGTTCTGTCAAAATCTATGCGCGACTGTATTTTGTACAGCGATATGCCGATGACCGAAATGGCAAAGGATCCCGAGTTTCCGAAAAAATGGATGTTCGGACGCGCCATGATGCTTAAAAAGGGCTTGCGCCTTAATATTATCCACGACGTCAACCGCCCGTTTTATGAAATGATGCTTGGCTTGGAAAGCTACATCCCAATGTATATGACCGGGCAGATCTCTCCCTATTATCTCACCGAATCTCAGGGCGACGTGTTCAACCACCTGCTGTACGTTTCAGGCGCCGCGGCGCTTGAGGGCAACGCAATATCGGGACACCACGCAGCCGGAAAATATACTCTTTACAAATCCAGGGACGATGTTCAGCATTTCCGCACCAGAGCCGAACATCTTTTAAAAAAATCAAAGCCGCTGATGGACATTTACCGAAGCGACAGAAAAGAAGAGCTGGCGCGGCAGCTAAGGGAGCTTTGGCAGGAGGGCGACCGCAGAGTCGTCAATTGCAGTCTGCCGCTTTACACGATGGACGAGCCGCTTTTGGAGCGGATACTGGAGCATAACGCGGTGAGCGATGCTGACAAAGAACAAATCCGGCGGTATCGCGCCGATTATCTTGCCGCCACCGAAAAGCTGCTGCCTGAAAACAAAATAACCATCGTGGTGCCCAAGCTCAGCGAGGAGCAGTTTGCTCAAAAGCCGCTGAATCTGGCGCTGTCCGAGCTGTTTGTCGAAACGGACGTCGCCTATCGCTACAATGAATACGTTGAGCATTTGGAACAAACAAAGGCGTTTGCCTCCGCGTTTCCGAACCTCACCGTTGAGTTTGATCCTGTTCCGGCGTTTCGCAATATCTCCTACACCGTTATCGGCAACAAGCACGTCATCGTTTCCAAAAACAAATTTCCGACCATCCATTTTATCATTCACCACCGCAAAATGGTTCAGGCGTTCCAAAACTTCATTCCGCCGCTTTCGCCGTCGGATTCCAAAAGCATTTTCTATTGATTCCCAAAAGGATGTTCACAGCTCTGACAGAGCATATGAACATCCTTCTTTTTTTGTCCATGCCGCTCGATTCGACAAAACGCACAAAACAATTATTATTTTTTGGTAAAATAATCAATTCTTGTTTTCGTGATTTTCTGCTATACTATAGTCATAAAGATACAATCACCTTGATACAAAATACAATTGATACCGGTATTCATTTAAAATCAGACTTCTGTTTTTTAACAGCTGACAGTATGAAAGGAGTGGTGCTATGAAGCTTCGGGAAAAGCTGAATATCCAACGCAAAGCAGAAAAAATAATACTTGACAAAAAGAAGTGGAGCTTGTTTCAGGCAGCCTGCGTTTTTCTCGTTTTGGGCATCACCGCCGCCTTTATGACAATAATCAACTTTATCACAGGTCAGGGAACGCTTTCATGGGTAACGTTTGGCTTTTCGGTTGCCTGCTTCCTCGACCTGCTGCTGATTTCGTTCAAAGGCGTTTCGGCTACCGTCTCCATGGTTTTGTTCGCAGTTGAAATATCCGCGTTGTTCACCTATTTTATTATTTCCGGAAATCCCAACGGGTTCAGCGTTATTTGGATGACTATGCTGCCAAGCTTCGGTATGCTGCTTTTCGAATTGCGCTACGGCACCTCCCTGTCCCTGCTGATGTTTTTTGTGCTGGTGTTCTTCTTTTGGACTCCGGCAGGACAAGGCCTGCTGCAATTCAACTACTCAAAGACCTTTATGACGCGGTTCCCCCTGCTTTATCTTACGTGCATCGTCGTAGCGTTCCTGCTGGGACGAATGGGAGAAGCCTCGCACAAGGCGCTCAGAAAATCGCAGAAAGACTATGAACATCTTTGCTACCACGACGCGCTGACAAACCTTTATAACCGTTTTTGGCTGCAATCTATCATTGACGATCCCGAAAAACACAGCCTAAAGCCTTCGGCTGTCGCCATACTCGACATCGACAACTTCAAGCAGATCAACGACAGCTACGGACATCCAAACGGCGATATTGTCATTTGCGAAACCGGCGACACGATCCTTCAAACGCTCAACGACAGCGGAGATTTGTGCCGTTGGGGCGGCGACGAGTTTTTGGTGCTTTTCCACACGGACATAGACGCGGAAACCGTATGCAGACGCATTGTTGACGCGATCCGTTCGCACAGCTTCACATTTGACGGAAAAACCCTGTACACCACGCTGTCCATCGGTCTTGTAGCGGCAGCCACCGGCAGCACCGACGACATTGACGCGCTGATCCACCAGGCGGACGTCAACCTTTATCAGGCAAAGGAAAACGGCAGAAACTGTATGATAAGCTCCAGACTTGGCGAATAACCGTTCAAAAATCCGAGAGGCTTGCTCATTCACTCAATTTTGAGTTTTGAGTCAGCCTCTGTTATTTTATGTATTGCAGTTTTGTTTTTTATGTATTGCAGTTTTATATTGCCTTTCGCAAATGAATATAGTATAATGGAAAAGGAAATGACCTGCCGGAGCCATCCGGCATAAAAGAGGGATTAGAATGTATTGCGTACATTGTATGAGTGAAAATCCGGACGACGGAAAGTTCTGCGCCCGCTGCGGCAAATCCGTCACAGCTTCCGGAGCGCCGAACCACCTGAAGCCCGGCACCGTGCTGAACAATAAATATCTTGTCGGCGTTGCGATCGGCGAAGGCGGCTTCGGCATTACCTATGTCGGACGTGACCTGACGCTGGACATCAAAATCGCCATAAAGGAGTTTTTCCCTACAGGCTATGCCGTCCGCAACAACACGATCTCCAACGAAGTCACGCTGAATTACGGCGGCAACAACAAGTACTACAAGGACGCCAAAACGCATTTTTTGCAGGAAGCCCAAAACATCGCCAAATTCTCGCGTGAACGCGGGATTGTGAACGTAAGGGACTTCTTTGAGGCGAACGGCACCGCGTATATAATTATGGAATATCTGGAGGGCGAAAACCTAAGCGACATCATCGCGCGCAAGGGTCCGTTCAAAGCAGACGAGATTTTCCGCCGCTTTTTGCCTATGATGCAAACGCTGGGCAAAATGCACCGCGAAAACGTCATCCACCGCGACATCACCCCCGAAAACATCCATATGCTGCCCGACGGAAGCCTTACGCTGATAGATTTCGGTTCGGCGCGTTATTACGCCGGCACACGCCAAAGGACTATGTCGGTGCAGTTCAAGCAGGGCTATGCTCCCTTTGAGCAATACAGCAAGAACGGAAGACAAGGTCCCTGGACGGACGTTTACGGGCTGTGCGCCACACTGTATAAATGCATCACCGGCAAAACGCCCGTAGATTCCCTTGACCGCTGCCAAAACGTCGCGCTGCGCACTCCCTCCGAGCTTGGCGTACATATGGCGCCGGCGCTTGAAAAGGTGCTGCTGTACGGCTTGGAGATATATCCGCAGAACCGCTGCCAATCGATGGAGGAGCTTATGCGCCTGACCGAAGCGGCGCTGCGCAACGAACCGATCGTCACGCCCGCCCCCGGAGCGGGCGGCGCTTATCAGCCTCCGCGCAGACCTGTCGCGCCGGGCAATATGCCCTATCCCAACCGGCAAAACGGCGCGCCCGTTCGGCAAGCGCCAGCAGCTCCTAAAAAGAAATCGCACGCGGGACTGATCGCCGCGATCATTGTCATCGCCGTGCTGCTTATCGGCGGCGGCGTTCTTGCGTGGATTTTATTCTTCCCTCCCAACAACCAAAACAACACCGGCAGCGCCTCCGAGGAAACCACCTCGGCAACCGAAGCCTCAACCGCGCCTGCTTCGACTGCGCCTACCGAACCGAAAGCAACAAAGCCCACCCAACCGCCGACTCAGCCAAAGGTCACGGTCCCTTACCTGGTCGGTATGAAATCCGCGGACGCGTATGAAAAATTATCGGAGCTGTCGCTGAAATACAAAACGGAATTTGAATACAGCGACGATTATCCCGAGGATTATATCATTTCTCAGTCGCCCTCGGACAGCAGCTCCGTCGAGCCAAACAGCACCGTAACTTTGAAGATCTCGCGCGGCACAAAGCCCGTTGAAACCACCAAAGCGCCGGAGCCGCAGCAATCCGATTCGTCATCCTCAGGCAACGGCAACTCATCTTCGGGCAGCTCCACCGACTCCATCGACAGCTTTAATATTGGCGTTTCCACACGTTATATATCGCGCAGCGATATTTCATGGATGACCAACGACGAGATCCAGCTTGCGATCAACGAGCTGTACGCCAAGCACGGCTTCGCCTTCGGCGACGGTCCTGTCAGACAATACTTCGACACCAAAAGCTGGTATCACCCCGACACAAAGGATATGGAAGCTATCATCAGAAGAATGAACGATTACGAATACGAAAACCTTAAGGTGATGGGCGCTTACCGCGACGAATTTAAATAAATCAGATTCACTCTATATTATAAACGAAACAACAGGCAATGCCTATGCGGCGCTGCCTGTTGTTTTTTGCTGTGGTTTTCTTTTGATACCGATTTAATACGCGTTTGAGTAAAAACGATTCTGCATAATTCAGATGTTCGGTGCTGCCTTTGGCTTAACGTGCCTTTAATTTGTCATCAAGCTTAAGCGCTTTGATCACCATCACCGAGATCACGCCGCACAAAACGCCTAGCAGCAAGCCGCACAAAACATCGGTGGGATAATGCACATAAAGATATAGCCGCGAAAACGCGATGCACACCGTCAATGCCAGAGCGACAAAGCCAAGGCTTCTTTTTTTGACCAGCAAAGCGGTGGTCGCCGCGCCTGCCAAAGCGCTGTGCGTAGACGGGAAGCCGGAGCCTGACGGCGCCTTGATCAGCAGCGTGATGTCCTCGTTTACGGTAAAGGGTCTGGGACGGGCGATGATGTGCTTAAGCAGAACGTCTCCGGTCAAAAAGGCAAGCGCCAACGCTCCCAGCACCGCAATGCCTGCCACACGGGTTTTGCGGAAGAAAAGCAAAACAACACCTGCCACGATCCAGATGATGCCCGATGTCGTCAGATAACTGAGGAACACCACAAAGCCGTCCAAAAAAGAATTTCGCAAATTGTCCTGAATAGCGTTAAGAACGCTCATGTCAAAAGATTGAATCGCTTCCATTGTATCATCCCTTCTCATATTTTTTTGATATTTATATTATATCTTGTTCGACAAAAAAAGACAATATTTTTTTGAACGGTTGATAGAAAAAACGCCGCAAACGCTCTCTTGCCTTCGGAATCATTCACCCCCCTCGTCAACGGCGGAACGGATGAATCTTCGCTGAAAAAAAACAAGCCTTCCGAACCTGTCGGAAGGCTTGCTTGATCTGCTTTTTATTATCACTCCGAACGGATCTCTGCGCCGTCAAACTCCGCGAGATACCGTTGCAAAAGAGTTGCGTCATCCATATTTACCGCTTCGTCGCCGTTTACGTCGGCTGTAATGCGCTGGGTTTCGGACGGGACGATAAATTCCGCAACGATCCGCTGGATCTCAGTAACGTCATTAACATTGATAACGCCGTCGCCGTTGACGTCGCCGATGATCGGCTCGCCCGACGGTTCAAATACCGCGCAGATGTAGCGCAGCGGATCGGCGTCGCCGTCCACAACGGTCACTGCGGGCTTATAGGTGTAGCTTTCGGTCAGCGCGATCGGCTCGCCTTCGTATTTTTTACCTCCGCCCGGGCCCCACTCGATATTGACATGGTACCAGCCCTTGAACACATAGCCCATGCTCGGCTTGGCATTGACGGTGATGGCGTCGCCCCGCCAAAGCGTGACTACCTCGCCGATGGAAACATAATCGTTTCCGTCCTTCGGTTTGATATAAGCGTCGTCGGTCCATGTCGGCGTGTACTGCACGGAAGCCTTGCCGCCGTCGGTGATCCATACCTGGATTTGGTCGCCCTGACGTTCCACGCCCGTATACTCAAATTTTGCGCAGATATACGGATAGTTGTAAGCATTAAAAACATAGGGATTTTCGGTGGTTATCAGCTCGTCGGTGAACATCTCGTTATAGGAAGAAGCGTTCACATCGCCCTTGTACCAGCCCTTGAATACATAACCGGAATCGGGAACGGCGCTAAGCGTGACCTCGGCGCCTTCAGGCACGTCATAAGGCTGTGTATAATCGCCGTTATAGTCCTCGCACCAGAAATTGACAAAGCCGCCCTCGGAGTTAAGCACATGAATGTAGCTCATTGGAACGCTGACATATTCCGCCTCCAGCGTAACGGTGATCTGCCACAATTTACCGAAGGAGCCTTCCACAAATAATGCTTTGCTGTAATAATCGCCTTCTTCATCGATCCCTGTCGGTTCTCCGTAATCATAATATTCATTTTCGCAATCATTCCATGAGTCGGCAACGACAGGATCGGATACGGTAAGAGCGCCGACGGACAC
This sequence comes from Ruminococcus sp., assembly GCA_045129995.1. Lineage (GTDB taxonomy): Bacteria > Bacillota > Clostridia > Oscillospirales > Acutalibacteraceae > Ruminococcoides. Next base: position 4,331 of record JBGUOX010000132.1, on the reverse strand, counting down.
TTCATTATATCCGTTCGCAGCGAGCTGCAATTCGGTTTTTGCATCCTCAACCGCGTCGCTGACATTTTTCGTCATAGGTTCGTTGAGCGCGGAATAATGATTTGAGTTCCAAATCATACGTTCCGTCACTTCGCCGGTGCGCGTATCTGTCAGTTTCAGGATGCCCTTCACTTCGGTGCTGCTGTCGTCGGTAGAGTAGTCATTGGTATAGGTTTGGTCGCCGTATGACCAAATCGCCTCGATTACGGCGTCATCCAAAACGGTAACGGTTTCGCCGGCTTCATACAAGGCGCCGAAAGCCTTCCAACGGTAAAAAACGCGGTCTGTCTTTTCGAATCCGCAATCCGGCAGCTCAAGGCTGTCGCCGTACAATACCGAGGCTCTTTCCATTTGACCTTCGCCGCCGTTTGCGTCAAAGGTTATTTCGCACATATCGCCCGGCTCGTGCGGATTGGGTTCGGGCTGAGTGTTGTCAAACGCCTCGGGCAGAGCGAACGTTACGCGCAGCACAACATCCTCTCCCGGCATTGTAAAGCCGTCAACGTCCTCCTCAAACGTGGCGCTGTTATAGGTGATTTTTGAGATCTGTATCTCTTCGGTGTTCACCGTCATCTCCCTGACATACCAACCCTCTCCGGCGGTCATCGTGACGGTGACATATTCATTCTCCGCAGCGGATGAGGGCGAAACGCTGACCGTTCCGTTGCCGACGGTTTCCACCGTGATGTTGTAAACATCATCCGCGGCGCTTGCCGTAACAACGCTTAGGGGAATCATAGCGGTGATCAGTGCCAGCGCCAAAATCAAGCTTAAACATTTTTTCATTTTGCACACTTCCTTGCTTAGCAGTTAAATATAGTTATATTTTACTGCTAAATTGACATTATGTGAAGAGCAGACAGGGCGAGCAGTCCCAAAAAGCAGGGATAGTTTTGGGATAGGTCGGAAAAATCCGCTTCTTCATCCAAATGAAGAAGCGGATTCCATATTATGATATGCGGCTTTAAGCTCCACGCGGTTTTTGCAGTCCGTCTTTTGAAGCAAGTTGCGCACATGGAACTTAACGGTGTTTTCCGACACGCAAATAGCAGCGGAGATCTCCTTGTTGGACTTGTTGTCCAGCAGCAGCCGCAGCACGTCGCGTTCGCGGTCGGAAAGGCTGTACCGCACGGCAAAGTCGTTGAAAACCTCGCGCTCGCTTTTTTGTCGGACAGGCTTCGGATTATACAGCATTTGAAACAGCCGGATGAACAAAAACACTGCGCCGATGAACAGCGCGGCGGAAAGCATCACCAAAGCCGCTTCAGTCCACGCTAACGCCGCTTGAAGCTCTGCGCCCAGCGCGTCGCCGAGCCTGCCGATCAGCAAACCGCTAACCGCCAAAAGCGGCAAACCGCGGCTGTCCGCGACGTCCGAAAACACAACGACGCGGTAAACCGCGTAAAAGCCAAAGGCAAAATATCCCAACGCCCAAAAGAACACGACCGAAAACGGATTGCCCTTAAGCGCCGGAACAACAAACGGAAGCACAAGCGACGCCAGCGCGCACACTGCGCCGTGTTTGCGGCTTAAGTCCGTGACGACTCCGGCCGCGATCAGCCCGATGGCATAAAACAGCCTTGAAAACTCAGGCCGCAGTCCGTCCTGAACCGCGGACGCGGAATAGGAGAAGCCGATATTGTTGACAAGGCTGAACAGCAAAACAACGCCGCCTGCGATGAGCAAAAGCATTCGCGGCTTTTGCTGTACGGATACCGCTTGCGGCGTTTTTTCAGCAGGCATCCGCTCTGTTTGCAGTGCTTTCTCATTAAGGGCAGGCTTTATTACGGCAGCCAAAACCGATAAAGCAGTCAGCACAAGCCCAATGATAACAGCTCCTGCGCCGCTGTACGCAGAACCTCCGCCCGGCAGCGAAAGCAGCCACGAAGCGACTGTCGCGGCGCCGTAGCTGCATCCGAAGGACAGAGCACGGCGGTTTTTCGGGACGGAAGCGGTAAGCTCGTATAAATAATATCCGGCGATCACGCCGCAAAAAAGGCTTAGCAAAAGTCCGAAAACAGCGCTTATAAGCAGGCTTGAGCCCAAAACAGAAGGTATTAAGCAGGCGGCATACGCCGTAAGCGCGGCAACAAAAACAGTGCGCGGTGAAATACGCGTCCGCGCCGACAAGGCAATAAACGCTCCCATACCGACTGCCTGCAAACCGTACCCGGCTACGGTTGAAAGCTGAAACGAAAGCTCCGCGGACGTTTGCTCCATCAGATGATACATCCACGACAGGTGTCCGACAGACGTCAGCAAAAAGCCGAAAAAGATAACAAGTATGCAGTTTATAAATGAAAAACGCTGCTTTTTCATAGTTTTTCCCCTGATATTCCGGAAATAGACAAAAATTGCGGTAATAATTGTATTATAGCCGAATATCGCGGAATTTTCAATAGCCCGTCACAAAACTTATCCGCTTTGACAAGCCCTTTCGGCACAAGCGATACGCTCTGTAACGACAGTGGATTTTACAGTATTGCTTTTCCCTGTTCAGCTTGCAACTATTTTTTGATATGGTATAATAAACTTAGGAAGTGATGTTATGACACGGGAAGCGATTTTTGAATACGTAAAAAGCAAATACGGCGTTGAACCGGATTATCCGTTTCCAAACGCGCCCGGTTTTCCGGTGATGAGGCACGCAGACAACCGCAAGTGGTTCGCTTTGATTATGGATGTGCCGAAAAACAGGCTTGGTCTGAAGGGTGAAGAACGCGTTGACATTATCAACGTCAAAACAAGCGACCCTTTGTTTGCAGACTGGCTGGCACAGCAGGAAGGGTTTTTCCCGGGGTACCACATCAGCCGAGGAAGCTGGGTTTCGATTTTGCTGGACGGCACCGTGCCGCAGGAAGAGATTTTTCTGAGGATAGACGAAAGCTTTGCCGTCACCGCAGCAAAACCGAAGCGCCGCAAAAGCAAATCCTAATGCGTCAAAGACGCTCTCGCCCGCCTTTGGAAAAGCCCGTCTTTCCTGCGCGTTTTTCAACAGCCGGGCACACTTCGGTAACAATAAAAAACAGGCGCGGTATCTGCTGACAGACGCCGCGCCTTGCTTTTGCGGATTATTTATTTTTGCTTGCGGGTGACGTTTTCGCCGTAAATGCTTGTCCAGTCATCCTTCATTGAAACGGCGGTGTAGCCGTTTTCCTCGCAGCTTTTGCGCATTTTGTTTGCCTTTTCGATGTTTCCGTTTTCACGAACCAGATCGTCGCAGCAAAGCATAAAAGCCGCGCTTTTGTAGGGGTTGTTGTTGATCGTATAGTTTGCCATTGCTTCGTCGCCGGAGCTGTTGCCGAAGCAAAGCACGGGCTGCAGACCGATTTCGCGTGAAATCGCGCTGACCTTATTGGTTTTGAGGTTTTTGATCAGGAATTTACCGCCGGTGATAAGCTTGTCGTCCTTTGAAAATGTATACTTTAAGCCGTCCTTGTCGCCTTGGCTGCTGCCGACAAGCGATTCGTCGGAGCCGATCATTTGCGCCAGCGGAATGTCGATCATTCCGTCGACCAGTCCGCGAGTGATCAAGCGGTCGGTGCCGCTGATGATATAAACCTTGAAATCGTTTTCCTGCAAATATTTGACGACCTGCAGCATGGGCTGATAGAACGCCTCGCCGTTGGTCATATTTTCGTAGCCCTCGGCAGGTTGGTCGCGGTAAGCCTTGACATAAGCGTCAAACTGCTCGGTGGTCATTCCCTTGAAGGCTGTCGCGACGGCGGCGCCGTGCCTTACGTCAAGTCCTTCGGGGTAGGTGCCGGTGTCGAAATAGGTTTTGATCACGGCAGCTGTTTCCTTTTCCTCGGCGCTTGCCTTATCCTTGTAGTCGGGATCCTCGGTGACGCGGTAATAAAGCAGCTTGTGGTCAAAATAGCCGGGATCGGTTTCGCAGCAAAGTGTGCCGTCCATATCAAACACCGCAATGCGGCGCTCAACAGGGATGTAATCCGCGGACGACTTGTCGGTAACGGAATCCACATATTTTGTCAGCTGCTGCTTAAGCGGAGCGCTTTCTGTCCACATTGACAAAGGCTCGGCGCTTTTGGGCGTTTCGGACGCCTTTTCCGTTTGATCGGCAACTGCCGATGTTGTGGCAGGACGGTTGTTCGCGGTGATCACCCATGTGCAGGACACGGCAACCAGCGCGACCGCAAGCACGATTGAAACTATCCTCCATGTCATAACGGCGGATTTTGCCTTGGAGGCTTTTTTTGTTTCTGTTTTTTCGATTGGCTTGTTTGGATTTTTGCTTTTCATTTTGCTTTTGTTTTTCTTTTTGTTGCTCA
>JBGUOX010000131.1:0-2971 GCA_045129995.1 Ruminococcus sp. | reverse complement strand
GCTATACTTGATCTGCAAGCTTCACAAAAGCGGATTTTGTGATACAATAATAGGCAGAAAAGGAGAAGGCGTATGTTTTTTGATATTTTGAAGCGCGACCTGAAACGCAAAAAGACAATGAACGTGATCATACTGTTGTTTGTAGTTTTGTCGGTAATGTTCATTTCTTCAAGCGTGATGAATCTAACGGCGATGACGGGCTCGCTCGACAGCTTTTTTGATAAGGCAGGAGTAGGCGACTATGTCGTTTTTGAGCGCAGCGGAGGAACCGTAAAGGTTGCCGACGCGGTCAAAAACGCCGATGGAGTGACCGACTTTAAGCAGGAGGAATGTATTTTCCTCTCGGAGCACAAGTTCGTCGGACACGTAAAGGAAAATGACAGCCAGAACGCGAACACCAGTCTGGTGTGCTGTCTGTCTCATCAGATACAAAGGTACTTTGACGGCAGCGATAACGAGATCACCGCGGTCGCCGACGGTGAGGTATATGTCCGTCAGTCCCTTCTTGACAACAGCAACGCCAAGGTCGGCGACAAGGTCGAGCTTACCGTAGCGGACGTCACCCGCACCTTTACGGTCAAGGACACGCTCAAGGATGCGATGCTCGGATCGAGAATGATGGGCAACGCTAGGTTCTTGATTTCCGAAAACGATTACAAGGCGTTTGAAAAAGCCGAACCGCTCGAACCGTATCTGTTTTATCTCAGCTTCATGGAAACCGATGACATTCCCGTGCTTGAAAAAGCATTGAACGATTGCGACGCGATAGCTTTCAGTTTAGACCGATCTCTGTTAAAGTTTACTTACATTATGGAAATGATCGTCGTCGGGATATTGCTTGTGGTCAGCATCGCACTGATTTTGATCGCCGTCGTGATCCTGCGCTTTACCATCAGCTTCACGCTCAGCGAGGAATTCCGACAAATCGGCATAATGAAGGCGATCGGTATTCCCGACGGAAAGATCCGTTCGTTGTATCTGGTGAAATATCTGGCGATTTCCGTTTTAGGCGCAACCATCGGTTTGACACTGTCATTCCCGTTCGGCAGTATGCTTCTCAAATCGGTGTCACAGAGCATCGTGATGGAGAACGGCAACAGCCTTTTGTTGGGAATTATTTGCGCGGCTGCGGTTGTGGGAATCATTCTGCTCTTTTGTTATCTCAGCACCCGCAAGGTCAAAAAATTCACACCCGTTGACGCGATCCGCAGCGGCACAACAGGCGAGCGCTATAATAAAAAGGGAATCATCAAGCTCGGCAAAAAGCCCATGCGCCCCGTATTCTTTATGGCGGTCAACGATATTCTCAGCAGTCCCAAGCGGTTCCTGATAATGCTGTTCACCTTTTTCGTCGGAATCTCTATGCTGATGGTCGGTCTAAATATTTCCTCAACGATGACGAGCGGCAAGATGCTCGGCTGGATCAATATGGCGGAGTGTGATTTGGCGGTTGTTGAATCCGGCGCAATCGAGAAATATATGGTTGCGGACGGCAGAGATAAGATGAACAAAAGAATAACCGAGGTGGAGTCCAATCTGGCAGAAAAGGGCTGGGATGCGGATTGCTTTGTGGAAGTCATTACAACCGTTGTCGTATCCAAAGGCGATACAGAGTTGAAAACTAACGGCGTAGAGGGAATCAATATGACCCCCGACGAGTATATGTATCTGGAAGGAACCGCGCCGCAGAACAAAAATGAGATAGCCATGTCCTACGTTGTCGCCGACAAATTAAATGTCGCGATAGGCGATACCGTCACGGTCAAAACGCCTGACGGCGAATCGGAATGTATGATCACGGCTATTTACCAAACGATGATGTCCTTGGGCGATAATATCCGCCTGTATCCGGGGCAGACCTATAGCTTTCAAAATCTTGTCGGCTTAAACGATTTTCAGATTCGATTTCACGACGCTCCGAGCTCCGCCGAGATCGAGAAAAGAATTAAAACGATAAAGGAGATGTACCCTGATAGCAATGTGATGACCGCGGGCGATTATGTTGATTACTGCGTCGGCGGAGTCGGCGGTATGATGGACGGAGTAACAGGGCTGCTGTTTCCGGTCATCATTCTGATCGATATTTTAGTCGCGGTGCTGATGGAAAAATCCTTCCTCACCAAGGAGCGCGGCGAGATCGCTATGCTCAAGGCGATCGGCTTCAAGAACCGCTCTATCATCCTTTGGCAGACCTTGAGAATCGCAATCGTAATGATCGCCGCCGTGTTGCTCTCAATAGCGCTCGCCGACCCTATAGGCAAGCTGACGACAGGCGGCATCTTCCAGATGATGGGCGCCAAAAATATTGTTTTTGATATGGATATATTTAAAACCTTCGTTATCTATCCGGCGATAATCCTTGCCGCAACCGTGTTCAGCGTGTTTATTACCGCGCTTTCGATACGCAAGGTCAATTCAAACGAAATTAATTCTGTAGAATAGGAGCATCATCATGGCTAAAACTTTAGAAGTAACCGACCTTTGTAAAACATATATCACCAACAAAAGACAAAACAATGTGCTGCGCAATGTCAACTTTTCGGTTGACAAGGGCGATATGGTAGCGGTAATGGGACCGTCCGGCTCCGGCAAATCCACACTGCTGTACACCGTTTCGGGTATGGACAGCATGACGGCAGGTACGGTTCTGTTCGGAGGCAGAGATATTTCTGCACTGAAGCCAAACGAGCTTGCGGCGCTGCGGCTTGACGAGATGGGATTTATCTTCCAGCAGATGTATATGCTCAAAAATCTGAGCGTGCTCGACAATATCATTCTCCCGGCACGACAGTCAAAGTCAAACACGCTTTCCGCAAAGGAAAAGCTTGAGCGCGGCAAGGAGCTGATGCGCAGGCTGGGCATCATTGAGATCGCCGACAACGATATCAACGAGGTATCGGGCGGTCAGCTGCAAAGGGCGTGTATCTGTCGCAGTATGATCAACGAGCCAAAGATGATTTTTGCCGATGAG
>JBGUOX010000130.1:0-2720 GCA_045129995.1 Ruminococcus sp. | reverse complement strand
AACGAAAATCCAAAATGAAAAAGAGAAAGCTGGCTGAACATCCAGACATCTTTTAAATAGGAGGTATCAACATGAAAAAACTAATCTCTATGTTCATCACAGGCGCAATGCTGCTTACGGCATGTCCCACCGTTTCGGCGGCAATGCAAACAAACCCGGATTACACCACCGAACAACCTGCGGTTAAGACTGACGCTGTTTCTTTACCAACCCTTGATGTTGGGAATGAATCCGCATTCAAAGGCTACACACCTTCCAATGTATCCGCAGGTGAAAGGGAAAACGCAGATAGCCTTGCCGACAAAACAGGTTCGGCTTCGGTTGGCGCAGGCATTAGCTTTTCCGTAAAGGGCGACACGCTGACCATCACCGGCTCCGGCTCGATGCAAGGCTTGATGGATAACAGCAAATACCCGTGGTCGGACAAAGCTTCCGGCGTTAAACACATCGTCATTCAAAACGGCATCACCGACATTTACAGCTATGCTTTTATGGATTTTAAATCTCTGGAAAGCATTTCCGTTCCATCGTCCGTGACGAGCATTGGTGAAGGGGCTTTTTACGAATGCTCCAGACTGAAAGAAATTGTTTTGCCAAGCAGCGTTAAAAAAATCGGCAGCGGCGCGTTTTGTGATTGCAGCAGTTTACAAAAGGCTCAAATCAGCGGTGTTACCGAAATCGGCGATTACGCTTTTGAAAGCACAGGCCTGTCAACCATCACCCTGGGAAAGGATTTGAAGCAGTTTTCCGGAATGGCGTTTTTTGGCTCCCATTTGACCGACATTAAAGTCGATTCCGCCAACACCTCTTTGAAGGCAATTAACGGAGTGCTGTACAACAAGACAATGGACACACTTCTTTTTTATCCGCCGCGCAAGGCCGGAAAAACCTTTCAGGTCCCTGCATCGGTAAAAACCATCGGCAGCTGCGCGTTCTGCAAAAACCTGTACCTTGAATCTGTGGATTTGTCCGCTGTCGTAACGCTTAAAGATTCGGCGTTTCAGGAATGCTACGCTCTGGACAGCATCGTGATTCCCGATTCGGTAACAAGTGCGGAAGACTTTACCTTTTACAGTTGTCCTGCGCTGAAATCCGTGACCTTCGGAAAGGGGCTAAAAACAACCGGCTACCAAATGTTCAGGGAATGCAAAAAGCTTGCGCAAATCAACTTCGGCGGATTGCAGGAAATTTACGCGATGTCTTTTGGTGACTGCAGCTCGTTGGAAAGCGTGTCACTGCCGGCTTCCGTGAAATCAATCGGCAACGGAGCCTTTGGAAACTGTCGGGCATTAAAGAGCGTTTATGCGGCGGAGGTAACAGAAATTCCGTATCAGGCATTTTTGAATGACAATCTATTGAACTCTGTTAGTTTTCCAAAGCTGAAAAACGTCAACCGCGCTGCGTTTTTGGGATGCAGCTCCCTGAAAAAGCTCAGCCTTCCGAAAAGCACCGAATTCGTTCATTCCATCGCATTTGAAAAAGATGTGCAGCTCACCTGTGCAAACGCTGCGCTGAAGCCTTATGGCTACAACGGACTTCGCAAGCTGCAGCAGGTGGCTTTAAGCGGCGACGAAAGCTACAGCGAGGCATTTTCGGTGCTGACGCTGGTAAACCAAGAGCGCAGCAAAAACGGGCTGAAACCGCTTGTTATGAACCAGTCTCTGATGGATACCGCCATGCTGCGCGCTGCCGAATGTGCGGTTTGTTTTTCTCACACCCGTCCCAACGGTTCCACCTGCATGACCGCCAACACCCTGATGAGAGGCGAAAACATTGCATTCAACCAGATGAACGCCGACGACGTTATGAATTCATGGATGAATTCAACCGGTCACCGTGAAAATATATTAAGCGGAGATTACACCACAATTGGTGTAGGCTGCTTTAAAAATAACGGAAGAATCACGTGGGTACAGTGCTTTGGCACCGGCAGCGACACCGCAAGCTGCAAAAAGCCGTCGGACAAGCATGTCACACGCACACTTCAACTGGCGACAGAGGAATTCACCGAGGCAACCGACTATGACTACCACACCATCTTCGGAAGTTTCGAAACATATTCTTTCTATTTCTTTATTCGGCTGGACGGATATATAAGCAGCATGGAAACCGATCAAACAGTGCAGGCTCGCCTGTGTGTCTGCTCTATCGGCACTTCGCAATATGCCTATTACGCATCCGTACTGGATAACACCGGAATTACATGGTCTGTTAAAAACCCTGACATCGCGTCTGTTACCTCCGGCGGCATGGTGACGGCAAAAGCGCCCGGAGACGCCGAAATTGAGGCGAAGTTGACGTATTATTCGGCGGCGAAAACCATCAGCGTTTACCAAAAAAAGCCTGTGATTCAAAAAGTCAAAAACACAGGCTCCGGTATTTCGCTGCAATGGAACAATTGCTATGGCGCCGACAGGTATATTGTATACTACCGTCCGGAGTCGGAAAAAGAGTGGGATTACGATTACACATACGACACAAGCTATACACTGAATCATCTTAAACCCGGCGTGCGCTACTGCTTCCAGGTTTGCGCACACAACTATTACGACAATACAAATTATTATTCCAATGTTGTAAGAAAGACATACGAGATTCCGCCAAGCCTTTCCCTCTCCAACAACAGCGCCGGATTAACGGCAGTCTGGAGCAACACCGGCGCGGATTCCTATGTGGTATATTACCGCCCTGCCGAGCGCAGCACTTGGTCGAGCTTTACC
>JBGUOX010000129.1:0-48389 GCA_045129995.1 Ruminococcus sp. | reverse complement strand
TTTTTCGTAATCAGTCAAAATAAAACAGCTCTTCAAATTTTTTGTCAAGCGCGATGCACAAAATCAGCGCAAGCTTTGCCGTGGGATTAAACTGACCGGTTTCGATCGAGCTGATGGTGTTTCTTGATACGCCGACCAGCTTTGCAAGCTCCGACTGCGACAAATGCTTTTCCTTTCGTGCCGAAGCAAGGTTGTTTCGAAGTATAAGTTCATTATCCATATCAAATCACACCCGTCAGCTGCATGATCCATACAACAAGCATTGAAGCCGCAAGCACGCCCCAGATGATCGCGACGACCAGCTCGTGACGCTGTCTCAGGCGTTTGTATTTTGTCAAAAACATCACGCAGGCCATTGAAAAAAGCACAAAGTCCGCGCCTCTGTTGACGTAGTGCAAAACAAAGCCGTTTACCGTATCGACAATTATCAGCATTATTACGCCGATGATATATGCCGTCCACGCTCCGCTTTTCTGCGCGTCCAAATTGGGCAGATCCTTTTCCTTTCCTTCGTGTTGCGCCATTGATAATATCTGTTCTTTATTCATTGCAAAAGCTCCTTTCTGTTTTGCCAAGTTTACTTGGTATGCTTTGATTATAGCACTGCCAAGTTTACTTGTCAAGAGTTTTTGCAAAGTTTTGTTGGCATTTTTTTGATGAGATCACGAAAGCCTTTGCTTTTTGATTTCCTGCGATAGCTTTGCGCCGTTTTGGTTTTGCAAAAAACCAGCTCCTTTTACGGAACCGGTTTTTGTTATTGCGCGCTGCGCGGCACAAAGCTTTGGCAGTCCGTGCATGGCGGCACGTTGGGATCGCTTTCATGTGCGCCCACGCGGATCGCCTCCAGCGAGCAGTAGTTTTTGCTGTCGTTGTGGTGACGGCAGCTCTCGACCGTGCAAACGATGCAGTGGTTAGCGTAACGGTTATCTGTCAATTTTATCACCTCGCTGTAAGTATTCCCGATCCGACTAAATCTATGCACCGTCGGGCGGCGTCCTCATAAACTATACCGAGGTGACTGCGATGAAAACATTGTCTTGTATCGCGGTGCTGCTGCTTGCTATGGTAGGCTTGGCGTCGCTGTTCCGCGCCTTGCTGCTGCTGTTGTTCGCCCGCAAGGATGACTGCACCGTTATGTACATCACACACATCAAGCCCGACTGCGGCGACGTTGAAATGGTGCTTCGGGGCGCGCTGGCAAAGCGCAGGTGGCTGAGCGGCGGAGAATCGGTTGTCTGTCTTGACTGCCGGGTTGACGAGCAAACCCGCCGCGTGTGCGAAAGCGTTTGCCGCGAATACGGGTGCGCAAAGCTGATAAGCAAAGAGGAATTTTTGAAAAGTCTTGATTAATCAGGTGCAAGTGGAGTATAATATAAAGAAAGACTGTAAATTTGGGTGTGACTATGCGCGAAGAAACGCTGCTTCAGCTGGAAGGCATTGTGGAAAACATTGTATATCGAAACGACGAAAACGGCTATTCCGTTGTTGAATTGTCCGACGGTGATGATTATATCACCGCCGTCGGCATTATGCCGCTTGCCAACCCCGGCGACAAGGTGTTGCTGACAGGCAGATTCACCGAGCACCGCAGCTACGGAAGACAGTTCGCGGCGCAAACCTGCGAGGTCAGCCGTCCCACCGAAACCGCCGATATTCTTCGCTATCTTTCATCGGGCGCCGTAAAGGGGATCGGTCCCTCCACCGCGCAAAAGCTGGTGCAGGAGTTCGGCGAAAGCACGCTTGAGGTTATGGAGACTCAACCCGAGCGCGTGGCTCTGCTCAAGGGCATTTCCACGGAAAAGGCGCTTGAGTTTTCCGCTCAGCTAAAGGCGAATGTCGGCGTGCGCACGCTTATGCTCTACTTGGGCGAATACGGCATCGGCAACGCTGCCGCGGTCAAGATCTTCAAGGCGTTCGGCGCGCAGGCGGTGGAAAGGATCAAGGAAAATCCCTATGTGCTGTGCGGCGGCGATTTCGGCATTTCCTTCGAAAGCGCCGACGTCATCGCAAAACGCGAAAATCTGGACAGCGACAGCGACGTTCGAGTGCGCGCAGGACTAAGCTATGTCCTGCGTCACAACGAAGGCAACGGACACACCTGTTTGCCGCGCGACAAGGTGCTTGCAACCGCCGCAGGCTTTTTGAACGTCGGCATCGGCCGGGTAGAGGAGTGCGCGGAGGAAATGGTGTTTGACCGCAGCCTGATCGCGGACGTGCTGGGCGACAGGGAGTTTTTGTTTACGCCGCGAATGCATCTGTGCGAAATGTACATCGCCTCGCGAATTAAGATGATGCTCGCTTTTCCGGCAGAACGCGAAAAGCGTATCGGGGAAGCCATTGAGCAGCTTGAAAAGGAAAACGGCATCGAATACGCCGAGCTGCAAAAGGACGCTATCGCCGCGGCGCTGACCGAGGGAATGCTGGTGCTGACCGGCGGCCCCGGAACAGGCAAAACCACCACGCTGAACGCCATCATCAAGCTGCTGCAGCGCAAGGGAAAAAAGGTTATGCTTGCCGCGCCGACAGGACGAGCCGCCCAGCGTATGAGCGAGCTTACGGGTGACGAGGCAAAAACCCTGCACCGTTTGCTGGAGGTCAGCTGGGACAAGCAGGACAACCCTGTTTTCAACAGGAACGAGCGCAACCAATTAAAATGCGACGCGCTGATAATCGACGAGATGTCCATGGTTGATTGCTCGATTTTTGAAAGCGTGATGCGCGCGCTGCCGGTCGGCTGCCGGCTGATCCTGGTTGGAGACTCTGACCAGCTGCCGTCTGTAGGTCCCGGCAACGTGCTTGGCGATCTGATCGACAGCGGCGTGCTGCCGGTCGTGCGGCTTAACGAAATCTTTCGTCAGGCGCAGCAAAGCCTGATCGTCACAAACGCGCACAAAATCGTCAGCGGACAAATGCCGGTTTTGAAAAGCACTACGCAGGATTTCTTTTTTCTTTTTAAGAATATAAAAGCCGAGGTCACGGACATCATCACCGACCTTTGCCAAACGCGCCTGCCAAACGCCTACGGCTATTCGCCGTTTGAAAACATCCAGGTGCTTTGTCCCTCCAAAAAGGGCGAGCTTGGCACGGGAGAGCTGAACCACCGCCTGCAGGCAAAGCTTAATCCTCCTTCCGACGGCAAAGCGGAGGCGACGATCGGCAGCCGCACTTTTCGCGAGGGCGACAAGGTGATGCAAATAAAAAACAACTATGACATCCGCTGGTTCCGCGACAACGGCGAAACAGGCGAGGGCGTGTTCAACGGCGACATCGGGATCATCGAAAAGATCGACCGAAAAAGCAAAACCATTCGCGTCAATTTCTATGACAAAACCGCCTCGCTTACCTTTGAAGCCGCCGCCGATTTGGATTTTGCCTATGCCATCACGGTACATAAAAGCCAGGGCAACGAATTTGACGCGGTGATCATTCCCATGTTTTCGGGGCCGCCGCAGCTTTATTACCGCAATCTGCTGTATACCGCCGTCACCCGTGCAAAAAAGACGCTGATCCTCGTCGGCACGCCGCAAACGGTGGAATATATGGTCAACAACAACCGTCAGACAAAGCGCTACAGTGCCCTTAAGGAATTTTTGCTGCGCGAAGAAACCTTGTATTAAGGAGTAAAGATAATGAATATTGCCATCGACTTGGGTTCGGACAGAACCAGAGTATTTATAGAAAACAAAGGAAAGGTGCTCGACGAAGCCAGCGTCATCACCTATGATGTGGACAGCCACGAGATCTTCGCCGTGGGCGACGAGGCATACGCTATGATCGGCAAAACGCCGGTCGGCATCCGCGCCGCTCACCCGATGGACAGCGGAGTGATCGCGCAGTCCGATTTGGTCGAGGAAATGGTGTCAATTATGCTGGGCGAGGTATGCACCGTAAAAATCGTGAATCCGCGCGTCGTCACGGCGATACCGTGCGAGCTGACCGAGGTGGAAAAGCGCGCGGTCGTAAACGCCGTCAGTTCTTTCGGCGCGCGCAAGGTGTATCTGATCGAAACGCCAAAGGCGGCGGCGCTCGGCTGCGGAATGAACATTATGTCGCCGCACGGCGTGTTCATCGCCGACATCGGCAGCGGAACCGCAGACATCGCCGTGCTGTCCCTGGGAGGCATCTCGGCAGGGAAGAGCGTAAAAAAGGCGGGCAGCGCCATGGACGAGGAGATCGTGAAATACATCCGCAAGCAATACAACCTGATCATAGGCACCAATATGGCGGAAAGCTGCAAGCGCGCGGTCGGCTGTGTTGCGCCGCCGCAGGAGATCCAAACCTTCCGCGTGAAGGGACGCGACGCGGTCAGCGGATTGCCGCGCTACACTGACGTCACCAACGAGGAAATGCTGCCGGTTTTGTCGGAGATCGCAAACGAGATCGTCACCGCCATCCGCGACGTGCTGGAGCAAACTCCGCCGGAGCTTGTCAGCGACATCTACAACGACGGCATAATCCTCACGGGAGGACTCTCAAAGCTGCAGGGCTTTGCAAAGCTGGTCAGCCAAAAAACCAAGCTTCGCGTGCGCGTTCACAAATACGCGTCCGACTGTGTTATCATGGGCTGCGGCAAGGCGATCGGAATGATCGACGCCGCCAACAAGGAGCTCTCTCAGGGCATTTCGCCGCTTCTGACGGCTTATTAATTTACAGCAAATAAGTGAAAATAACGGGTAACAGGCTTCCGGCAGGGAGCCTGTTTTTTTGTCGATTACATCATAAATCGGTATATCAAAAAATATTTCCATAATACCTATTGACAAACTAGGAAAAGTGTGATATGATACATTTACGCTAAAACCTATTAAACCACTAGGAAATATAGGAGTGAAATTATGACACAGTATATCACCCTTTGCTGCTATGATGAGCGAATGTGCCGATGTTGAAACAAGCCGTCAACAGTCAACAGTCATCATATCAACAAAAAGGAGAAAATATTATGAGTACATTAAAAGAAAGAAATCTGCATTTTGAAACCAAACAGCTTCACGTCGGTCAGGAGACCGCCGACCCCGTGACCGACGCCCGCGCGGTGCCTATCTACGCGACCACATCATACGTTTTTCATAACAGCCAACACGCCGCCGACCGTTTCGGTCTGCGCGACGCCGGCAACATCTACGGCAGACTCACAAACCCAACGCAGGGCGTATTCGAGGAACGCATCGCCGCGCTTGAGGGCGGCTCGGCTGCTCTGGCGGTAGCCTCCGGCGCCGCGGCGATCACCTACACTATCCAGGCGCTCGCAAAGGCAGGTCATAACATCGTTGCCGCAAAAACGATCTACGGCGGCAGCTACAATCTGCTTGCGCACACGCTGCCCGAATTTGGCGTAACCACCACCTTTGTCGATCCCGACGAGGAAGGCGCGTTTGAAGCCGCCATCGACGAAAACACCCGCGCAATTTACATCGAATCGCTCGGAAACCCCAACTCCAATCTGATCGACATCGAAAAGCTTGCCGCGGTCGCTCATTCGCACAACATTCCTTTGGTAGTGGACAGCACCTTTGCAACGCCGTTTTTGCTGCGTCCTATTGAGTACGGCGCGGACATCGTGGTACATTCCGCCACAAAATTCATCGGCGGTCACGGCACGGCTATCGGCGGCGTGATCATCGAAAGCGGCAAGTTCGACTGGGCGGCTTCCGGCAAATTCCCGCAGTTTGCCGCTCCCAATCCGTCCTATCACGGCGCGGTCTTCACCGACGCTGCGCCCGGAGCGGCGTTCGTCACATATATTCGCGCAATTTTGCTGCGCGACACCGGCGCCACCATTTCGCCGTTCCACGCCTTCATCTTTTTGCAGGGACTCGAAACCCTTTCGCTGCGCGTCGAGCGCCACGCATACAACACATCAAGGGTGCTGTCGTTCCTGCAAAGCCATCCAAAGGTGGAGCATATCAACCATCCCTCGCTCGAAAGCTCCGGCTACAAGGCGCTTTATGACAAGTACTTCCCCAACGGCGGCGGTTCTATTTTCACCTTTGAGGTCAAGGGCGGCGAGGAAGAGGCAAAGCGCTTCATCGATCATCTGCAAATCTTCTCTCTGCTTGCAAACGTTGCCGATGTAAAATCGCTTGCGATCCATCCTGCTTCCACTACCCATTCCCAGCTCACCGAAGCGGAGCTTGCGGAGCAGGGCATACGCCCCAACACCATCCGCCTGTCCATCGGTACCGAGCATATCGACGACATCCTCTTTGACCTTGAGGAAGCCTTCAACGCTATTTGACCATCTCCGTCCATTTCCGTTTTAACTGTTCTCCAAAAAAAAGCGGCAGACTCTTTTTGAGCCTGTCGCTTTTACTATTTGTTCAATATCATTTTTACAGCCGCCAGGTTTTCCGCCGTGGCGTACAGCAGTGAACTCAGCTCCGCTTCGGGATTATCCAAATCCGGCACGAGTACGGTTTTGCAGCCTGCCGCCGCCGCCGAGCGCACGCCGTTTGTCGAGTCCTCAAGCGCAATACATTCCTGCGGCGCAAGCCCAAGCTGTTCGGCTGCGAAAAGGTAAATATCCGGCGCCGGCTTGCCGTGCGCCACCTGCCGCGCGCTGCAAATCTTATCAAAGTAGGGAAGAAGCCCTGTTTGCTCAAGGTAAGCTGCGGCGCGCTCTGCCGGCGTCGCCGTTGCAAGCGCCACGGCATAGCCGTTTTCCTTAAGCCATTCCAGCAGCTCCTTTGCGCCTTGCTTTGCTTCGATCCCGTTTTTTTGTACGTAGTCGTCCATCAGCGCCTTGCGCCTGTTGCGCACCGCGTCATAGTCGAATCCTTCTCCAAACCAGCCCTGCAGCTTTTCAATAGCAAACGGCCTTGCCATTGAGCGGATGCCCAGCGCGTGCTTCTTTTCCATCGGAAACCCAAGGCTTTGCGCCGCCTCGCACCAAAACCGCACATACAGCTTTTCAGAGTCGAGCATCACGCCGTCCATATCAGAAATTACGCCCTTAATCGCCATTTGCTTTTCCCTCCGTGGAAAGGTTGACCGCGAGAATACCTGCTGCGATCAGCGTCAGCGAAAGGAATATCTCCGCGCGGAAAATGTTTTCGCCGAGCAAAATACCCGACAAAATCGTGCCGAACACAGGCACCAAAAGGTTGAAAACCGAGATCTTGCTCGCCGGGTGATATTTCAGCAGCGCCGTCCAAAGGGTGAAAGCCGCCGCCGATACAAATGCCAGCCAAAGCAGTATCAAAACGCCCCTGCCGTTTTTCAAGTCAAGCCGTCCGCCGAACACAGCGCCGAGCGCCGTAAGCGCCAGACCGCCGAACAGCAGCTGATAAGATGTGATCGCAACCGGGTCGCGGCGCCGGGTTTCTTTTTTTGCAATCAAATTGCCCGACGCTGCAAAAACTGTGCTCATAAAAATACATACGTCGCCAAACAGCGTGTCGGACGCAAAGCCTCCGAAGCCGTTCATCACGATCACGCCGCCGAAGCCGAGCAAGCAGCCCAGGATCTTCCATACGGTCAGGCGATCAGCCTTAAAAAACAGAGCTGCGCCAAGCACCGTCAAAAATGACGCGCAGGCGGTAATGATGGAGGTGTTCGCGCCGGTGGTGAAGCCTATGCCGATATAGGTAAACAGGTATTGTCCAAAGGTCTGCAAGCCTCCCAGCAGCAGTACCGCGCGAAGGTTTTCTTTGCCGGGCGGCACAAAGCGCCGCTTGCGCGCACATAAAAACGCAAGCACCATTGCGCCTGCCAGGCTAAAGCGCAGTCCGGCGAACAGCAGCTTGTCGCCAAAGCTTTCCTCCGCCACGGAAAAGGCTTCATAGCCCAGCTTGATAAACGGGAACGCCGTACCCCACAGCAGGGTGCAGACGATCGCAACCCCATATGCAGCAAGCCTGTTTTGCAGTAAAGACGGTTTCATTTACTGTATCCGCTCCACGGTGTAGCCCATGCCTTCCAGCTGCTTGATTATGCCGTCGTCTCCGAGATAATGCGCGGTGCCGACCGCAAAAAAGACGTTTTTGCCGCTTTTTAAAAACTCCTGCGCCTTGCCTGCCATGCCCGCGTTGCGCTCGGTGTACATGGTTTTGCGGTAATCCGCCACAAGCTTCTTTTGCGCGTCGGTAAGGGTTTCGTCGGTGTCGTCGTTAAGCTCCTCAAGCTTGTCGCCGTCGCCGTTTAGCCAAGCCTCATACAGCTCGTTCAGGGTTCCGGTGTAATATTTTTTAGTCTTAAAAAAGGCTTGTAATTGCAGATTAAGAAGCTCGTCCGGAAGGTCGTTGAGCTTGCTTCTCTGAAAGCTTGCCGACTCGACCTCCAGCACCTCCAGCTTGTTGTCGTAGGCGTAGTTTATCAGCTTGAAATCCATCGCCTCCGACGGATTATACGCCGTCTTGCTGACGGCGATCTGCTGCAGCAGCGACAGCCAAAAGCCCAGGTTGTAGTCGTCATACAAGGGATCGTAGTAGTCGGCGTCCTTCAGATAGTTCACCGCCTTTTCGTAAAGGTCGGGATTCATATGATCCTTAACGGTGGTGCCGTCGGTGTACATCATACGCTGAATATCCTGCAGCTGCGCGTCCGCGTCCTTTTCATAGGCGACCAAATCGTATTCCACGGCAAGCGCGTCGCATTTTTCAAGCTTATCGCTCAGGGATTCCAAAACAGCGTCGTTGCGCTCGTCACCGGCGTGTATCGAGCCGAACAGGTACATCACATTGTCCTTGTCGCCCTCGATCTTCCAAAGCATAGGCGCGCCCGATGCGGCAGCGCTTTCGTCCGCTTCTTCCTTTGATTCCTGCTTGCCGGAGCAGCCTCCAAGCAGCATCGCGGCGGCAAGTGACAAAGCCGCCAGGTTTTTCCAAAGCTTCATTTTGTTCCTCCGTCAGTGCGCGGAAACGCGTTCCACTGTGTAACCCTTGTCCTTCATCAGCTGAACAACGCCTTTGTCGCTGACCATATGTCCTGCGCCCACAGCGAAAAATACGCTTTTGCCGCTTTTAAGGTACTCGTCCGCCTTTTCCGCCATTCCAATGTTGCGGTCGGTCAGCATTGCCTTGTTGTAAACCTCCAGCATATTCTTTTCCTCGTCGGTCAGCTTGCCGTATTCTTCTTCATCTGTGCTGTATTCCAGCTTGGTAAGCGCTTCTTCGTCGCCGGACAGCCATTTTTGGTACATTTCATTTATACCCTGCGAAAATTCTTCCTCTCCTCCTTCAAAGAAGGATTCGATCTGCATCTCGATCAGCTTGTCGGGAAAGTCCTTTATCATCGTAAACTGAGATTCGGCGCTTTCAATATCCAGCACCGATTTGCCGTGAGCCTTGGCATAGTCGATCAGCTTGGTGTCAATGGCGTTGTCTGTTTGCAAATCGCTTTTTTCTATCGCGATTTGTTCAAGCATCGTGATCCAGTAGCCTGACATCAGGTAATCATAGGTGGGGGAGTATTTGTTGTTTTCGGTCATATAATCAACGCTTTTTTCGTACAGATCGGCGCGTATGTGATCCTTGGCGGTGGTGCCGTCGGTGTACATCAGCATCATTGCTATCTTTGCCTGCTGCGCGGTGTCTGCTTCGAAAGCTTCAACGTCAAATTCCACCGCAAGCGAGTCCACGCTGTCAAGCTCGTCCTGCAAATAAGTCAACACGGTGTCGTTGCGCTCGTCTCCGGCGTGGATCGTTCCGAACAGATACAGCGTGTTGCCCTGCGATCCCGTGATCTTCCACATCATCGGAGAAATATCTCCTTCGGCGGAAGTGGTGTCGGCAGCGGTGGTGTCCGCAACGCTGAAAAAGGAACCGGAGGATTCCGAAGTCGCGGCGGAGTTCTGAGGTTCGTCAGCGGATGTGTCGTTGGCGCAGCCGCCAAGTAAAAGTGTTGCCGCAAGCGCCGCGGCGGTTATGGTTTTCCAAAGCTTCATATGTTTTCTCCTTAGGCTCAGGGTGGATTATGCTAAAAGAGCGCTCTGCAATGACAGAACGCTCGAAAGATGCTTTATTTGCCTACGACCTCGCGAATGACCTTTGCGATGTGCGGCTGAGTCAGACCGAATTTGTCGAGCAGCTCCCATGCGGGGCCGCTGTAGCCGAATCTGTCCTGCACGCCGATGCGTGTGATCTTTACGGGACATTCCGCGGTAACGACTTCGCTTACAGCGTCCGCAAGACCGCCGATGACATTGTGCTCCTCAACGGTGATGATCCTGCCGGTTTCCTTCGCAGCCTTAATGATGATGTCGCGGTCGATCGGCTTGATGGTGTGGATGTTGATAAGGCGCGCGCTGATGCCCTCAGCCTCCAGCTCTTTTACAGCCTTCAGCGATTCGTTGACGACTAAGCCCGTGGCGATTACCGTAACATCCGTGCCTTCGTGCAGGGTGATGCCCTTGCCCAGCTCAAACTCGTAGGTTTCGGGATCGTTGAAGCTCGGGATCGCAAGTCTGCCCAAGCGAATATACACGGGGCCGTTGTATTCCAGCGCCGCCTTGGTTGCAGCCTTCATTTCCCAGTGGTCGGCAGGATTGAGCACCATCATATTGGGAATGGCGCGCATAATGCCGATGTCCTCGATGCACTGGTGGGTAGCGCCGTCCTCACCGGTGGAAATGCCGGCGTGGCTGCCAGCGATCTTAACGTTCAGCTCGGGGTAAGCGACAGAGTTTCTGATCTGCTCAAAGGCTCTGCCGGTTGCGAACATCGCAAACGAAGCCGCAACGGGGATCTTGCCGGAAGCCGCCATACCTGCCGCAACGCCGATCATATTGCCCTCGGCGATGCCGCAGTCAAAAAAGCGGTCGGGGAACGCCTTTTGGAATACGCCTGTTTTTGTGGCGGCGGCAAGGTCCGCGTCAAAAACCACAATATCTTTATTTGTTTCGGCAAGCTCGCAAAGCGCTTCGCCGAAGCTTTCTCTTGTTGCTTTCAAAATTGTTTCAGCCATCAGCACTCAGCCTCCAATCTTTCAATTTCAGCCTGAAGCTCGGCGGTCGCCTGCTCATACTGTTCCTTGTTCGGGGCTGTGCCGTGCCAGCCGACCTGATTTTCCATAAAGGAAACGCCCTTGCCCTTAACGGTTTTGCAAAGGATCGCGGTGGGCTTGCCCTTCACGGTCTTTGCCTTGTCAAGCGCGTCCTTGATCTGCTCAAAGTCATGTCCGTCGATCTTGAACACCTCAAAGCCGAACGCTTCAAACTTTTTATCCAGCGGCTCAATGCCTGCGACGTCCTCAACGGCGCCGTCGATCTGCAAACCGTTTTGGTCTACCATCACAACAAGGTTGTCAAGCTTGCGGTGCGCGGCAAACATCGCCGCCTCCCAAACCTGACCTTCCTCGACCTCGCCGTCGCCGAGCAGGGTATATACACGATAGTTTTTATTGTCAAGCTTAGCAGCCAGCGCCATACCGCACGCGGCGGAAACGCCCTGACCGAGAGATCCGGTGCTCATATCGATGCCGGGAGTGTTTTTCATATCGGGGTGACCTTGCAGCATAGCGCCGACGTGACGCAGCACGGTCAGCTCGTTCCAGTCAAAAAAGCCCTTTAACGCAAGCGTGGCATAAAGGCTGGGGCAGCAGTGACCTTTTGACAGCACAAAACGGTCGCGGTCCTCCCAAGCGGGATTTTGCGGATCAACGCTCATCTCCTTGAAATACAGGTAGGTAAAGATGTCCGCCGCCGAAAGAGAGCCGCCGGGATGACCTGATTTTGCGTGGTAGGTACCCAGGATGGCGCCCATTCTTGATTTAGCGGCAAGAATTTGCAGCTGCTTGATTTCCGAACTATCCATTTATCTAACCATTCCTTTCCTCAGCGCGCTACCGATTTTGCGCACTGACGCAACTATACATATTATACACCATCTCGTTAAAAATTCAACAATCTTCGAGCGATAAAATTTTTTTGTTTGAAAATATCTAATAACGTACTTGAAACAATTGAGAATTGTGTTATAATTTATGAAGTGATCCGCACTATAATTTCTATTTGGAAATATGAGGTGAGCAAAATGCTTTTGACCGCCGACGTCGGCAACACAAATATCAAGCTGGGCATCTTTGACGGTGACCGTTTGGCGTACAAACTGCGCTTTTCAACCAACGACAAAATGACCAGCGACGAGTTTGCCGTAGAGCTGTATACTTTCTTTCAAATCTACGATATTGACTACCGCCGGATCAACGGCTCCATCATCAGCTCGGTGGTGCCAAAGGTGACTCAGCCGCTCCGCGAAGCCATTGAGATCGTCACCGGCGCGAACAGCTTTGTGATAGGCCCCGGGCTGAAAACCGGTATGGATCTGCGCATCGACCGTCCCGAAACCCTCGGCGGCGATTTGGTGTGCGGATGTGTTGGAGCCTATGAAAAATACGGCGGCCCGGTTATCGTGGTGTTTATGGGCACCGCAACGGTGATCGCCTATGTTGGCGAAAACTGCGTTTACTACGGCGGAATCATTGCCCCGGGCGTGGGCATTTCGCTGGACGCCTTGACAAGCCGCGGCGCGCTGCTGCCTGCGGTCGATCTTCAGGCGCCCAAAAAGGCGATCTGCACCAACACCGCCGACTGCATCCGCTCAGGCGTTGTCAACGGCGCGGCGTGTATGCTGGACGGAATGATCGACCGCTTTCAGCAGGAAACCGGCAATGAATGCAAAATCGTGGCGACCGGCGGACTCGCGCCGCAGATCATTCGCAGCTGCGCTCACGAAATTTCTTTTGAAGAAAATATAATTCTTTACGGGCTTCGCAGCATCTACGAGAGAAACCGAAAGAACTGACCGTTGCGCAACGGTTTCTTTTCGCTTTTATCATCTGCATCATTCGCCTACGGGCGTTTGAAATATAATTT
Organism: Ruminococcus sp.; assembly: GCA_045129995.1. Taxonomy (GTDB): domain Bacteria; phylum Bacillota; class Clostridia; order Oscillospirales; family Acutalibacteraceae; genus Ruminococcoides. The sequence goes on along the minus strand of JBGUOX010000129.1, from coordinate 35,578 downwards.
GCGTTTCACCCGGAGGACGGGGAAACAGCAGGAGGAATTTTTATGACAAAAAGAAAGAAGAACGCATCACCAAAGTATTTAAAACCGACCTTTTGCGCGCTTTTGGCTGCGCTGATCGTACTGTTGACATTCTTTGTTTCCATCCAGTTGGGAGCACTTACGATCACGCTCAACTGCCTGCCGGTCGCTGTCGGTTCGGTATTGCTTGGACCGGCTTACGGCGCGATCTTAGGCGCAGTGTTTGGCTTGGCAAGTTTTCTTAAGGCCGTTACGGGCGGCAGCGGAGTGCTTATGACGGCGCTGCTGACGCTCAATCCGTTTTTGACCTTTGTAATGTGCATGGTTCCGCGTGTTATCTGCGGCTGGCTTCCCGGTCTTTTGTTTAAGGTATTGCCGAAAAACAACGAACCCAAGTGGCTTGTAAGCTCCGCGATAAGCTGCGGACTGACCACATTGCTGAACACAGCCGGATTTCTCGGCTTGATGTGGGTGTTTTTCAGAGAAGTAGATAATCTGAGCAAAATGCCTATAGATAACATTTTCCTGTTTATTTTTGTGGTGGCAGGCTTTAACGCGCTTGTTGAGTTCGGTATCAACCTGGTGCTCGGCACCGCGATTTGCCGCGCGCTGTTTGCGGTGACAAAAAATAAGATTTAGTCTATGAACAATCAAACGATCCTTGACATTCTGACTCATACAAATGAATATGTTTCCGGTCAGGCGCTGGCGGCGCAGCTCGGCGTGTCCCGTCAGGCGGTGTGGAAGGGTATCCGCGCGCTCAAGGATCAGGGCTGCGACATCGAGTCCGTGCCCAACCGAGGCTACAGGCTGCACGCGCTGCCGGATCATCTCAACGCGGCTGCCGTCAAATCGGCGCTGCACACCGCGGTCATCGGCTGCGAGCTGGAGGTGCTTGAAAGCGTCGGCTCGACTAACGATTACTTAAAAACGCGCGGCGCCGAAGGCTGCAAAAGCGGCACGGTCGTCGCCGCGCGCGAGCAAAAAAGCGGCAAGGGAAGGCTTGGCAGAACGTGGCAAAGCAAAAAGGACGAAAACATCGCGTTTTCCATTCTCTTAAGACCGCGCATAGCGCCCTCGGAAGCGGCAGGCATCACGCCGCTGGCAGGCTTGGCGGTCTGCAAGGCGCTGCGTGAGCTTACGGGGCTTGACTGCAAAATCAAGTGGCCGAACGACGTGATCGTGGGACGAAAAAAGCTTTGCGGCATCCTCACCGAGATGAGCGCCGAATTTGACGCGGTGGAGTACATTGTGACCGGTATAGGCGTAAACGTTGACCAAACGGATTTTCCGCCCGAAATCGCGGAAAAGGCGACCTCGCTTTTGCTCGAAACCGGCACTCGCTTTGACAAAAACCGTCTGCTCGCCTGCCTTTTGCAGCACATTGAGGAGGAGTTCCTGCGCGGCGATCTGGAGCTTACGCCGCAGGCGCTCGGGGAATATACCTCGCTGTGCGCCACCATCGGCAGAGAGGTCGGCTTTTCGCGCGGCGGACAGACGCTTTGCGGAATCGCCGAGGACGTCGAAAAAAACGGCGCGCTGCTTGTGCGGCTGCCCGGCGGCGAAACCGTGTCCGTCAGCTCGGGAGAGGTTACGGCGCAGGGCATTTACTGATACAAAACAAATAACAAAAAAAGCGTGACGCCGAAAAAGCGCCACGTTTTTTGCTTTATGTGATATTGATTTTGTCCTGCCGCTGATGAAAGCCTTCAAAAGAAAAGCTTTCCAAAAGGCGGACAAAAGCGTCTGCGACGCTTTATCAGTCGATTTCCACCATGACCTTTTCATTGCTGCGGATAGCGGCAGTGCGGGCGATGGTGCGGATAGCCTTGGCGATTCTGCCTTGCTTTCCGATGATCCTGCCCATGTCGGGTTCGGCTACGTGGATGTGATACACCACGGTGCCGTCCTCGGCAGGCTCGTCTTTGTCAACGGAGACCGCGTCGGGCTCGTCAACAAGACCTCTTGCGATGATCGCGAGTAATTCCTGCATTGATAGCTCCTCCGCGATTATTCGATAACGCCGTTCTTCTTGAGCAGCGCCTTAACGGTGTCGGTGGGCTGTGCGCCGTTGGCGATCCACTTCTTTACCGCCTCAGCGTCAACCTTGAACTCGCTGGGGTTCTTAAGGATGTCATAGGTGCCGACTTCTTCAATGAAACGGCCGTTTCTGGGGTATCTGGAATCGGCTACTACAACTCTGTAGTAGGGAGCCTTCTTGGAGCCCATTCTTCTCAATCTGATTTTTACTGCCATAATTTACACCTCTATAAAAAATTTTTTAAATATATATTCACCAATTGCTTGGAGAACTAACTTGACTTAAAACGGCATTCCGTTGCCGCCCATGCCGCCCATACCGTTCATATCCATCGGGCCGCCCAGTCCGGGAAGCATCATTTTTCTTTTGCGCTTGCCTTTCTTTCCGCCGCGGTTCATCTGCTTGATCATCTTTTGCATTTGATCAAGCTGCTTGATCAGGCGGTTGACTTCCTCAACGGTTCTGCCCGATCCGGCGGCGATCCTGCGCTTGCGCGAGGGATTCATCAGCGACGGGTTTTCGCGTTCCTCGGGAGTCATCGAAAGGATTATCGCCTGAAGCCAGTCGATTTGCCGGTCGTTTATGTCAACGCCGTCAAGCTGCTTGCCGACGCCCGGGATCTTTGAAAGGATACCCTTAAGCGGTCCCATCTTTTTGATTTGGTCAAACTGTCCCAGCAGGTCGTTGAAGTCGAAGCGGTTGGACATTATTTTTTCCGCCATCTGCTCCGCCTGCTTTTGGTCAAGCTTGCTCTGCGCGTCCTCGATCAGCGTAAGCACGTCGCCCATGCCGAGAATACGGCTTGCCATACGGTCGGGGTGGAAAACCTCCAGATCCTCCAGCTTTTCGCCGGTGCCGGCAAATTTGATCGGCTTGCCGGTAACTTCTCTTACGCTAAGCGCCGCGCCGCCTCTGGTGTCGCCGTCAAGCTTGGTAAGGATAACGCCGGTCACTTCCAGCAGCTCGTTAAAGCTTTTGGCAACGTTTACCGCGTCCTGACCGGTCATCGCGTCGATGACAAGCAATATCTCGTCGGGTTCCACTGCGCCCTTGACGTCCTTAAGCTCGTTCATAAGCTTTTCGTCGATATGCAGACGGCCTGCGGTATCGAGGATCACTATGTCGTTGCCGTAGTCCTTGGCGTGCTTAACAGCCTCGCGCGCGATTTTAACGGGATTTGCCGTGCCCATCTCAAACACGGGAACGCCGGCTTTTTCGCCGACGACCTTAAGCTGGTCGATAGCCGCCGGACGGTAAATGTCGCACGCGACAAGCAGCGGACGGTGATTTTGCTTTTCCTTCAGCATCTTAGCAAGCTTTGCGGAGTGAGTGGTTTTACCGGAACCCTGCAAGCCGCACATCATAATGACGGTCGGCGGCTTGGAAGCAAATTCAAGACGGGCGTTTTCGCCGCCCATCAGCGCGGTCAGCTCCTCGTTGACGATCTTAATGACCATCTGCGCCGGCGTCAGGCTTTCCATTACGTCCTGACCGATGGCGCGTTCGGTGACCTTGTTTGTAAAGTCCTTTGCGACTTTGTAGTTGACGTCGGCTTCCAGCAGCGCAAGGCGCACCTCGCGCATTGCCTCCTTGACGTCAGCCTCTGTCAGCTTGCCCTTGTTTTTCAGCTTTTTAAAGGCGTTGCTGAGTTTATCCGAAAGTCCTTCAAATGCCATAGCATACCTCTATTCTTTAAGCGACCCTGCCTTTTCGGCGATCTGCGCCGCCAGGGCTCGGGTTTCGGTGTCGGTCGATCGTGCGACTATCTGCCGCGCGGTGCCTTCGATCTCGTTCAGTCCTGCCTCAAGCTCGCGAAAGCGTTTGAACAGTCCAAGCTTTTTTTCAAAAGAGAACAGCTGCGCTTCGCCGCGCCTGATGCTGTCGTGCACACCCTGACGGGTGATGCCGCATTGGTCGGCGACCTCGGCAAGCGACAGATCGTCGTTGTAGTACAGGTCAATGGTCTCGCGCACGCCGGGCTTTAGCAGCTCGCCGTAAAAATCCAGCAGCAGCGAAACCTCTATATTTTTTTCCATATCGTTACAGCTCCTTTGGTGTAAAGAAAAAAGCTGTACACCTCGGCTATTATAATACAGCTGCCGCAAAATGTCAAGTACTTTTATAATAACAACATAGCATTGCACGCGTAACCGCACGTCATCCTGCGTTATGCCACATAAACGGGCAAAAATGTGTACTATCTTTTTGCCGGCAAAAAAAGGCAAAAGACAACAAGCACAAAAGGGCACAAAAATAAAAGCGTGTGATTGTAACATCTAACAAAAATGTAAAAAACTCACAGTTTTTGCAAATTTCATAAGTAATTATGGTTGAAATATGCTATAATTATTCTTACAGACTGAAAACTGGGGGACGTATACCACGGAACAAGTTATCAACATAGACAGAATGGAAAACGCTGTCGCGCTTTTTGGCAGCTTTGACAGCAACATAAAGCTTATCGAGCGCGAGTTCGGCGTAAAAATCACCTGCCGCGGAAGCGAGCTTAAGGTCGAGGGCGACGCCGAAAACGCCGCAAAGGCAACCACCGTTATCGAAAGCCTGCTGCAATTTTTAAGCCGCGGCGAGGCGCTCAGCGAACAGAATGTCCGCTACTGCATTTCGCTTGTAAACGCGGGCAGCGAGGACAAAATCGAACAGCTTGCCGGCGACTGCATCTGCATCACCTCCAAGGGCAAGCCCATCAAGCCGAAAACCATCGGTCAAAAGCGCTATTGTCAGATGATCGCAAAAAACACGATCACCGTCGGCGTGGGACCTGCCGGCACCGGCAAAACATATTTGGCGGTGGCAATGGCGGTAACGGCGTTCCGCAGCAAGCAGGTCAACCGAATAATTCTCACCCGTCCCGCGGTAGAGGCAGGCGAAAAGCTTGGCTTTTTGCCGGGCGATCTGCAAAGCAAGGTCGATCCCTATCTTCGTCCGCTGTATGACGCTCTGTTCGATATGCTCGGCGCCGAGACCTATCAAAAATACGTCGAGCGCGGAAACATCGAGGTCGCGCCGCTGGCGTATATGCGCGGCAGAACACTCGACGACAGCTTTATCATTCTTGACGAAGCGCAAAACACCACGCGCGAGCAAATGAAAATGTTCCTCACGCGACTCGGCTTCAACTCCAAAATGGTCATCACCGGCGACATCACTCAGATCGACCTTCCGAACGGCGCAAAAAGCGGCTTGAAGGATTGCATAAAGATCCTCAAAAACATCGACGGCATCGGGCATTGCGCCTTCGACGAAAAGGATGTTGTGCGCCACCGGCTGGTGCAGGACATCATAAAAGCTTACGCAAAGTTTGACGCAAATCCAAAACGTTAATAATTTATCCATAAATATACAGATGAAAGAAAGGGCGGTTTCATGGCAGACAAAATCAGAGTTATCATCACAAACAAGCAAAAAACGGTAAAGATCCCCACCGGCATCCGTATGCTGGTGCGGCGCTGCTGCAACGCTGTGCTGCAGCTGGAGCAGTTTCAGGGTCCGGCGGAGATCAGCGTTACCTTTACCGACAACGCGGGAATACGCGAGCTGAACAAGCAGTATCGCGACAAGGACATCGAAACCGATGTGCTGTCCTTCCCGATGGGCGAAAACGGAGTATACGACGTCGATATGGAAACCGGCGCAAAGATCCTGGGCGACGTAGTGATCTCGGTGGAGAAGGCTCGCGACCAGGCGGAGCTTTACGGCCACAGCTTCCAGCGCGAGATCGGTTATCTTACCGCGCACAGCGTACTGCACCTGCTGGGCTATGACCATATGGAAAAGCTCGAAAAGGTGCGTATGCGCGAAAAAGAAGAGCTTGTGATGGAGCAGCTCGGACTGCCTGCGTCCTCCAGCTACATCGTAGATAAGCTGTAATCAATTTAATAAAAAAAGGGGACGGCAAACGTCCCCTTTTGAACTCTACGGGAGAATAATATGAATCAAAACGACAAATCCGCTTTTATCGCTATCGTCGGCAGACCGAATGTCGGTAAAAGCTCCATCCTCAACCGCCTGCTCGGGCAAAAAATCGCCATAGTTTCCTCAAAGCCCCAAACCACGCGAAACCGGATCACCGGCGTGCTGACCGAGGGCGAGTACCAGCTGGTGTTCTTTGATACGCCGGGTATGCACAAGCCAAAAAACACGCTTGGAAAATATATGGTGCGCTCTGTCAACGAAAGCGTAGGCGGAGTGGACTGCTGCCTGCTGGTGGTCGAAGCCGGCCGCGAGCCGGGACAGACCGAGACCGACCTGACCGACAAGTTCAAGGCGCTCGGTATGCCTGCGATCCTCGCGATCAACAAAATAGATATGCTCAGGGAAAAGGAAGTGCTGATGAAGCAGATCCTTGCCTACACCAAGCTGTATGATTTCGACGCGATAGTGCCGGTCAGCGCTCAGGACGGCAGCGGTCTTAACGACCTGCTGGACGAGCTGAAAAAACAGGCGGGCGAGGGCGGACACTTTTTTGACGACGACACCCTTACCGACCAGCCCGAACGCGTGATCGTGGCGGAGATCATCCGCGAAAAGATCCTTCGCCTGTGCGACAGGGAGATCCCTCACGGCACGGCTGTGCTAATCGAAAAAATGAAAACGCGCGACAACGGGATCTTGGACATCGACGCCACTATCTTCTGCGAGCGCGACACCCACAAGCGCATCATAATCGGAAAAAACGGCGCTATGCTCAAAAAAATCAGCACCTTCGCGCGTCAGGACATCGAGCGCTTCTTCGATTGCAAGGTGTTTTTGCAAACGTGGGTAAAGGTCAAGGAGGACTGGCGCAACCGCGCCCAGCTCGTCCAAAACTTCGGCTACAACGAAAAAGATTTCGATTGATCGGCTTCCGCCCACCGGAGATGCTGCTTTGTGCGATACCGTCATCAACGGCGGCGCCGACTCTTTTTCGGCGCGCTGTTTGACACGCTCCGCAAAAAAACATATAATAAACCCAAACATTTCCGCTCATAACCCTGCGCGCCGCGGCGAACACTGGTTGGCGGAGGTGTTTATATGGACGAACTCAATCACTGGCGGTTGTTTTTAAATTCGGGCAGTGTGCTGGATTACCTCGCCTATAAGCGCGCGCAGGAAATGAAGGACACCGGCGCCGACACCGTCACACGGGAGGAAACCGATGAAATTCCGCACAGAGGGATTGATTATCAAGGAACAGAATATCGGTGAACAGGACAAGCTTATCCACGTCCTTACCAAGTCGAACGGCGTGGTCAAGGCGTTCGCGCGCGGCGCAAAAAGCCTGAAAAACGGCAAAAGCGCCGCCACGTCGCTGCTCACCTATGCTGGGCTTACCTTTCATCCCGGACGCGACAGCTACACCGTCAGCGACGCGCGTTCGCTGCGCGTTTTTTCAAAGCTTCGCACGGACGTCAAAAAAATGTGCCTTGCCCAGTATTTTTGCGAGCTTGCGCTCACCGTCTGCCCGCGCGAAAAGCCTGCGGACAAATATCTCAGCCTTTTGCTCAACGCGCTTTATCTGCTGGGCGAGAACAAGCGAAGCGCGCAGCTGATAAAGCCCTGCGTGGAAATGCGTATGACGGCGATGGCAGGCTATCTGCCCGACCTCATTATGTGCAAAAGCTGCGGCGTTTATGCCGCGCCGGCAATGGCTTTCTTCCCCCAAACGGGAACCATAGAATGCTCCGACTGCCACGGCGCGCGCACGGACGGCATAATGCTTAGCGAAGCGGCGCTTACGGCGCTGCGGCACACGGTTTATTCCGACGACGACAAGCTTTTCTCCTTCGCCCTTTCCGACGAAGGGCTCGAACAGCTCAACCGCGCAAGCGAGGCATATTTGCAATACCGTTTCGAAAAGGAATTTAAAACACTTAATTTTTATAAAGCGATTACATAATATGAACAGACACTATAAAACACTTGAACTCGACAAAATCTTAGACCGCCTGGCGTCGCTTACTACGCTTCCGGACGCAAAGGAGCTGGCGCTGGAGCTGGAGCCGCAGACCGACCTTAAAAAGGCGGAGCATCTTTTGCAGCAAACCGACGACGCGGCGGCGCTCAGCGGACGCTTCGGCGCGCCTTCCTTCGGCGGCGCCGTCAACTGCGCCGGAAATCTCAGACGCGCACAGGCAGGCGGCTGCCTTACGGCAGGGGAGCTGCTGCGGATCGCCGACACCCTGCGCATCATCCGCACGGTCAAGGAATGGCAGTCGCGCTGCTCGTCGGTGCAGACCACGCTTGACAGCTATTTCAGCGGTCTGATCTCAAACAAATATCTGGAGGAAAAAATCACCTCCGCGATCATCAGCGAGGAGGAGATCTCCGACAAGGCGAGTCCGGCGCTGTCCGACATCCGCCGCAAAATGCGCACAGCCTCCTCAAAGGCGCGCGAAGTGCTTGACAAGATCATCCACAGCTCGCAGTATATCAAATATTTGCAGGACACCATCGTGACTCAGCGCGACGGAAGATACGTCGTGCCCGTGCGCGCCGAGTGCCGCAACAATGTGCCCGGTCTGGTGCACGACACCTCCTCAAGCGGACAAACCGTCTTTATCGAGCCGATGGGCGTTGTTCAGGCGAACAACGACATCCGTATGCTGAAAAACAAAGAGGAGGAGGAGATCGAGCGCATTCTGTTTGAGCTTTCCGCAAACGCAGGCGACTTCGCTGACACGATCATCCGCAGCTATCAAAACTTAACTCAGCTCAACTTCATCTTTGCCAAGGCGGAGCTAGCCTACCGTATGCGCGCTTCAAAGCCTGCGCTCAACGACAGGGGAACCGTCAATTTAAAACAGGCGCGGCATCCGCTGATCGACAGGGACAAGGTGGTGCCGATCGACATTCACCTCGGCAAAGAATTTGACACCCTCGTTATCACAGGTCCCAACACGGGCGGCAAAACCGTCACGCTCAAAACGCTGGGGCTTCTCACGCTGATGGCGATGTGCGGCCTTTTGGTGCCGTGCGCCGACAACAGCGAGCTCAGTATGTTCCGCCGCGTGCTGGTCGACATCGGCGACGAGCAAAGCATCGAGCAAAGCCTTTCGACCTTTTCGGCGCATATGACGAATATAATCCAAATTTTAAAGCTGGCAAACTCCGGCTCGCTTTGTCTGATCGACGAGCTGGGCGCAGGAACCGACCCGGTCGAGGGCGCGGCGCTTGCCATCGCAATTCTTGAAAAGCTGCGCGAAAAGCACGCGAAGATCGCGTCCACCACGCACTACGCGGAGCTTAAGGAATTTGCCCTGCGCACCGACGGCGTTGAGAACGGCAGCTGCGAATTTGACGTAGCCACGCTCAAGCCGACCTACCGGCTGCTGATCGGCGTTCCGGGAAAAAGCAACGCCTTTGCCATCTCGCGCCGTTTGGGAATGGACTCCAACGTTGTCGCGCGCGCTCAGGAGCTTGTTTCGGGCGAGTCGCGCCAATTTGAGGACGTGGTGGAAAAGCTTGAAAAGCAGCGCCAAAGTCTGGAAAAACAGGTTGAGAACGCAAACCGCCTGACAGCCAAGGCGAACACCGAAAAGCAGAAGGCGGAAAACGAGCTGAAACGCGCCAAGGCGGACGCCGAGCGCGAGATCGAACGCGCCCGCGAGGAAGCGCAGCGCATCATCTCGCGAACACGCGCACAGGCGGACGCGCTTGTTGAGGAGCTTGAAAAGGCTCGCCGCGAAAAGGAGCTTTCCGCCGAGGATCGCGCCAAGCTGCGCCGCGACATCAATCAAATGGAGGCGCACGCCGATCCGGTAAAGCTAAAGAACACGCCCGACGAGGAATACAAGCTGCCGCGTCCGCTCAAGGTGGGCGACGAGGTGCTGATATATGACATCGACAAAAACGCCACGGTTTTGGCGCCGCCAAACAAGGACGGCGTGGTGCTGGTGCAGGCAGGCATAATCAAGACGCGTGTTGACATCAAAAACCTGCGCCTGCTCAAATCAAAGCTCAAGCCCAACGTGCCGAAGTTTGCTTCCACCCGAAACGTGCCCAGCCGTATGGACGTCCGTCCCGAAACCGAGGTGGACGTGCGCGGACAAACGGCGATAGAAGCCATCGGCATTGTGGAAAAGGCGATCGACAACGCGGTGCTGTCCGGCGTAAGCAAGCTGACGATCATTCACGGCAAGGGCACAGGCGTGCTGCGCCGCGAGATCAACCAGCACCTTCGCCGCCACAAGGCGGTCAAGTCCCAGCGGCTGGGCACCTTCGGCGAGGGCGAGGACGGCGTAACGATCGTTGAATTAAAATAATACGGAAGTGAAGATATGAAAAAGCAATTTCTCGACAGCGGAAAAATCGTCGGCACCCACGGCATCAAGGGCGAGGTGCGCATCGACCCGTGGGCGGATTCTCCGGCGTTTTTGGCTGAGTTCAAAACCCTGTATCTCGACGATCGCGGCGAACAAAAAATCAAGGTGAAGTCGCGTCCGCACAAGAACATCACCCTTTGCAAGATCGAGGGAGTGGACACCATCGAGGACGCCGAGCGGCTTCGCGGCAAGGTGGTCTACATCAACCGCGACGATGTCGCGCTTGACAGCGGCGTACATTTTGTTCAGGACCTGATCGGACTTGAGGTGCGCGACTTTGACACAGGCGAGGTCTACGGCGTATTGAGCGACGTTCTGCGCACCGGCGCAAACGACGTCTACGAAATCAAAAAGGACGGCAAAGCTTACCTCGCGCCCGTGATCGACGATGTGGTGCGCGAAATCAACGTGGAGGGCGGCTATGTGCTGATCACCCCGATGAAAGGAATTTTTGACGATGCGGATTGACATTATCACGCTGTTTCCCGAAATGTTCGCGCCGGTGTTCGGCGACAGCATCATCGGCAGGGCGCAAAAAAGCGGCGCGGTGGACATCCGCACCCACCAGCTGCGCGACTACGCCTTTGACAAGCACCGCCGCGTGGACGACACTCCCTACGGCGGCGGAATGGGAATGCTTATGAAGGCTGAACCGATCGCGCTGTGCTTCGAGGCGATATGCGAAGAGCTCGGAAAGCGGCCGCGGTTCATTTATATGTCGCCTCAGGGCAAAACTCTAAGCCAAGGGCGGCTGCGCGAGCTTGCGGAGGAAGAAAACATCTGCGTCCTTTGCGGCCACTACGAGGGCGTTGACCAGCGGCTGCTCGACGCGCTTGTGGACGAGGAGATCTCGATCGGCGACTATGTGCTGACAGGCGGCGAGATACCGGCGATGGTCTTTGCCGACGCGCTTTGCCGAATGGTGCCGGGCGTGCTTACAAACAACGAGTGCTTCACCGAGGAAAGCCATTTCAACGGTCTGCTGGAATATCCCCAGTACACAAAGCCTGCCGAGTGGCGCGGTATGGAGGTGCCGGAGGTTTTGCTCAGCGGACACCATCAAAACATCGAAAAATGGCGGCGCGAAAAAGCTATCGAAGTGACACGTCAAAAGCGTCCTGATTTGTTAAACTGAGTGATTATGACGTAATTTATTGCTATGTTTTGGATAGAATGCAGTGAAAACGACAGAAACCGTTGTAATGTTGCACAATAAACAAGCATAAATTTCTACGTCGGGTGCATATTCAAACGAAAATAAAATAGCGTATTGACCTTGAAGGAAAAAATGATTATAATGTTATCGAGGTTAAGCCATAACAAATCATTGATTATTAGAGAAGAGGGTAATTCAAATGTATGTTAAGGAAGTATTAGTTCAGAACAAAGCCGGTCTGCACGCTCGTCCCGCAACATTCTTCATCCAGAAGGCTAACGAGTATAAGGCGACCATTTGGGTAGAGAAGGAAGAACGCAGAGTCAACGCTAAGAGCCTTTTGGGCGTGCTTTCCCTGGGTATCATCGGCGGCACCACCATCAAGATCATTGCTGACGGTGCAGATGAAACCGACGCTGTGGAAGGACTTGCCGAGCTGGTTGAGTCAGGTTTTGCCGAATAATTCTTTTCGATAGCGTTTTCGGGCGGAGTTATCCGCCCTTTTTTTCTATGTATTTGTAATATGACCTGACGGCAAAGGGGGAAGGCTTGTGAATCCGAAGATGGGCGCGCTGCGCAAAAAGGCGATGGCGCTGCCGCTGCTTCCGGGCGTGTATATAATGCACGGCAAGGACGGCGGCATAATCTATATCGGCAAGGCAAAGGCGCTTAAAAACCGCGTCAGCCAGTATTTCGGCTCTCAGAACAACCACCCCGAAAAGGTTCGCCGAATGGTCGATAACGTGGATGATTTTGAGTATATCATCACCGACAGCGAGTTTGAGGCGCTCATTTTGGAGTGCTCGCTCATCAAGCAGCACACCCCGAAGTATAACATCCTGCTAAAGGACGACAAGGGCTACAGCTACATCCGCGTAAGCCCCGGCGACTGGGGAAAGCTCAGCTATGTCCTCCAAAAAGCCGACGACGGAGCGACCTACATCGGACCGTACAAAAGCAGCTACTACGTCAAAAGCGCGGTCGAGGAAGCAAACAAGATCTTTATGCTGCCCACCTGCAACCGTCAGTTTCCGCGCGATTTCCGCAAGGCGAGGCCGTGCCTTAATTACCACATCAGGCAGTGTATGGCGCCCTGCACCGGCAGGGTAAAGCTAGCCGATTACCGCGAAAGCCTTAACCAGGCGCTGGACTTTTTAAAGGGCGGCTCGTCAAATTCCATCCGTCAGCTTACCGCGGAAATGGAGAAGGCTGCCGAAAACCTTGAATTTGAACGCGCGGCGAGGATCCGCGACAAGATCGCCGCGGTCAAAAAAATGGGTGACAAGCAAAAGGTAGTGCTCAGCAGCGTGCTTGAGGAGGACGTTATCGCGTCCTTCCAAAACGACGGAAAAACCTGCTTTCAGGTGTTCCGCTTTGAGGGCGGAAGGCTGTTTGACCGCGAAAGCTTCATCTTTGACAGCGGCGACAGCGCCTCCGACACCGAGGAGTTTCTCATCAGCTACTACACCCTGCGCACGGACATTCCAAAGCAGGTCGCGCTTGACAGTGCTTTTGAGGGCATTGAGGAGCTGCAGCAGTGGCTGAGCGAAAAGCGCGGCAGCAAGGTGAACCTAACCGTGCCTCAGCGCGGCGAGCAGGCTCAGCTGGTCGCGATGTGCCGATCTAACGCGGCGGAGGCTCTTGCCCAGCAAAAGGGCGCCACGGTGCACGAATTCGGCGTGCTGGAGGAGCTCAGGCAGACGCTCGGACTCTCCGCGCTGCCGGAATACATCGAGTGCTACGATATTTCCAACCTTGCCGGCACCGAAAACGTCGCCGGTATGGTAGTATATAAAAACGGCAGACCGCTGAAATCCGCCTACCGCAAGTTCAAGATCAAGGGCTTTGAGGGACAGGACGACTACGCGTCGATGGCTGAAACCCTGACGCGCCGCTTTGAGGAATACCGCAAGGCGGAGCCGTCGGACGAGGGCTTCGGCAAGCTGCCCGACCTCATCCTGCTCGACGGCGGCAAGGGACAGGTCGCGGCGGTTCGGGCTGTGTTTGAAAAAATGAACGTCAGCGTGCCGCTTTACGGCCTTGTAAAGGACGATAAGCACCGCACGCGCGCCGTAACGGGCGACGGCGGCGAGATCGCGATAAGCTCCAAGCGCGCGCTTTTCACCTTCCTGAGCAAAATGCAGGACGAGGTTCACCGCTTTGCCATCGGCTATCACCACACGCGGCGAAAAAACGCCGCCTTTCGCAGCTCGCTTACCTCGATCGAGGGCGTCGGCGAGGTAAGGGCAAAGGCTCTGCTCAAATACTTTCGCACGATAGACAACATTTCAAAGGCTGATCTTGAGGAACTGTTGGCTGCGCCAAAGATGACAAAGGACTGCGCCAAAGCGGTTTACCGCTATTTCCATCCCGAAGCGGCGGAAAATGAACAAAATTCGGGCGAATAATGCAAAATAGCCTTGTAAAATGATGCGGTCTATGCTATACTGTTTCTGATAGCGAGGTTTAATATGAGAGTTATAACCGGTTCGGCACGCGGCAGACGGCTTGAAACCTTAGAGGGCGAGGACGTCAGACCGACGACCGACAGAATAAAAGAAGCGGTTTTTTCGATTATCCAGTTCCAAACCGAGGGCAGGGTGTTTCTTGACCTGTTCGCGGGCTCGGGACAAATGGGTATCGAGGCGCTCAGCCGCGGCGCAAAGCAGGCGTACTTTATTGACAGCGCAAAAAAATCCGTCGAGGTCGTAAAGCGCAATCTTAAAACGACCGGGCTGTCGGATAACGCACGGGTGCTGCAAACGGATTTCCGCAGCTTTCTTTCGGCAGGCGGCGCACGGTTTGACATCGCGTTTCTTGATCCGCCGTACCGCGCCGGACTTTTGCAGGAGGCTTTGCCCCTGACGGCAGGCACAATGAAGGACACCGGAGTTATCATCGCGGAAAATCCGCTGGATGAGCCTCTTGCGGAAAAATACGGCGATTTTGTACTTGACAGACAGTATCGCTATGGTAAAATAAGAATATCAACCTACAGACATAAGGATTTTTCAGAATGAATCAAACGGTAATTTGTCCCGGCAGCTTCGATCCCGTAACGCTCGGACATTTGGATATAATCACGCGCGCGGCAAGAATGTTTGACCGCGTTGTGGTAGCGGTGCTGGTCAATTCCTCAAAAACTCCGACCTTCTCAACCGAGGAGCGCATTGAGCTTCTCAGGGACGCGGTAAAGGATTTGCCGAATGTGGAGATCGTCAGCTTTGAGGGCTTGCTTGCCGAGTATTGCAAAAGCAGCGGCATCGGCACAATCGTTAAGGGACTTCGCGCGGTTTCCGACTTTGAGTATGAGTTCCAGATGGCTATCGCCAACAAAAAGCTCAACCCCGGTTTGGAAACGATGTTTTTGACCGCCGACGCAGACTCCACCTTTCTCAGCTCGAGTATGGTGCGCGAAATCGGCTCGATGGGCGGCGACATCCGCAATTTTGTCCCTGCCTGCGTCCACGACAGGATCGTGGCAAAGCTTAGGAAATAACACCTCGTCTGAGGGATGGATATTATTTCAGGAAATGGAACAGGAGTGTTAATACTATGAAAGTTGATGATTTGATTCTGCAGCTGCAGGACTTGGTAAACGACGCGAAATCAATGCCCTTCTCAGGCGGCAAGGTGCTTGTCAACAGCGAGGAGATCTATGATATTATCGACCAAATTCAGGATTCGATGCCCGCTGAGGTAAGACAGGCAAAGAACATTGTTGCCGACAGAAAGCAGATTATCACCGAGGCTAACCGCGAAAGCGAAAACATCATCCGCGCCGCGGAGGAACGCAGAAAGGTTATGCTCAATCAAAGCGAGATCGTGCGCGAGGCTCAGGCAAAGGCGCGCGAGATCATTGAGGACGCAAAGCAGAAGTCGCTGGAGATCCGCAAGGCGGCAAACGTGTATGTGGACAGCATTATGAAGCGCACCGAGGAAAGCCTTACAGGTCAGCTCGGCGAGGTAAAAAAGACCCGCGCGAATTTTCTCAACTCACAGAAATCCGCGAAAAACTAATCCAAAACCGAAAGGGCGTGCTGCGGCACGCTCTTTTTTTATGGAAAATGGAAAATCAATTTGTAATTCGTAATTCGTAATTGTCGCAGGCGGCAAACCTTCGCGAAGAATATGACGCTTAATAAACGATTATCACCAATATTATCACGTTCTCTAAGGGTACGTGATAATATGATAATATTGAGAGAAACCCACTGTTTAAGCCATTTTTACAATATTATCACTTCTCATTTTCGTGATAATATTGGAGAATCTCATTCTTGTAACGCTGCCCAAAAACAGATAAAACCGTGTTTCAGCGTATATGATTATCATATTATCTTAGTTTCAGCGTCCATCATTATCACATTATTATCATTTGATAATATTGTAAAAAGCCACTGTTTAAGCCATTTTTACCATCATTATCATATTATCACATTCCCTTAGGGAAAATGATAATGCGGCTGTGCCGCATTACTCGGCGCACGCCGTTGATGTGTTATGAAGTCAGAAGAACTTTAATGAAGGAGAGCAAAGCGTTGCTAAAGAAAACGCTTGCCCCGCCGTTGATGGACTTTTCGCCAAGATGATTTTTTCCAAAGGCAGCGAAAGCGCCTCCGGCGCCCGCCGTTTATGAACGTTTTGTTAAGATGATCTTTTCCAAAGGCGGCGATAAAATAGTTGCAAAATTATTTTTTTGTTGTATAATAGAAATGTTATACAAATAATCACCCGTAACGGAGGAGAGTTTATGGCTGACAATAAAAAAATGGTCGAGGCTATCACAAGCCGCGACGTGGACTTTGCAAAATGGTACACCGACATCGTTAAAAAGGCTGAGCTGGTTGATTATTCCGGCGTAAAGGGCTGCATGGTCATCCGTCCCTACGGCTACGCCATCTGGGAGCTGATGCAGGCTGATATGGACAGACGCTTCAAGGAAACCGGTCACGAGAACGTGTATATGCCGATGTTCATTCCCGAAAGTCTGCTGCAAAAGGAAAAGGATCACGTCGAGGGCTTCGCGCCCGAATGCGCGTGGGTAACCATCGGCGGTCAGGAAAAGCTGACCGAGCGTCTGGCTGTGCGTCCTACCTCGGAAACCCTGTTCTGCGATCACTACAAAAAGGTAATCAAAACCTACCGCGATCTGCCAAAGCTCTACAACCAGTGGTGCAGCGTGGTTCGCTGGGAAAAAACCACCCGTCCGTTCCTGCGCACCTCCGAGTTTTTGTGGCAGGAAGGTCACACAATGCACGCCACCGCCGAGGAAGCGAAGGAAGAAACCCTCAAAATGCTGCACGTTTACAATGATTTCTATAAGGAGACCCTCGCCATCCCTGCTGTCATCGGTCAAAAAACCGAGAAGGAAAAATTCGCAGGAGCCGAGGCTACCTACACTATCGAGCCGATGATGCACAACGGCGTCGCTCTTCAGGGCGGCACCTCGCACTATTTCGGCGACGGCTTTGCAAAAAGCTTCGGCATCACCTACACCGGCAAGGACAACAAGCTGCATTTTCCGCACCAGACCTCATGGGGCACATCCACCCGTATGATCGGCGCTTTGATCATGGTTCACAGCGACGACGACGGACTTGTGCTGCCGCCCAAGATCGCGCCGATCCAGGTTGCCGTTATCCCGGTTGCCCAGCACAAGGAAGGCGTTTTGGAAAAGGCGAACGAGCTTAAGGCGGAGCTGAGCCGCAGCTGGCGCGTAAAGCTGGACGACTCCGACCACGCGCCCGGCTGGAAATTTGCCGAGTATGAAATGAAGGGCGTGCCCGTCCGCGTTGAGATCGGTCCCAAGGACATCGAAAAGGGACAGTGCGTCGTAGTGCGCCGCGACACACGCGAAAAGGCGTTTGTGCCGCTTGAAAACCTAAGCGATTTCATTGCCGAGCTGATGGTGAAGATCCACGACGATATGTACGAGCGCGCGCTTGAAAACACCAAACAAAAAACCTTTACCGCCACTACCTACGAGGAGTTCCTCGACACCGCAGCCAACAAGCCCGGCTTTATCAAGGCTATGTGGTGCGGCGATACCGCCTGTGAGGAGAAGATCAAGGACGAAACCGGCGGCGTAAAAAGCCGCTGCATCCCCTTTGAGGAGGAGCACCTTTCCGACGTCTGCGTTTGCTGCGGCAAGCCTGCAAAGCATATGGTGTTCTGGGGAAAACAGTATTAAAGAATAAAGAATAACGAATAAAGAATAAAGAATAAAGAGAGGAAGTGAGAAAATGCCGATTAAGGTTCAAAGCAATTTGCCTGCGATCAAGGTGTTGGAAAGTGAGAATATTTTCGTTATGCCCAATGAGGTGGCGCTTAAGCAGGACATCCGTCCGCTCAAAATTTTGATCCTCAACCTCATGCCGACAAAAATCACTACCGAAACCCAGCTTCTCCGGCTGTTGGGCAACAGTCCGCTTCAGGTGGACATCGAGCTTTTGCAGATGGCGACTCACACCTCAAAAAACACCTCGCCGCATCACCTTACAACCTTTTACAAGACCTTCGATCAGGTCAGGGACGACAACTTCGACGGACTGATCATCACCGGCGCGCCGGTGGAGCAGATTCCCTTTGAGGAGGTCGACTACTGGAACGAGCTGTGCGAGATAATGGAGTGGGCTGACAGCA
This sequence comes from Ruminococcus sp., assembly GCA_045129995.1. Taxonomy (GTDB): domain Bacteria; phylum Bacillota; class Clostridia; order Oscillospirales; family Acutalibacteraceae; genus Ruminococcoides. The sequence goes on along the minus strand of JBGUOX010000129.1, from coordinate 17,397 downwards.
ATGTTTATTCCACCTTCCATATTTGCTGGGGCGCTCAGGCAGGGCTGTACTATCACTACGGAATAAAAAAATATCCCTTCGAAAAAAAGCTCAGCGGCATATACACTCATAAGGTGCTCAAGCCCAATCATCCGCTTATGCGCGGCTTTGACGACACCTTCCAAATCCCTCATTCGCGCTACACAGGCGTAAGCGGGGAGGAGATCCGCAAGCATATGGGCTTGGAGATACTTGCGGATTCCGAGATGGCGGGACCATCCGTAATCTGCAACCGCACCGGCAGACACGTTTTTATCACCGGCCACGCGGAGTATGACCGCGAAACCCTCGCAAACGAGTATTACCGCGACATCAGCAGGGGACTGGAGATCGAGATCCCTTACAACTATTTTCCAAACGACGACGCCTCCGAAACGCCGCCGATGGTCTGGCGCAGCAACGCCACGCTGCTCTACACCAACTGGCTCAACTATTTCGTATATCAGGCGACGCCTTACGATCTCAGCACGCTTAAAAACAAATACCCAAAGGCTAAATCCATTTTTCAGGATTGCGTTTGACCGAAAGTCCGGCTGCAAAAACGCCGGGCTTTTTGTTTTGCAAAAAGCTTTTCCGCTCGGCTGCCGATAAAGCTTGTGTTCAAGACGGATCATCTAAAGGGCAGTCGGGTGCGCTTTCATCGTTTTTGACAGTTTGATACAAAAACAAATATTTTTCCGCAAAAAACTATTGACATTCGCGGATAAATATTCTAAAATGGAAATATCTATTGAAAAAGGGGTTTGGCTATGAAGGCGCAGTGCATCCGAATATTATCCGTTTTGGCGGCGGCAGCGGTTTTGCTGACGGCGTTGCATTTTTCTGCCCTTGCCGCTCCTCAGGCGGACGAAGAACCTCAGCACTACACCGAAATCACCGTGCAGTCGTCCGAAATACAGGCAAAGGGCGCGTTCAAGGCGATCCAGCTTGCGCTTAACGCGGCGCGCTACAGCGCCACAAAGGACAATATCTACAAGGTGGTTGTCGAGCCGGGCAGCTATGTGCTGCGCTCGGCGCTGCATATCTACAGCAACACAACGCTTTCGCTCAACCGCGTCACCCTCAAAAGGCACAGCGACGCGGTCGCAAATATGGTGCGCGTCGGCGACGACACCGCCATAAACAAGGGCGCAACGGGCTACGACGGCTATGTTAACGTCACTGTTGAGGGCGGAACGCTCAACGGCGGAGCGACCTCAAACACCATGGTAAAGGTGACGCACGCGTCCAATTTCCAGATGATCGGCACCGAGCTTATCAACGTCAAAAACGCCCATATGATGGAGATCGCGGCGGTTGACGGCTTTAACATCCAAAACTGCACCTTCAAAAACCAGGTGCTCGACGTCGGCGAGGTCGGCTATGAGGCCATCCAGCTCGACATCCCCAAGGAAGGACACATCATCGGCGCGCGTTCCGAGGCGCTCGCCGTGCGCAATGTTTCCGTAACGGGCTGCACCTTCACCAATGTGCCGCGCGCTATCGGAAGCCACACCCATATTTTGAATGTTCCCTACGAAAACATCGTCATCAGCGACAACACGTTTACCGATATTAAAAGCGTCGCCATCCAGACCGAAAACTGGAAGAACGTAAAAATCATAAACAACACCATCGACAACACGCCGCGCGCTGTCGCGGTTTACTCGCTGCTGGGCGACGGCGCCGGCGGCTACAAGCCGAGCGTCCTTGCCAAGGAGGGCAAAACCGAAACCTCCGCAAGCGACAGCTACAGCGAGCCGTTCAACGCGAACATTCTGATCAGCCGAAACCTTATCAAAAACTGCGGCACGGCAAAGGACGCGTACGCAGGCTATGAGCCGCTGGCGATCTCTGTCATCGGCGAAAAGCTGACAAAAACAGGCAAGACCTTCCCGGACGGCGCCGGAGGCTACCCAAAGGGCGACTATTACCTTTCGGGCGTTTCTGTAAGCGACAACAACATCAGCTCGTCCGGACACTGCATCTATCTCGATTACGCACGCAACGTCCGCGTGACCGGCAACACGCTCACCTGCGTCAAAAACAGCCGCGTTGACAAGCCTGTCAATCCGCTGACGTCCGTCAACGTGACCTTCGCTTCCATCGGCAACAATGTGATCAAAGCGTCCGATTTCCACGGAATGGAGCTGGCTTATTCAGCCATTGCAGAAATCAGCGGAAACCATATCGGCGGCGTGGCGCAGGACGGCATTTTGCTTGAGGCAGAGTCGGTGGTCACGGGAAGCATAACCGATAACTTCATCGAAAAAGCCGGACGCTACGGCATAAACGTGCGTCCCTACTGCGACGGCGGCACGATCCGCGACAACATCATCGCCGGAAGCGGCAAGGGCAGCGTGCAAAAGGAAAAGAACGCAAAGGCAGTAATAGGCGACAATTACTATGAAATCGCAAAAATGACCTCGCTTACCCTGAACCGCCAGGAGCTGACGCTGGGAACGGACGAAAAATTCAAGCTTGTTCCAACCTACGCGCCGGTCAACGCGGCAGGCAAGTTCAGCTGGAGCAGCAGCGACCCGAAGACGGTCAATGTTGACCAAAAGGGAGTCGTCACCGCGCGTCAGTTCGGCGAGGCGGATATTACCGCGACTTCCGCCGACGGAAAAACGGCGGCGTGTCACGTCAAGGTGCTGACCGCTCCGCAGTCGATACAGCTCAGCGACACTATGCTCACGATAGGAACGGGCGAGACCGTTCAGCTTGAAAGCATCCTCAATGAGGGCAGCTTCTCAAACGGCGTATCCTATGTTTCCAACAACACCGGCGCTGTTACGGTGCATCCGTCGCGCGGCGTCATCACGGGCGTCGGCAGCGGCACCGCAACTGTCGTAGCAAAAACCTACAACGGAAAGCACGCCTGCTGCAACGTCATCGTCAAGGACGCTCCGTATGACGTATGGTTTGACCGCCGCGACTTAAATCTCGGCGTAGGCGAGATCACCTCGCTGCGTCTGGTGCTTCCCGAAGGCTCCGCGGCGCACAACGTTGTGTTCGCGTCCGACAACGAATCGGTCGTCAGCGTGGAGCAAAACGGCAGCCTGATCGCAAAAACAGTGGGAGAGGCGACAGTGACCGCCACAGCATACAACGGCACGGTGGCGATATGCCGCGTCGCGGTAAAGAACGAACCCGACGAGGTGGCGTTTGAGCAAGCGGAATACAGCCTCGCGGTCGGCGAAAGCCTTCAGCCCTCTGTTGTGTTTGCCGAAAACACCGCTTCGGACGCGCTCAGCTTCCAGTCCAGCGATCCCGACATATGCAAGGTCGACAAGACGACGGGCGAGCTGACCGCCAAAAAAGCAGGCGTTGTTACCCTGACCGTCAAAACCTACAATCACGTCGCCGCAACCTGCAAGGTGACGGTCGTCTGAAAAAATACATCCTACAGCCCGGGAGTTTCGTTTCCGGGCTGTTTTCTTTTTTTGCGGCGGCTTTTGCCTAAAACAAAGAAAGTTATGACAAAATGATTGCGAATCAAAAAAATATTTCAAAAAATTAAAAAAATAATGACAATACACTTGATTTTTTGCTTTTTGTGAGTTATAATAAATTCAAATGGTGTCATTTCGTGTCATTTTGTGTGTTTTATGAACGAAATGGCACCGAATTTAATCAAAACAGTAACGGAGGTGGGTAAATGTTCTCGGGTATGTCTAATCATTCGGTCGACAGCAAGGGAAGGATCGTTCTGCCCGCCAAATTCCGTGAAGAGCTGGGCGAGCGTTTTTATCTTGCGCGCGGCTTTGGCAACACCTGCATCCAGGCAATGTCCGCCGAGCAGTTTGACGCCGTCTCCGCCCGTATACTTGAGCTGCCCGCCGACAAGGCGATGGCGCTGCAATACACCTTTACCGCCACAGCGGTCGAGGTTTCTCCCAACGCGTCCGGCAGGGTGATGATCCCTCAAGCCCTGCGCGAGTTTGCCGGTATCGAAGGCGACGCGCTGGTCATCGGTATGAACAACCGGATCGAGATCTGGAGCGGCAAGCGCTTTGAACAGTTCGTCGATTCGCAAAAGGACATCATCGCCGAAGCGCTCGGTATGCTGCGGCTCTAGGAGGACGTTATGGAATTTTCGCATATTCCCGTTCTTCTTGAGGAAACCATCGAGGGACTCAACATCAAAGAAAACGGTATCTATGTGGACGGTACCGCCGGCGGCGGCGGTCACAGCGGCGAGATCCTCAAGCGCCTGACAACAGGCAAGCTGATCTCGATCGACCGGGATCCCGACGCGATCCGCACTCTGACCGAAAAATTCAAGAAAAACGAAAACTCCATCATCATAAAAGGCAATTTCGGCGATATGAAGGATCTGCTGGAGCTGCGCGGCGTCGGCAGAGTTGACGGCGTGCTGCTTGACATCGGCGTTTCCTCACATCAGCTCGACACCGCCTCGCGCGGGTTTTCGTTCCACGAGGACGCGCCGCTGGATATGCGTATGAGCCAAAGCGGCGTAAGCGCCGAGGAATTGGTAAACACGCTGCCGTATGAGGAGCTCAGAAAGATCATTGCCGAGTACGGCGAAGAAAAATTCGCTTCCTCGATCGCCAAGGGCATTGTGGCGGCAAGGGAACATAAGCCCGTCACAACCACCCTGCAGCTTGCCGAGATCGTCAAGGCAAATGTTCCGCAAAAGGTGCGCCGCGACGGACATCCGGCGCGCAAGACCTTCCAGGCTATCCGCATCGCGGTAAACGACGAGCTTAACGTTCTCAGCCGCGGTCTGGACGACGCTTTTAAGCTGCTGGGCAAGGGCGGAAGGCTGGCTGTGATCACCTTCCATTCGCTTGAGGACAGGATAGTAAAGCAGAAAATGGCAGGCTGGTGCCAGGGCTGCACCTGCCCAAAGGACTTTCCGGTTTGCGTGTGCGGAAACAAGCCGAAAGCAAGATTAGTCAATAAAAAACCTGTTTGTGCAAATGAAACAGAATTGACTAAAAACCCCAGAGCAAGAAGTGCAAAGTTGAGAATTTGCGAAAAAATTTAAAAATTTTCCTTTCGGTACTGGACAAAGAGCGGGTTTTGTAGTAAAATTATAACAAAGTTGTAAAGAATATTACATCTACCAGTGATTGTGTTTTAACTGTTTGTAACTACAATATCTTCGAATTTTAACAGGTTGTCTTGTGAAATGCGATAGAATCGCGGTTTTGTGAGGATAACAAATTGTTAAAATTTTGAAACTTTTTTGCTTTATAGAAATATAAGGCTGCTTTCGTGTGTTTTATGAAAGTTTTCGATATATAAGAAAGGCACAAGGTGCATACAATGGCTTACGGAACGCAAAATGCTGCTTATGATTTGAGTCTCTTCGACGAAGAGCTCAATTATACGACGGCTGCTCCCAAGCGTCACGAGTTTGACGAGCCGCAGCGTCAGGGCAGAAAAAAGCAGAATAACCGTAATAAGGTAGTCAAGCTCCCCGAAGAAGAGCTGAATAAAATAAGAAGACGCAAGCACAACCCCTTCAAGCTGGCGCTTGGCGGCGTAAGTGCGGCGATCGTCACTTTTGTGATCGGCGTTATCATCGTGGGACAGGTTCAGCTTACCGAGTTGAACCAAAAGATTATCACGGCAGAGCAGAATCTTGCCGATACGGAAAGCATTTACATACAAAATCAAATGAAGGTTCAAAGCACCCTTTCCAACGCGGAAATTGAAAAGTACGCTACCGAGGTGCTGGGACTGACCAAGGCGACCAATGCGCAAAAGGAATTTGTCGCGCTGGAAAGCGAGGACAAGGCTGAGGTTTCCGCGCCGAAGGACGGCAACATTTTTACGCAGTTTTGGGAATCTTTGACAGGTCTTTGGTCATAACCTTCGTCCGCGCGAAATAAAATATACTGAGAGAAGGAGAGTTAAGACTGCGTCTTGGCTCTTTTTTCACTCTATAAAAACTTTTTTGAACCGCCTTTGCCAAAGGATTTTTGAAGGAGCGGTTTTTCAGAGGGCGAAAGGGAGCGTTCGCGACGCTTTTTTTGCTATATATTCGTGTGAAAAAGATTGAAAAGTCTTGAAATATCTGGTATAATAAATAGATTGAAGCCACCGTATAAACGGGAAAGGAGGAGGTTGTTTGGCTGAAAGCAAAAAACCTCTCAAAAAATCAACGCAAACAACAGGAAAGCGCGCGCAAAAGGGCCCTAATCAGCGGCTGCGCCAGCGTGCCGCGATCCTGATTATAATTATTCTGGTGGTCGGCTTCGGCGCGGTGCTTACAAGGCTTTCGCTGCTGACGCTGGTTCAGGGCAGAGAGCTTCAGGAACGCGCCGTGGATCAGCAGCTTGCCGACGTAACGCTTACCGCCAAGCGCGGCACCATCTTTGACGCAAACGGCAATGTGCTTGCGGAAAGCGCCTCGGTTTGGCAGGTGGTAATGGCGCCCGTCAACTTCAAAACAGACGACCAGCGCGAAGCCGCGGCAAGGGGCTTGTCCGACATTTTGAATCTCGACTACGAAAACGTGCTGGAAAAAACCAAAACAAAAAGCTTTTACTCCGTCGTCAAGCGCAAAATCGAGGCGGAGGAACGCGACAAGGTGCTTGAGCTGATGAACCGCCTGTCCGAGGACTACGACTGCGGAAACGTCATCAGCCTGCTCGACGACTACAAGCGCTACTATCCCCAAAACGATCTTGCGTCCTGCGTGATCGGCTTTGCCGGTGCGGACGAACAGGGCTTGGAGGGCGTTGAGTTTCAGTACGACAGCTACCTTGCAGGCACTCCCGGACGAATCGTCACCGCGCAAAACGCGCGCGGAACAAATATGCCGTTTTCCTACGAGCAAAACATCGACTCAAAGGACGGCAACAACGTCTATTTGACGATCGACCAAAGGATCCAGGAGATCTGTGAAAAATATATGGCGCAGGGCGTGCTTGAGAACAACGTTCTCAACAAGGGCGTCTGCATAGCGATGGACGTCAACACCGGCGCCGTGAAGGCGATGGTCGTGTCGCCCGGCTACAACCTAAACGAACCGTATAAGCTGCCGGAGGATAAACAGGCAGAGATCGACGCTTTGCCCGAAAACGAGCAGGCAAAGGCGGAGGGCGAGGCGCTTTCGGCAATGTGGCGTAACAAGGCGGTCGCCGACACCTATATGCCCGGCTCGGTATTCAAAATGTGCACAGCCTCGATGGCGCTGGAGGAAGGCAAGGTCAACGACAACAGCACCTTCGTCTGCGGCGGCTCGATCGTGGTGGAGGACAAGAAGATCCGCTGCCATGCGCTGGGCGGCCACGGAGCTCAGACCTTCGTTGAGGCGATCTGCAATTCCTGCAACCCCGCCTTCATCCAAATCGGACAGCTTGTGGGACTGCAAAAGTTCCGCGATTATTACAAGGGCTTCGGCTTTGCCGACAAATCAGGCATCGACCTGCCCGGCGAATCCGACGACAGCTTTTGGGAAGAGGGCAATATGGGCACCGTTGACTTCGCGGTTGCTTCCTTCGGACAGAACTTCGGTATCACCCCTATCCAGATGATCACCGCCTGTTCGGCGATCGCAAACGGCGGCTATGTGCTCCAGCCCTATGTCGTTTCAAAAATCACGGACGCCAAGGGCAACGTTGTCAAAAGCGTTGAAAAAAAGATAAAGCGCCAGGTCGTGTCCAAGGCTACCTCCGACAAAATGTGTGAGATCTTGGGCTATAACACCGAAAAATCGCAGTCCACGGCAGGCTATGTCGCAGGCTACAAGGTGGGAGCAAAAACCGGTACGTCCGAGAAGATCGGCGTTACCAAAAAGCAGAGCGTCTTTGAGGAGGACTACATCTCGTCGATCTGCGGCTTTGCGCCGGTAGACGATCCTCAAATCGCAATGCTGGTGTTCTTTGACACGCCCTCGGGCGAAGCGTACTACGGCTCGCAGGTAGCTTCTCCCGTGTTTACCAACATAATGACCGAGGTGCTGCCGTACCTCGGCGTCAAGACAAACTATTCCGAAGAGGATCTGCAATACCTCGACGCGTCGGCAGGCGACTACACGGGACTTTCGGTCAACGACGCCATTGCCAAGGTGCAAAACGACGGCTTTACCTACAGCGTCAAGGGCGAGGGCGGCAATGTCATCGCGCAGCTTCCGGCGGTTTCCTCGCGCGTTTCCGCGGGCGGCAACATCGTGCTCTACACCGACGAGGCAAGCCGCAGCGATACCGTTACGGTCCCGAACTTCATCGGCTACACTCCGATGGAAGCAAACAACGTCGCGAGCGAATACGGGCTGAACCTCAGCTTCAAGGGCGCGATCAGCTCCGGCGGCACCTGTACGGCGCAAAGCGTCAAGGAGGGCGATTCCCTGGCTCCCGGCACGGTCATCACCGTAACCTTCTCGGCGGCGGCGTCGGAAGGCTTTAACGATTAATACTGATTTCAAATCAAAGCATATGATTTGACATACGCGCGCTGTGCACTCAGACGCCGCGCGGCGCGCGTCATCGGTTTCATACAAGCTCATACGCGCCTGCGGCGATGAAAAAAGCAAAAAGCTTTTACCTGAGTTTGTATAACAACACAGCAACGAAAGAGATTGAAAGGACGATAAAAAATGGTAGTTTACGGCATATGGACATTTTGCGCGGCGATTCTCGCGTTTGCAATCTCGGCGATCGTGGGTAAATTTTTGATCCCGTACCTGCACAAGCTGCATTTCGGACAGACGATTTTGGACATCGGTCCCAGCTGGCACAAGGAAAAGCAGGGAACACCCATTATGGGCGGCATTATGTTTATTGTCGCGATCACCTTTGTAACGCTTGTCAGCACCGTCGTCTATATCTTTGCAGGCGACGCGCTGTTCGGCGAAACCTATCCCATCAATGTCGGCAAGGAGGCCACCTACATTTTCGCAGGCTTAGGTCTGGCGCTTGCCAACGGAATCATCGGCTTCATCGACGACTACACCAAGGTTGTCAAAAAGCGCAACCTCGGCTTGACCGCCATTCAAAAGCTTGTGCTTCAGTTTTTGGTCGCGGGATTATATCTTTTGGTGCTCGGCCTTTCAGGCTGCGGCACAACCACCGTCATTCCGTTTGCGGGCGAGGTAGACCTTAGCTTCTTCTACTACATCCTGTCGGCGATCGTTATCGTGGGCGTTGTCAACGCGGTCAACCTGACCGACGGCGTTGACGGCTTGGACGGCTCGATAACCTTCTTTGTCGCGGTTTCGTTTATGCTTATCACAAGCGCCCTGTTCCGTTTGGGCGTCACCGCGTTCAGCGCTTCGGTAGCCGGCGCGTGCCTTGGCTTTTTGGTGTGGAACTTCCACCCGGCAAAGGTGTTTATGGGCGACACCGGCTCGCTGTTCCTCGGCGGAGTCGTTTGCGCCATGGCGTTTGCAATCAGAATGCCCATTCTGCTGCTTCCGCTGGGCATTGTGTACCTGTGCGAGATGTTCTCGGTTATTTTGCAGGTCGGCTATTTCAAGCTTACCCACGGCAAGCGCCTGTTCAAAATGAGCCCCATCCACCATCATTTCGAGATGTGCGGCTGGAGCGAGGTAAAGATCGTGACCGTGTTCAGCATCGTCACAGCCGTGTTCGGCGCGATTTCGTTCCTGCTGGTCAGCTTCGGCGCACGGCAGATCCTGTATTGACGTCACAACAAAACTTCCGTAAGGAGGGAACGCTTTGGCTCCCAACAAAAAAATGATACTGCGCGGCGACGTCAACCGCATATATGACGAAGAGTATATGCAGCAGCAGGCGAAGAAAGAAAAATTCTTCATTCGCCCGACGCGCAGCCGCAAAATGAAAAACGCCAAGTGGTTTTCCGTCGGTATGGGAATCGACCTGCCGTTTTGCCTGATCATCCTGATTTTGCTGATCGTCGGCACGATCATGATGTTCTCGGCAAGCTACGCCTTTGCGTACTACACCGTCGGCGACAGCTACTTTTACCTCAAGCGCCAGCTGATCTTCATTGCGCTGGGCATCGCCGGCATGGCGGTAATGTCGTTCTTCAACTACAACAAGCTGCACAAAATCGCGCCTATCGTTTTGGGCATAGCGTATTTTTCGCTGCTTTTGGTTCTTGTGCTGCCCTCGGGCGAGGGCGGCGTTAAGCGCTGGATCCCGCTGGGAATGTTTAACCTGCAGCCCTCGGAGATCGCGAAATTCGCGGTCATCCTGTTTTTCTCGCACTGGGCGAGCAAATACTATAACAAAATGCAGCTGGTAAAATACAGCGTGCTGCCGGGCGTTATCGTGTTTGGCACGATCGCCGCTCTGCTTTTGCTTGAGCCGCACTATTCCGGAATCGTAATCATCGGAGTTCTGACGGTCATTATGCTTTATATCGGCGGAATGAAGACCAAATATCTTGCCATCGGCGGCATTGCGCTTTTGGGAATCATTTTGCTGCTTGCCATTTCCGGCGGACTGTCCTACGCAATGGAGCGTATGGACGGCTGGGGACAGGCGCTTACCGCGCAGCGGCAGACCGATTTGTGGGATTCCACCTGGCAAACGCGCAACTCGCTTTACGCCATCGGCTCGGGCGGCTTGTGGGGACTCGGACTCGGTCAGTCGCGCCAAAAGTTTTTGTATTTGCCCGAACCGCAAAACGACTTCATTTTTGCCATCGTTGTCGAGGAGCTCGGACTAATCGGCGCTGCGATCGTGCTGCTGATCTTCGCTTTGCTGGTATGGCGCGGAATCACCTTGTCGCTTCGCGCTAAGGATAAATTCGGCAAGCTGCTTGGCATCGGTCTGACTTCGCAAATCGGCGTGCAGGTCGTGCTCAACATATTGGTAATCACCGACTGGCTGCCGAACACAGGTATCAGCCTGCCGTTCTTCAGCTACGGCGGCTCGTCGCTTATTATGCTGCTGGCGCAGATGGGCATTGTGCTGTCCATTTCACGAACAGCGAACATCGAAAAGCAATAACGCATTATTTACGAGAGGGAGACTCCTATGAAAATCTTACTGGCGGGCGGCGGCACCGCGGGACACATCAACCCCGCGCTTGCCATTGCGGGCACCATCAAGGAAAAGCGTCCCGACGCGCAGTTTTTGTTCATCGGCAACAAGGACGGTATGGAGCAGCGGCTGGTGCCGCAGGCAGGCTTTGAAATCAAATCCATCACCATCAGCGGCTTTCAGCGCAGCCTTAAGCCAAAAAGCGTGGCTGCAAACCTGAGAACGCTTCGACGCACGGTAACTTCGTCTGTCGGCGCAAGAAAAATCATAAAGGATTTCGCGCCCGATCTGTGCATCGGCACGGGCGGCTATGTGTCCGGTCCCGTTGTGCGTGAGGCGGCAAAGCTGGGGATACCCTGCATCATTCACGAACAAAACGCCTATCCGGGCGTTACAAATAAAATGCTGGCGCACCGCGTCAAAAAGGTTATGCTCGCCGTTGAGGCGGCAAAGCCCTACTTCAAGGACGCGCCTGTTGTCATCACGGGAAATCCCGTGCGCGGCGCTATCCTCACCGCGGACAAAAAGGCTTCGCGAGAAAAGCTCGGGCTTGATCAGCGTCCGCTGATTTTGTCCTTCGGCGGAAGCCTCGGCGCTCAAAAAATCAATGAAGCGATGGCGGAGCTGCTTGCGCGAAGCGGCAGGGACGGCAGGTATCAGCACATTCACGCCTACGGCAAATACGGCGGCTGGCTGCCCGACAAGCTCAGGGAGCTGGGCGCGGATCCCGACCAATGCGGCAATCTGGACGTCCGCCCGTACATCGACAATATGCCCGAATGTATGGCTGCTGCCGATCTTGTGATCTGCCGCGCGGGCGCGATCACCCTAAGCGAGATCCAGGCGATGGGCAAGCCCGCGATTTTGATCCCGTCGCCAAACGTCGCGGAAAATCACCAGTTCCACAACGCGATGGCGCTTGTGAACGCAGGAGCGGCGGAGATCATCGAGGAATCCGACCTCAGCGGCGAAGCGGTGATCGAAAAGGCGGACTCTATGCTCCGCAGCAGGGAAACACTGGCTAAATTCAGCGAGAACTCCAAAAAAATGGCAATTACCAACGCAAACGAGCGCATTTATTCAGTTGTCAAACAGGTACTGAATCTGGTATAATATAGCATATGCCGAAAGCACACAAGCGGCGCCTCCGTCATAGAATAAACTATGATTTAAAAAGAGGGTGTTTGTGTGTCAAAAATGAGAATCACAGGGCAAAGACGGCTGCACGGCGCCGCGGAGCTTCAGGGCGCAAAAAACAGCGCGCTGCCGGTTTTGGCGGCAACAGTGCTGACGCGCGGCGAAAGCGTGCTTTACCGCTGTCCCGATTTAACGGACGTTGAGGCGTCGCTGCAGATCCTGCGCTGGCTTGGCTTGCAGGCTCGGCGCGAAGGCGAAACGGTGACGGTGCGGTGCGACGGTCTTGCCCGTCACGACATACCCGACGAGCTAATGCGGAAAAACCGCGGCTCACTTACATTTTTGGGCGCGGTGCTTGCCGCGGCAGGCAAGGTAAGGCTAAGCCTGCCGGGAGGCTGCGAAATAGGGCTGCGTCCCATCGACCTGCACCTAAAGGCGCTGCGCAGGCTCGGCGCGGTGATAAAGGAAAGGCGCGGATGGCTTGACTGCCGCGCTCCGCACGGGCTGAAGGGCGCGCCGATCGCGCTGCCCTTTCCAAGCGTCGGCGCAACAGAGGACATTATGCTTGCCGCCTGTACGGCAAGCGGCACCACCACCATCACCAATGCCGCGCGCGAGCCGGAAATAAGCGACCTTGCCGATTATCTGAACCGGTGCGGCGCCAAAATCAGCGGCGCGGGCAGCGGCGAAATGGTCATCGACGGCGTTAAGGCGCTCAAAGGCGCCGACCACGCGATCATCCCCGACCGTATCGTGGCGGCAACGCTTATCGCGTGCGCCGCAATGACCGGATCGGACGTCACGCTGAAGGGCGTGATACACAGCCACCTGCGGTCGGTGCTGCCGGTGTTTGAGGACGCCGGATGTACCTTTCTTGCCGACGGCAACGAGCTGCGCGTTCATTGTCCGCAGCGGCTGCGTTCTATGAAAATCATTCGCACAATGCCGTATCCCGGCTTTCCGACCGACGCGCAGGCGCCCTTGCTTGCCGCCGCTTCGGTTGCCGACGGCACAACGGTGCTGATGGAAAATATATTTGAAAACCGCTTTCGCCACGCCGCCGAGCTGGCGCGTATGGGAGCGGACATAAAAACCGAGGGCAAGTTTGCCGTCGTTGAAGGCGTGCCGCGGCTGTACGGCGCGGTTGTCGAGGCGGTGGATCTGCGCGGAGCGGCAGCCCTGCTTGCCGCGGGACTTTGCGCCGAGGGCGTAACCGAGCTGGGCGGCGTTCACTATTTGGAGCGCGGCTATCAGCGCTTTGAACAGGTGCTGTGCGCGCTTGGCGCGGATGTTAAAAAGATTTAGACGACGGAGAACAGGGCAAGCGGAGCCGGGCGATAAGGCTCAAAGCTTCCGGCGCTCCGGTTTAGAATAAAAGGGGAGGAAGTCTGTTGGATTCCAAGGACAAAAAACAGCTTGCGAAACAGCGAAAAGAAGCCGCAAAGCAGGCGCAGAAGTTCCATAAGGAACAAAAACAGAAAAATAAATCCTCTGAAAAGGCGAAGAAAAAGGGCGCTGCCAGCAAAATCAAGGAGGCTGTCAACTCCGGCAGGGCGTCTCAGTATGAGGACATCAGCCGCGAGGAGAAGTTCCGCCGCGAAAGCGAGGAAAAGCTGCGCAATTTGCAGCCGCACGATTTTGAGGACGGCTACTATATCGACGAGTACAGCGAGAAAAAGCGCGCCGAAAAGCGCGCCAAGGAAATTCGCAAGCAGGAAAAAGAGGTTATCAGGCGCAACAAAAAGCCGATGACCTCAAAGCAGGTGCGGCTTAAACGCATTCTGATCTCGGCAGGCATCTTTGCCGCTGTTCTGATAATCGGCGTGATACTCAGCCTTACGGTGCTGTTCAAGACCGAAAAAATCGAGATCGACGGCGACATTTACTATGATAAAAGCCAGATCGTCGGTTTTAGCAACGTTTCCGAAAACCAGAACATTTTCATCGGCGTGTGGAACAGCACGCCTCAGGAGATCGTCAACCATCTGCCGTATGTGGAAAGCGCAACCATCGGCTTTTCGGTACCCGACACCATCACCATCAAGGTCAAAAACGCAGTGCCGACCTACGCAGTAAAGGACGGCAACGGATATTTGATCGTCAGCTCCAAGGGCAGGATACTTGACACCGCAAACTTTAAAACCGAGGATCTTGTTGAGCTTATCTGCGGCGAGATCACGGATAAGGCAAAGGGCAACTACATCGACTTCGGCGACGACAGCGTGCCGGAGGTGCTCAACAGCGTAGCGAAAAGCTTTGCCGCCAACGGCGTGGATAAGATCACCGGCTTTGATATTACAAATCTTACGGCTATCAAGATCCATTACGACAACCGAATCGTAATCAATATCGGCTTGCCGGAGGACATCAACTATAAAATAAAGACAGCGTTTACCATCATCAACGAAAAGCTCGATCCCAACGGCACAGGCACCGTTACGGGCACGCTGGATGTTTCTACCTGCAACAAAAACAAGATCTCACATTATATGCCTTCGGAGACCAAACCTGCCGCGCCGGCAACAACCGTGCCGGCAACCGAACCGCAGGGCGAAAACTACGGCGGAAATAACGGCGAGAACTACAGCGGCGATAATTACAGCGGCGAGAACTACGGCGGCGAGAACTACGGCGGCGATAATTACGGCGGCGAGAACTACGGCGGCGAGAGCTACGGCGGCGAGAATTACGGCGGCGAGAACTACGGCGGCGAGAGCTACGGCGGTGAAAGCTACGACTGGCAGGCTGCGCAGTAGCGCAAAGAATTTCGAGAAAATCCAAATAAAACCATTGCACTTTTTAAAAAAGTATGATACTATATAAGCAAAGTGTGTAATATAAGAGTATTATGCGATTTTTACTCTCTGCCGGCGGCAGAAGAGAGTGCCACCGGCACAATAGATGTTCGATATAAACAAGGAGGAAGTTAAAATGGCTTTTGAACTGGAATTGGAAAATGAATATATGCCGAAAATCAAGGTGATCGGCGTTGGCGGCGGCGGCGGCAACGCGGTCAACCGCATGGTCGCGATGGAAGTTAAGAACGTTGAGTTTATTGCCATCAACACCGACGAACACGTTTTAAGATTGTCAAGAGCTTCTCAGAAGATTCAGATAGGCGAAAAGCTGACCCGCGGCAAGGGCGCAGGCTCAATGCCCTCCATCGGTCAAAGCGCTGCCGAGGAAAGCAGAGATGAGATCGCGGCGCTGCTTAAGGACACCGATATGGTATTCGTAACCGCAGGTATGGGCGGCGGCACCGGCACCGGCGCGGCTCCCGTTGTGGCAAAGATCGCCAAGGATATGGGCATCCTCACCGTCGGCGTTGTAACCAAGCCGTTCGCGTTTGAGGGCAAGAGAAGAATGACTCAGGCGGAGCAGGGCATTGCCGAGCTGTCCGCTTGTGTTGACTCGCTTATCATCGTTCCCAACGAGCGTTTGAAATATGTTTCCGACACCAGCATCACCCTGCAAAACGCTTTCGCGATCGCAGACGACGTGCTCCGTCAGGGCGTTCAGAGCATTTCCGACCTGATCCTGCTGCCCGGCTTGGTAAATCTTGACTTTGCCGACGTGACCTCCGTAATGAAGGACGCAGGCTATGCTCATATGGGTATGGGCTCTGCATCCGGCAAGGATAAGGCTACCGTTGCGGCTGACAAGGCTATTTCCAGCCCGCTGCTCGAAACCTCAATCGACGGCGCTAAGGGCTTGATCATCAACATCACCGCTTCTTCCGACGTAAGCCTCGACGACATCGACGCGGCTTCCACCATGATCAAGGATAAGGTCAGCGAGGACGCGAACATCATCTGGGGTGCGGTTATCGACGACAAGATGGACGACACCATGAACGTCACCGTTATCGCAACCGGCTTTGGTACCGCGGACACCGTGCCGCTGGTACAGCAGCAGCCGATCGACAACGTAATCGTTGACACTCCCGACCCGGTCGTTGACAGCAAGCCTTCCCGTGCGGTTAAGGACACCACCGACGACGAGGACGACACCTTCTATGACATTATGTCCATTTTCAATAAGTAATTCAAAAAATAACGAGGAGCGTTTCCGCAGGGAAGCGCTCCTTTTTTCTGTATAAGAATATTTTTGGCTTTGACGAAAGCGTTTTCCCGATCGGACTCATTCCATCTGCTTTCCGAGGAATGCTGCCGCTGACTGCGCCAGCTTGATCTCCGCGGCGGACGGCAGCTTTACGTTCTCGCCGCTCAGCATAACGACCGCGCCCATTACATCGCCCGACGCGATGATGGGGAACACCACGGCGGCGTTGTGCTCCATGCCCTCGATCGGCTGCACGTTGTTGAGGGTTTGCTCGGTAGCGGTATAGCTTCGGCGGTTTTCCATCAGGTTGTCCAGCACCGCGCTGTTGCGGCGCTCCAAGAACTCGCGCTTCGAAACGCCTGCCGCCGCGATCACATGGTCGGTGTCGCAAATCAGCGTAGGCATAGCGCTGATCCGCGCGATCACGTCGGCGTACTGCGACGCAAACGCGCTTAATTCGCCCACCGGCGAATATTTTTTAAAGATAACCTCGCCGTCTGTCGCTGTGTAAATCTCCAGAGGGTCGCCGTCACTGACAATGTTGACAGCAAACTTCTTATCTTTTGTGTTTTTGCTTTGCTGATTTTGCTCTTTTTCAAGATCGGCGTTACCGATGTGCAGAATGTGGTCGATGTCGTCTTTCAGCTTGATGTGGATGTGGTCTTCGTAAACTGTTATCTTTTCGATCAGCAGTTCAAGGTCGTTTTTCTCTAACTTTTCCTTGTTCAGTATCTCGTCGAATAGATCTATCGCAAGCTGTGCCGTGCGGTTCGCGCTGACAACGGTGTTGTGCTTGTCGTAGGTCAGCTTGATTTGGTTTTCCAAGCCCTCGATCCGCTCGTCGCACTCTGCGATCAATTCATCGTATGTTTCTTGTATATCTTTTTCACGTTCGGGCTTTCGGGCAATGTCTCTTGCACATTGCCGCATGAGAGCCTTTTTTTCTGCCTTGGTGTCGTCGATCATTTCTTCAAGCTGTTCGAGCGTGTTGTTGGTTGTTTGGATCTGCTTTTCTTCCTCGGCTATCGTTTCTTGTAATTTTTCGATCATTTCCGAGGAGGTGTCGCGCACCATTTGCAGATACGCTTTCACGATCGCGTCGAGCGTGTCCACGCGGATGTGGTGGCTGGTGCATCCTTTAAGTCCGCGCTTGTGGTATTCTCCGCAGCGGTAGGCTTCTTTGAGGTCGCTCCTGCTCATCGGGAACATCGGACTGCCGCAGTCGCCGCAC
>JBGUOX010000128.1:0-11595 GCA_045129995.1 Ruminococcus sp. | reverse complement strand
GTAGGTGCCGTCAGCCTGCTTGGTCATCAGGTTGGATTCGTTGGTGCCGTCCCAGCCGGTGCCGAAGATCTCAGCCTCGGAACCTGCAACGATCAGGGTGTCTTCGGGCTCGGGAGCCGCGGGCATCGTGAAGGTGTAGGTGATGGTCATGGTGCCGTCATCGTTGACAACCTTGTTGTAATCGGAGGTCGCCTCGCCTGCGAAGGTCAAAACGATACCGGTGTCGTCGGTCATCTGATAACCTGCAGCCGGAGTAGCGGTGTAGGTCAGAGTGTATACGCCCTCATAAGCAAAGGTTTCGTCGGCAGGAGTGATGGTGAAGTCACCGATGGTATACTGCGCATTGTCGTAAGAGAACGCATCGTTGCCGGGAACAGCTTCGTTGGGTGAGAATACAGCTGTGGTATCAACTGAAACCGTCTCAATATCAGTCTTTGCGGGCATAGTGTAAACCGCAGAGAAGGACAGGCTGCCGTCCTCGTTAAGAACAGCGTTGGCATCCTTTTCGCCAACAGAGCCATCGCCGAAGTTAACGCCGGCAAAGGTGGTGTCGGTCATCTGGAAACCTTCGGCAGGAGTAGCCTTGAAGGTCAGGGTGTAGTCCTTGCCGTAATCGAAGGTTGTGTCAGCGGGAGCGAAAGCCAGGTCGCTGACAGTGAACTGAGTGTCGTCGTAGGTGAAATCGGCAGCAGCCGGAACAGCATTGCCGGGAGCTACAACTGCAGTAGAGGAAAGGTTAACGTCAGTAATGTCGGTAACGCTGGGAGTGTTCGGCAGATTCAATCTTTCGCGAACAAGATCAAGCCACGGATACTTAACAGTTGTGCTCTGTTCTGTAGCGGGATCGACCGTGGTAACGGAAGAGTATCTGTAAACATCCTTAAGGGTACCGTCTGCCTTAAGATCGTCAACGCCTTCTACGTGCTCATAGGGAACACCCTCTTCGAGGAAAGCGCCGAACTTATCAACATAAGTAGCATATACTTCCTCAGGAGTAGTATTGAATTTCTCAAGCACGGGTGCGATCTTCTGCCATACGAAGGAAGGCTCGTTGACAGGATTGCTCAAATAGGTCTGCAATGCGTTTGCCATCTCCAAGGACTTGGGAGCCACGCCGGCATCCTGTCCGTCGATGTAAGCGCAAAGGGTGGAAACCTTTTTCAAAGGTCCGCTCACGTTGTTGTCGGAGTGAGCATAGTAGTCGATCTTCTGAGAGTTTGCGGTGTTCTCTCGAGTAGTCGCAGGCTCGTCAACGGTCCAGGTGTGACCCAGCAAAGTCTTGTCAAAATACAAGTCGCAGGTCTGATAACCGTCGGTGTTGGGCTTAAGCGTAGCATCCGAACCGGCATTAGCTTTGGTGGAGAACAGGATGCCGTAAACAGCACCGTCTTCCAGCTCGCCCTGGCCGCTCTCGGTGATGTCGAAGTAGAGAATGCCGCCCGGGGTGTCCTGCAACATCTGGGTGGAAGGCGCTTCCCAAGATCTGGTCTTTACTTCGTTCTCGTTGCCGTAGATAGCATAATAGTTACAGAACACGTTAGCGGTCCATTTTCTCGTATTACGCTTTACGCCCGAAGCGGGTCCCCAAACAGTATCCGGGAACTGGAAATAAACCAGCTGATGGCCAGCGGCTTCTCTTTCTGCTGCGGTCATAATGCCGGTCGATTCAGTCTCAACAGGCGCAGCAGATACCGTAGCAGCTGCCATGCTAAAGCATGAAGTCGCCATTAAGCCTGAAAGTAACAGGCTAACAGCCTTTGATGATTTTCTCATCGTAAATTCCTCCTTTTTGATAATAACTCATATTTTGAGTAACTACATTATATCTCAAAATAATTCATTTTACAATAGTTTTTCGGAAAAAGTGTAACGAAATTTTCATAATTATCTTCGAAAAACAAAGCAATGCCGCCAAACACAAAAAATCATCATTCCAAAACGTTTTTTTATATACAAAATGCTGACACGCAAAATGAATAAACTTCAAAGCCGCGCGTCGTATCATCATTAAAACAACGCAAAAAAATATTTACATTTTTCGGTAATAATGCTATAATTTAAGCCGAAGCAAAAAAATTATTAGGGAGGGATCACAAATGAAATCCAACAAAATATATCAGGCTTCAACACTGCAGGCTTTAGCGCTGGGATACACAAGACCTGTCGTCACCGTTGAGGAGCTGCTGGAGCACGGCGACACGGGGCTGGGCACCTTTGAAAATGTTGACGGCGAGATGATCGTTTTGGACGGAGTGTGCTATCAGGCAAAGCAGGACGGAAGCATTGTGCGCTCGGAAGATTCTGCAGGAGTTCCTTTTGCTGTCGCGGGCTTTGTAAAAGACGGAAGAACCTTCAAAATAGACGAAAAAAAGGATCTTGCCGCGATCAAGCTGGAGCTGACCTTGCGTATTGAGGAAGATTTCGGCTTGAACAGCATCCACATCGCGCGGATAGACGGCTGGTTCGACGCCGTACACGCCCGCGCCGGAGCGCCGTACCGCTCGCAGCACGTTTCCTTGAAGGACATCCTTTCAAAAACGCAGAAGGATTTTTCCTTTGAACGGCTGCACGGAACGCTTGTTTGCGTGTATTATCCCGATTATATGGACGGCATAAACGCTTCCGGATGGCATATGCACTTTGTGTCGGAGAACAAAAAACACGGCGGTCACGTGTTTGAGGCGACATTGAGCTCGGGAGAATGTCTACTGCAAAAGATGGACAGGATCGAGATCCAGCTGCCGAGAGAAGCGGCGTTTGACACATACTCCTTAAAAGAAGCGTCACAGGACGAGATCGAAGAAGTGGAACTGGGAAAAGGCTGATTTTGACAGCCGGCTATCAATACAAAAAGCAGCAAGGCACAAAACAACCTTGCTGCTTTTTCAATTCCGTTATCATAAACTCCGTTTAATGCTGTCCAGCGCGCCTTTTTCGATCCGGCTGACCTGCGCCTGCGAAATGCCGATTTCGGCAGCGACCTCCATTTGCGTTTTGCCGCGGAAAAACCGAAGCGCCAAAATCCGTTTTTCGCGGTCGGACAAATTAGCGATAGCCTCTTTAAGCGAGATCTCCTCAAGCCATGTGCCGTCGTCGTTTTTGTCGCCGATCTGATCCATCACATAAACCGTGTCGTTGCCGTCGGAAAAAACCGGCTCATACAGCGACACCGGCTCCACGACCGCCTCAAGCGCCAGCACCACGGTTTCTTTAGGCACGCCCATTCGATTGGCGATCTCTTCCACAGTGGGCTCACGGTTGTCGCGCGCAGTCAGCTGTTCCTTGATCTGCATAGCGCGATAGGCAGTGTCGCGCATTGAACGCGACACACGCACGGCGTTGTTGTCGCGCAGATAGCGGCGGATTTCACCGATTATCATCGGAACGGCAAACGGCAGTCGAAATCCACGGCTTTCTTATTATATATTAGTATAGCACAAAGCACGGGATCCTGCAACCGCCGCCCCTTGCGAGGGCGATTTTTTTTTATTGGTAATATATACCATCCCCTCAAAGCAAATACTCAATATCCACCTTGTCATCCGTTATGACGATACGGTTTATGCAGATGCGAAGCGCGCGCTGCTTCTCCCTTACCGTCAGCGCGTCCCAGCGGTTGCGCAGATTTCTGACCTCACGGTTTCTCTCCGCGATCTCGTTCACCGCGTCAAACGACGCTTTTTCGTTATAAAGCATCTCCGCGACTTCCGAAAGGCACCTTTGGTTTTCCTCAATGGTGCTCTTCAAGATCTCATTCGGGTTTTCGGCGTACAAATTGTACAGCCGCTTTATTTTTGCGGCAAGGGCGTCGTGCTTTTGACGCAGGCTTTTAAGCGCCGCCTGTCTGTCGGGCGGGTTTTCGGGATTCGGAAGCGGCTTGGCGGAAATACTGTCGGTCATTTTGAACAGGTCGTCCAAAACCAGCCGTTCCAGCTGCCCGGCGTCGATCCGGCTGTTGTTGCAGTTTGGATCCTTTACCAAATTCGGCTTTGAGGTTTGCTGAGAATAGCAATAAATCTTGACAGCGCCGCCGCTCCACTTTTGATAGCGCATTTTCGCGCCGCACTTGCCGCACACCAAAAGCCCCGTCAGCAAGTGCGGCGAATGTGTCGTGCTTCGCGCGGAGCGGCGCTTCATCTCTTTTTGCACGCGGTCAAAGGTGGTTTCATCGATCAGCGGCTCGTGCCTGCCCGGGAATATTTCATTATTATATTGTATTTTGCCGGTATACGTTATCCTGCCCAGGATCTGCATTATCTGACGGTCGGACGAAACCGGGAACAGCTTTGCAAGGCGCGTCGTTGAGTAGCCCTGCAAATACAAGTCAAAGATCTGCCGCACCTCAGCGGCGTGCTCGTTCGGCACCAGCGTGTTCCGGTTGGCGTCATAATCGTAACCGAACGGCGTGCTGTTGCCGCCCATCCAATAGCCTGATTTGACTCGCTCATACATCCCCATCCGCGTTCGCTCGCGGATGTTTTCGCGCTCCAGCTGGGCAAACACGGACAAAATGCCGATCATCGCCTTGCCGTACGGCGTGCTTGTGTCAAAGTTTTCGTTCAGGGAATAAAACTCAACGTCATACGGAATGAACACCTCTTCCAACAAAAAAAGCGTATCTTTTTGCGAACGCGAAAGGCGGTCAAGCTTGTAGACCACTACCCTTCCCACACGTCGGCAGGTGATGTCGGAAATCAGCTTTTTCATTGCGGGGCGATCCAGATTGCTGCCGCTCCAGCCTCCGTCCTGATACACCTCCACATTTGTGTAGTCCTTCAGGCGGCACCACTGCCGGAGCTTTTCCTCCTGCGCGTCGATCGAATAGCCTTCCTCAAACTGCGCGTCGGTGGACACGCGGACATAAACGGCGGTGATCCTGTCGCCTGCCGTCTGCGCTTTCGCCGCCTGCTTCGCTTTGCGATCAGTCATTCGCTTCTCCCCTGTCATCAATTGGCGTTATTGTTTTCGGCATTTCGTATCAGCCGGCTCTCCTTGTTAGATCGCGGCGGGGCTCCGCGTCAGATTCAGGCTTGCCTGCCGAGTATACCTCTGTCAAGAATTGCTCAAGCGCCGCGGCGTTCTGAGGCAAGCGGCTGTTAGGTTCGATCATTTCTCCGTTTTGATTCGTTCGGTTGCGGATTTTCAGCATTTATATCACCATCCGTATTCTGGACGGATAGCAGGATTTTATACCGATTCCCGACAGAAAGCGTATTAGTATCAAATAAAACCTCCTTTGGCAGCTTCCGTGATCCTGCCAAAGGAGGTTTCTTTATCGATTGTATTTTTTTCGCTTGTACAGATCAATTGCTTTAGTTTTTTACTCAAAAAGCAAGCGATTTTCAGCGGCGTTTTATTTTATCAGATCCCGTATTCTTTCCACCGCTTCCTGCGTATTCTCCTTTGAGTTAAAGGACGTCAGGCGGAAATAGCCGCTGCCGTTTTTGCCGAAGCCCTCGCCGGGCGTTCCGACAACGGCGGCATTTTCAAGCAGATAATCAAAAAACTCCCAGCCGCTCATATCATTTGGACAGCGCAGCCAAATGTACGGAGCGTTTTTGCCGCCGGTGTAGTAGATCCCAAGCTCGTCGAGCGCGGCGGAAATAATGGCGGCGTTTTGCTTGTAATAGTTGAGGTTTTCCCGGATTTGCTGTTGTCCCTCGCTGCTGAACACCTCCGCGGCGGCGCACTGCACAGGCCACGAAACGCCGTTGAACTTGGTTGCCTGACGGCGGTACCAGAGCGCGTGAAGGCTGTGCCCGTCGCGCTTGAGCTCCTTGGGGATCACGGTATAACCGCAGCGCGTGCCTGTGAAGCCGGCGGTTTTGGAGAGCGAGCACAGTTCTATCGCGCATTCCCTCGCGCCGTCGACGGCAAAGATCGAGCGCGGGCTGTCGTCTGCGATAAAGGCTTCATACGCCGCGTCGTAGAGGATCACCGCGTCGTTTTGCAGCGCGTAGTCCACCCATTCCTTCAGCTGCGACGCGCTGTAGACGGCTCCCGTCGGGTTGTTGGGCGAACAAAGATAGATGACGTCCGCCTTAACGCTTTTGTCGGGCATCGCGAGAAAGTGATTGTCGCGGTTTGAGGAAGCGTAAATAATTTTGCGTCCTGCCATAATGTTCGCGTCCACATAAACGGGATAAACCGGGTCGGTGACAAGCACGGTGTTGTCCTTGGAGAAAATATCGGGCAGGTTTCCGCAGTCTGACTTCGCGCCGTCGGACACAAAGATCTCATCAGCGGCGACATCTACGCCGAAGCTTTTGTAATAGCCTGCGATCGCCTCGCGAACAAAATCGTAGCCCTCGTATTCGGGATAGCCCTTAAAGGTTTCCTTGTATTTCAAGTCCTCGCAGCCCTTTTTCATGGCTTCCACCACGATGGGAGCAAGCGGCAGGGTGACGTCGCCGATGCCCAGCTTGATTATTTCCTTTTCCGGATGCGCGGCGGCAAACGCGTTTGTTTTGCGCGCGACGTCGGCAAAAAGATAGTTTGGCACCAGCCTGTCAAAGTTGTCATTTATTTTCATAACGTTGTCCTCTCAGTCAGCGCCGCCCCGATAAACGCCGAAAACAGCGGATGCGGCTTGTTTGGGCGGCTTTTAAATTCGGGGTGATACTGCACGCCGATGTAAAAGTCGCGGTCGCTTATTTCAATCGTTTCCACCAAATTGCCGTCGGGCGACAAGCCCGAAAGCGTCAAACCGCAGCTTTGCAATATCTCGCGGTACTCGTTGTTAAATTCATAGCGGTGACGGTGGCGTTCGCTGATGTCAGCCTTGCCGTATGCCGTTTTGATTACGGTGTTCTCCTGCAAAACGCAGGGATACGCGCCCAGCCTAAGCGTGCCGCCCTTGTCGGTTTGATCGCTCTGGTCGGGCAGGAAATCTATCACCTTCGGAACATCCTGCGCAAATTCGCCCGAGTGGGCGTTTTTTATTTTTGCGACGTTCCGCGCAAATTCGATCACCGCGACCTGCATCCCTAAGCAGATGCCAAAATACGGAAGGCGGTTTTCTCTTGCGTATCGCGCGGCGGTGATCATACCCTCAATGCCGCGCTGTCCAAAGCCGCCGGGAACGATAACTCCGTCAAGGCTTCCCAGCGTTTCGGATACATTTTCATCGGTGATACGCTCGGAATCTATCCACTCAATGTCCACCGCCGCGTCAAGGTAATAACCTGCGTGGCGCAGGGCTTCCGCAACCGACAGGTACGCGTCGTGAAGCTCAACATATTTGCCGACCAAGCCGATCTTCACACGCTTTTCGCGGTTTTTGACTCGCTCCACCATATGCTCCCAGTCGGAAAGGTCGGGCTTTGGACATTCAAGCTGCAAGCCGCGGCATACGATTTCGGAAATATGCGCCTTTTCCAGCATAAGCGGCGCTTCATATAAAACCGGGAGCGTGCGGTTTTCAATAACACAATCGCGACGCACGTTGCAAAAATTTGCCACCTTATCAAAAATAGCTTCATCGGTGATCGGCTCGTCCGTGCGCAAAATGATTATGTCGGGCGACACGCCCAAGCCCTGCAGCTCCTTAACGCTGTGCTGAGTGGGCTTGCTTTTGTGCTCGCCCGACGCCTTTAGATACGGCACCAGCGTGACGTGGACATACAGGCGGTTTTCCTTGCCGACCTCATGCCCGACCTGGCGGATGGCTTCCAAAAACGGCTGGCTTTCAATATCGCCGATCGTTCCTCCGATTTCGGTTATAACAACGTCCGCGTCCGACTTTTTGCCGACAGAGTAGATAAACCGCTTGATTTCGTCGGTGATATGCGGAATGACCTGCACGGTTTTGCCGAGGTACTCTCCCCTGCGCTCCTTGGCGAGCACATTTGAATACACCTTGCCGGTGGTGAGATTGGAAAACTGGTTCAAATCCTCGTCGATAAAGCGCTCGTAATGCCCAAGGTCAAGGTCGGTTTCGGCGCCGTCCTCGGTAACATATACCTCGCCGTGCTGATACGGACTCATTGTGCCGGGATCGACGTTGATGTAGGGGTCGAGCTTTTGCGCCGCGACCTTCAAGCCGCGCGATTTCAGCAGCCGTCCGAGCGACGCGGCGGTAATGCCCTTGCCAAGCCCCGACACAACGCCGCCGGTCACAAATATATATTTCGTCATAAAATACCTCACAGATTGCTGTAGCCCATCAGGTCGTGATCGACCTCTCTGGCGCAGTCGATGCCCTCGCGGATGGCTCGGACAACAAGCGACTGACCGATGTGCATATCGCCGGCGACGTAAACGTTTTCAACATTGGTGCGGTGTCCGTTTGCCGCGACGTTAGTCCGCGCGTCCGTTTGAACGCCGAAGGCTTTTGTCACATAGCTTTCGCTGCCGAGGAAGCCTGCCGCGATCAGCACAAGCTGCGCCTCAACCTCGGTTTCGCTTCCGTCAACGGGCGTCATCCTTCCGTTTTTATCGCGTTCCAGCTTTACAAGGATGACCGACTTGAGCCTGCCGTTTTCGTCGGCAACAAACTCCTTAACGGTCGTTTGATACAGTCGCGGATCGCCGCCGTAGACAGCCGCCGCTTCCTCCTGACCGTAATCGGTCTTGCAGACTCTCGGCCATTCCGGCCACGGATTGTTTTCCGCTCTTTCGTCGGGCAGCTTGGGCATCATCTCAAGCTGCAAAACGCTTTTGGCGCCATGCCGGACGCAGGTTCCAACGCAGTCGTTGCCTGTGTCGCCGCCGCCGATGACGACGACGTTTTTGTCCTTCGCCGATATAAACGTTCCTTCTTTTAACCCATTATCAAGCAAAGCCTTTGTGGTCGATCTAAGAAAATCCACCGCAAAATATATTCCCTCTGCATTTCGTCCGTTTACGTTTATATCACGCGGCTCAGACGCTCCGCAGGCGAGGATCACACAATCAAAACCCTCTGTTAACTCCTGCGCCGGAACGTCTGCGCCGACATTGGCGTTGGTTTTAAAAGACACGCCCTCAGCTTTCATCACGCTGAGCCTGCGCTCGATGATCTGCTTTTCCAGCTTCATATTGGGAATGCCGTACATCAGCAGACCGCCGATCCTGTCGCTGCGCTCAAATACCGTTACGCTGTGACCGCGGCGGTTCAAAAGCTGAGCGGCAGCTAAGCCCGCAGGTCCCGAGCCGACGACTGCGACGCGCTTGCCTGTGCGCACCTTTGGAGGCTGCGCGCAAACAAAGCCCTCCAGATACGCATTTTCGATAATGCTGTATTCATTCGCCCTGACGGTCACCGCGTCGCCGTTTGCGCCGCAGGTGCACGCCTTTTCGCACAGCGCAGGGCAAACGCGCGAGGTGAACTCGGGAAACGGATTGGTGAGCGCCAGCCTTTGATACGCCTGCTTCCACGCGCCGCGGCTGACAAGCTCGTTCCATTCGGGGATCAGGTTGTTCAGCGGGCAGCCCGAGATCATACCGTTGATCGGAAGTCCCGACTGGCAAAACGGCACGCCGCAGTGCATACACCGCTCGCCCTGACGCTTTTGCTCCTGTTCGGAGAGCGGTGTGTGAAATTCGTTGTAGTGTTGAATACGCTCCTGCACGGAAAACGCGGGCGCGTCCTGCCGTTCGTATTCCATAAATCCAAAGGGATTTCCCATTTAGCTCTCCTCCTGTCTTTGATGGATCAGTTGATAAAACGCTTCGATCCGTGAAGTTTCCTTATCCATACCGCCGCGTTCGTTTTGCTCTATCGCTTCGGTAATGCTTTTGTAGTCGTGCGGAATGACCTTTTTGAAAAGCGGCAGACAGTCGTTAAAGCTTTCGAGGATACGCTTGCCCTTTTCGCTGCCGGTCGCGGCAACGTGCTCCTCGATCAAAGCTTTCAGCTCGTCAATGTCGCGCTGCTCGCGGAGCTCGCCGCATTCGACAAGCTCTTTGTTAAGCCGCTTGTAAAGGTGGTGGTGCTCGTCAAACACATACGCCACGCCGCCCGACATACCGGCGGCAAAGTTTTTGCCGGTTCTGCCAAGTATTACAGCCTTGCCGCCTGTCATATATTCGCAGCCGTGCTCGCCAACTCCCTCGACAACCGCTACAGCGCCGGAATTGCGCACGCAAAAGCGCTCGCCGGCAACGCCGTTGATAAACGCCTTGCCGCTTGTCGCGCCGTAAAGCGCGACGTTTCCGACGATGATGTTTTCCTCAGCCTTGAAGCGGCTGCCCTTCGGAGGATAGACGATCAGCTTGCCGCCCGAGAGTCCCTTGCCAAAGTAGTCGTTGCTGTCGCCGCGCAGCTCCATTGTCAAGCCGTTCGGAATGAACGCGCCGAAGCTCTGACCGCCGGAGCCGTTGCAGACGATCTGATACGTATCGTCGGGAAGGGTATCGCCGTATCGCTTGGTGAGTTCGGAACCGAAGGCGGTTCCGACGGAGCGGTCGGTATTTTTGACGTCGATTTCGATCTTCTTCGCCCTTTTCATTTTCTTTTCGATCACGCGCTCGTCAAGGGTTTCGGACAGCTTGAAATCGTACTTGTTTTTATTCGTATAACTGATTTTTTCATGTGAAAAATCGGTGTTGAGCAAGAGCGAGAGATCGATTTTGCTTGAGCCGTTCTTTTGCTTTATCAAATCGGTCCTGCCGACAAGCTCATCAACGGTTTTCACGCCGAGCTTTGCCATATATTCGCGCAGCTCCTGCGCGACAAACAGCATAAAGTTCATCACATATTCGGGCTTTCCTGCAAAACGCTTGCGCAATTCGGGATTCTGCGTTGCCACGCCGAAGGGGCAGGAATCCAGATTGCAGACGCGCATCATCGCACATCCAAGAGTGACCAGCGGAGCGGTGGCAAAGCCGAACTCCTCAGCGCCGAGTATCGCGGCGATCGCCACATCCCTGCCGTTCATCAGCTTGCCGTCGGTTTCGATCACTACCTTGTCGCGCAAGCCGTTGAGGATAAGTGTTTGGTGAGCCTCGGCAAGACCGAGCTCCCACGGCAAACCGGCGTTGTAGATCGAGCTGCGCAGCGCCGCGCCTGTGCCGCCGTCATAACCGGAAATCAGGATGACCTCGGCGCCTGCCTTTGCAACGCCTGCCGCAACGGTTCCCACGCCTGCCTCGCTGACGAGCTTGACGGAGATCCGCGCTTTCTTGTTGGCGTTTTTGAGGTCATAAATCAGCTGAGCCAGATCCTCGATCGAATAAATATCATGGTGCGGCGGCGGCGAGATCAGCGACACGCCGGGTGTGGAATGACGCGTTTTTGCTATCCACGGATAGACCTTGTTGCCGGGCAGATGACCGCCCTCGCCGGGCTTTGCGCCCTGCGCCATTTTGATTTGGATCTCGTCGGCGGAATTGAGGTACGCCGAGGTCACGCCGAAGCGTCCGGACGCGACCTGCTTGATCGCCGAGCAGCGGTTGTTCTTGTTTCCCTTTGTCGCGATTCGCTCATCGCTTTCGCCGCCCTCGCCGGAATTGGACTTGCCGCCGAGCTTGTTCATGGCGACGGCAAGCGCCTCGTGCGCCTCCTGCGAAATGGAACCGTAGCTCATCGCGCCGGTTTTGAA
This sequence comes from Ruminococcus sp., assembly GCA_045129995.1. Lineage (GTDB taxonomy): Bacteria > Bacillota > Clostridia > Oscillospirales > Acutalibacteraceae > Ruminococcoides. The sequence continues at coordinate 73 of JBGUOX010000128.1, read as the reverse complement.
GCGCCGCACGATGCTGTCAACGCTTTCCACCTCGTCAAGCGGAACAGGCGCTTCGGCGTAGTTGAAGTCGAGC
>JBGUOX010000127.1:0-32556 GCA_045129995.1 Ruminococcus sp. | reverse complement strand
TTCAATCCTTAGTGATAAATTGATTTATCTGTTTTGTATGTACATTTTGCATAAATATTCAATTGATTTTTTGGATTGTGAAATTTTTATTTGTGTGGTAATATACTATTAGATTTTTGTGTCATATGGAATTACAGACGTAAGGAGTGAAATGTATGAAGACATTTATGCGAAATTCAAAAAAACGACGCAGGGTATTGGTCGTTGATGATGAAATTATCAACCGCGAGCTTTTGGAAACGATCTTGTCGCTTAATTATGATGTGGAAACAGCGTCTGACGGACAGGAGGCTTTGAATATTCTTAATAAGAATAAAAACAGCCGGTTTCCGTTTTCGCTGATCCTGATGGATCTGCTGATGCCAAATATGTCGGGCTTTCGCCTGCTTGAGGCGCGTATGGAGGACGAAGTGCTGAGGGATATTCCGGCGATCGTGATGACCTCGGAAAAAAGCGCTGAGGTGCGCAGCATCAAGATGGGCGCGGATGATTTTATTTCCAAGCCGTATCGTATGCCGGAGGTTATTTTGGCGCGGTGTGAACGCATTATAGAGCTTAGCGAGGAGAAGCGTATGGTTCGTTCGATCCAAATGGATCATGTGACCGGGCTGTACACAAGGGTGTTTTTTGACGCGTATATTCGAAGAGATATGCCGGACTTCGCGAAGCCTGCGGACGCTTTGGCGGTGACTGTCGGCACGACGTCGGGCAGGCAAATTAACGACGATGACCTTAGAGCGGTTTCGGAAGTTTTGAAAGAGGCGTTTACCGAAAGGACAAGCATTTCGTGTTATGACGGCAACGCGGTGTTCCTTGTTTTGAGCAAGCACCGTTCGGATTTTGAGCAGTTTGCCGATCAGCTGCGTCAACGGTTTGGCGGAACGGATCTGACGGTTACGACGGGCGTTTATCAGAACGTTGACCGTGACGCTGATTATAATCAATGGTTTGAACGCGCAAGGGCTGTTTGCGGCGGCGCCGCAAAGGGAACGCTTGTGTACGCGTGAGGAATAAAAGGCTTTTTGCAGACATAGATTGATATGGACAACAGACATTGCCGATGATGATTGGGATGTCTGTTGTTTTTTAAGGCTGAATATACCTTTAGTGCTATTTGCCGTAAAGTATTGTACAGGGCTTTTGGTGATTTTTGTTGTATTTGGTTTTGAATAAAATAATTTTTACGTTGAATAAGTGATTTTTTCGTATATATCTGTGAAAAAAGCACAAAATTCCACACTAAAATTTCGACAAAAAGGTTGAAATTATTGCAGAATTATGCTATCATAAAATGAGGAATGCTATATTTATAGTATACTACAGATTCAGGCATACCTTTTGGAGCTTGTTTTTGACGGATATAAGTAACCGACGACATTTCGGCGAAGGAGAAGTAAGCACGATATGAAAAGAATAATGATTCTTTTGACCGGGTTATTCGGCCTCATCTGCATTGCGCTGATCGCTATATCACCCGACTATTTATCCATGTTGATTGTACTGATAATGACAGCCTCTATCGCTGTCGGGCACATCTTCGGTATTATGCCGCTGCTCAGATTCGGAGAGGGCTTTAGGGAAGGTCAGGACAGTATTGAACGCACGACCGAGATCAACGCGAGCGTTGTTTGGGAGGCTGTGGAATCTGTCAAGCCGTTTTTTGAACAAAGAAAGCTTGACGAGATTTTTGACGATTACACCGAAAACGTTAATATGCAGCGCGAAAAAGGCGTTGTTATCAGCGATATTGAGGATGTTATCAACGAAGATACCGTGGCGCTGTACAGCTGGCGCGGCGCGGTGCTTCAAATCGCGGGTATTTTGACGGCTCTTGGTATTTTGGGTACCTTTATCGGACTGGTGACCGGTATCAGCGCGGTCACATTCGGCAGCCCGGAGGCTACGATCGAGAGTATTGAATCGCTGTTGCAGGGTATCGCGACCGCTTTCTATACGTCGATCGTCGGCGTTATTCTTTCAATTGTTTTTAACATCGCGTACCGTATGACATGGAACGCGGTGATTCGTGAGCTGAATCTTTTTTCGGAGAAGTTCCATACGCATATCCAACCGACCGCGGAGGATCAGATCCGCGCGAAGCAGTATCTTAATACCGAAAAAATGATCGAGATGATCGAGGTCCTTAAGACTAACTCGGGACTGAACCTGTCGCGCAACGTCAGCGATCCCGCGCAGGAGCAGCGCATGATGATGGACATCATCTCAGGCTTGCGCCGCGGCGAGTTCACCTTCCGGCTTACGCCGATCTGTAATTTGAACGACCGCTCGGTGGTCAAAGCAGAAAGCGAGCTGCAGTGGAACCATCCGGTGCTGGGTGCTGTTCAGTCGTCGGTTTATATGCCGATCGTTGAATCGGACGGCTTTATCGCCAAGCTGGATCAGCACGTTTGGAACGAGGTTTGCGCGGTCATCCGCAAATGGAACGACTCGGGTTTTCATCCGGTGCCGATCGTTTTGACGATACGCAAAACCGATTTGCTGGCGCTGGACGTATTCGAATGCATTTCGGATTTGATGGATGAATATGATTTGAATCCGCGCAGCATAGGCGTTGCGATCGACGCTTCGGCATATGTTATCTGCCACGAGGAAGCGATCAAGACGGAAAAGCAGTTTATTCAAAGCGGATATAAGGTTTCGGTCAACAATTGCGAGGGCAATCTTGTGAATTTGGGAGAAACCGCCGCGGATGAGATTTGCCTGAATTTGGAGGCGCTGGGCGCCGGAAGCGATTTGGAGGCGGTTTTTGCGCAGGCGAGAAAAGCAAGGCTGAATCTTACGTGTCAGAATATTTCTTCCGCAAAAATGCTTGCCGACGTCAAGCGTTACGGCTGCGTTTACGGTCAGGGCGTTCATTTGTATCAGCAAATGACGCGCACCGAGTTTGAAAACCTGATGGATTATAAAGACAGATAAAGAACAAACAGGTTGTTTATATGAAAAGAATAAAGCTACACAAGAACGGTGAAGAAGATTATTGGAAGTCCTTTACAGATATTATGGCAGGGCTTTTGCTCATTGTGATCCTTCTTATGGCGCTGCTGTTTTTGTATTTGACGCAAATGACGCCCGATCCCGATGTGGGACCGGGCACCGCATCGGCGGATACGCCCACGCAGCCTGCCCATGCGACATATCATTATCCGTCCGTACCGCAGCACTCCACCGATTATCACGACAGGGAAGAGGAGCAAAATCACGGCGGAGGCGGATCGACCACCACTACGACCATGCCGCAGACCATACCGACTGAGGGCGAGGGCGAGGAAGCCAAAGCCGCGGTGTTTATTACGGTCGTGGATGAAGAAACCGGAAACGCCATCAAGGAAGAGGGTATCACCTTTGAGCTGTACAAGGATATTAAGCGGCGCGGAGGACTGAAAAAGCTGAGCACGTATTATCCTGAAAAGATAGAGTACAGCAATTATGAGACCACGGAAAACGGCACGTTTTTTCTGCCGGAGAAAATCCCTTACGGCACCTATTCGCTGCATAACCTGACGGCGCCCGAAAGCTACGGCGCAGGCGAGGACGTTGACTTTGAGATCAAGGAAGCGCACGACTGGCCGGAGCCGTTTATGCTGAAGGTTCCGCTGGCACCCGCGAAGAATATCATTCGCGTTCAGACGAAGGATTCGGTCACCGGAGCGGCTGTGCCGGGATATGTTTATGAGGTCATCGCCGACGAGGACATCGTTACTCTGGACGGAACGCTTAGGTATGAGGAAAACCAGATCGTTGATGAATTTACCTGTGACCAAAAGGGCTATGGCGAGAGCATCAAGCTTTATTTGGGCAGTTATCGAATAAGACAGAAGGCGGCTCCCAAGTATTACGCGGTTTCAGAGGAGCCGATCGCGGTAGACGTAGGGGCAAAGGATGATGTGGATGTTCCCGTAAAACACGTTTCCTGCGACAAGACCGCGCTGGTAGTAGAGCTGAAGGACGAGTATACGGACGAAGCTATAGCGGGCGCTGTGTATACGCTAAAGAACGGCGCCGAGATCACTACCGCCGCAAACGGTATGGCGGTTCTGACAGACCTTACAAAGGGAACGAGCTATGAGCTTTCGCTGAAGAGCCTGCCCGATAAATACCGTACAAAGGAAGAGCCTATTGTGTTCCACGTGGATGAGTCGGGACGCATCAACGGCGAGCCGCGGTATATTGCGGAGCAAAAGGCATATATGACGCGGTTGTCTGTTGCCGTTAAGGATGTGCTGCTCGGATATATTTTGAGCGGCGAGAACGTTACGGTGTTTGACAGCGACGGCGAGGTTGTGGCGCAGACCGATACCGGCGGATCGGCTGAGATAATAACCGGTCTGGAGCCCGGCGAATACACCGTGCAGTCCGGTGAAGCGAAGCACACCAAGGTCACGGTACACCTTGAGGATAAGGCGAAGCCGACAAACGCAAATGTGCTGATTTGGACATATGTTGATTTCGCGCTGATATTTATTGCCGTGCTGCTGCTTGCGGCGGCGATCGTTGTTACGATCGTTATTGTGAAAAGGAAAAGGATGAATAAGACCAATGCGCAACGAAAGACAAAAGGTAAGAATAGGTGATATTTGTTACAATATTATAAAGAATAAGCGCTTGGTCGCGATTTTGACAGTGGTAGGCCTTTTTGCAGGCGTATTCCTGTCCGCACTGGGGTATGTGCGTGGCGAGATGTCAAAGCAGTATTTGATCACTGCTTCGGTCGCTATCTCCGCACAAACCGCTAACGGAAAATATACGACTAAGTTTGACACGCCGAACAAAGAGGATTTTGCCCTTTCGGCTGATATGGCGGACGCAGCGATATATATTATCCCCAGTGACGGAACGACAGCCGCTGTTGTAAGCGAGATCGGTTCGGTCGGCGTTTCGGCAAAAAGCATTCAAAACAATCTGGACCTGAAGCGCCATAACGAAACGCAGATCATTGAGATCTCGCTGACATGGCGAAGCGAAAAAGAAGGCATTGATATTTTGACCAAGCTGATCGACGCCGCAAACGTCACGCTGGTTGAAACTCTTGGTATAGGCAAGCTGAATGTTATCAATCCGCCGAAGTCATCATATATCTTCGGCGGAAGCATCAAGATCACAACGCTTGTTTACGCGACGGTCGTCGGCTTCCTTGCCGGTATTATTATCAGCGTGCTCAAGCTGCTTATCACACCGAAGCTGCTCAGGCCGGACGATATGGAAAAGCTTTTCGGCGTGGAGGTTTTGGGAACGCTTCCGTTCCATCACAGGTATGGTGATACCCCGCCGCTTTCGCCTTTGCCGGACGTTATCAATTCGGAGGTATCGTCCTCGGTCAACATTCTGCTGAACCGTATGGAGCGAGCCGGAATCAAAAAGATTTACCTTACTTCCGTTGAGGACAAGGAAGGCAAAACACGTTTGGTGGCAGACTTGGCGGTGAGGATCGCGCAATCGGGCAAGCGCGTGCTGGCGGTCGATTGTAATTTCAAGAATCCCAATCTGGCGTCGCTGTTCGGCGCCGACGATTCGCCGTATTCGCTGAACGCGGTTTATGACGGCAAATGCGATATCAGCGACGCGGTGGTTCGGCTGAACGGATGCCTGTTCCTGCTGCCGTCTGTGCTTGACAGACGCCCCGAGCTGACCGGCGACGCGATGATGGATCTGCTCAACAAGGTTTTTGAGGATTACGATTATGTGCTGATGGATGTGGATTCTATCGGCAACAATTCGGATGTTATCCGCTTTAACAAAGCGGTTCAGGCGGCGCTGTTTATCGTTAAATACGATTATTCGAATATGTCGGATATTAAGCAGGCGCTTTTGCAGATCTCGAAATCCGGATTGCCTGTCGCGGGCTGCATTGTCAATGCCGCCAAGACATGGCGCGAGGTTTTGCACAATATAGACGTTCTTGTTAAGAGAACGAATTTGAAAAACCTGAAAAAGAAGAACGGCAAGATCGACAACAAGCAAAAAAAGAAGTCGAGAGAAAGAAAGGAAAAAAAGAAAAAAAGGAAAGATAAGGAATAATAACGGTTAGAAAAAGGCAAAATCCGGAAATGTTTTTTATGTCCCCTAAACAATAAACCCGTAGGACGGGCAGTTTACCGCGACAAATATAAATTTTAGTCAAGGTGATTATTAATGAGAAGTCCGCACATTAAAATTCAAATCACGTGTTTGTTTTGGGGGATATTCTCGTAAGGCAGCTGGTGTTTTTTAGCCGGTTTTAGGATTTTGAGTATGTGCTGATTGGTATGGTTTTATCGGAAACAATGAGAAAAACAGGCAATTGGTATAGAAGATTTAAAAATATGGACTGAATGTCTTGGCGGTATCGTTACTGCCGCCAAGACTTGGTGCAAGATTGCCGGAAGTATTGATAAGTTGAAAAAATGATAATTCAAAAGAAATAAAACACAGAATAAAGCATAAAAACATCGGTTTGAATTCCATAAGAATCCGCCTTTAGAGCGGTTTGTATTAGAATTTTGCAAATAAAGAAGGGACCTTTATGAGAATTCTTATTCATTTTGGTACGTCTTATTTGGATAACGTACCAAACTCAATAAGAATGACAACATTCGCACATGCATTCATTGAAGCAGGACATCAGGTTTGTGTTATTTCACCTAAAAATGGGATTGTCGTGAAATACGATGAAATAAAGCTTGTTTCTTGTCCGATGTACCATCCGAAAAAGCACAGCGCTTTACGCAGGCTGGTTTCCCATGTTTCATTTGGGATAATCTCCTTTTTTGCCGCTCTTGGGGCAGGCAAAGCGGACGTGGTTATCACCGGATCCCCTCCGGCGTTGCTTTCGCCAGCGGGTTGGCTTATCGCAAAATTCAAGCGCGCCGCGCTTGTGTATGACGTACGAGATATTTGGCCTGATGTCGCTGTGGAAATGGGAGCGTTTAAGGCTGGAAGTTTCTATGAAAGGTGCTTCCGTTTTGTCAGAGATTTTATGACAAAACGGGCAGATTTGATTACCACGGTAACACCCGGAAAGGTCGAAAAGCTTAAGGGCTATCCCAGAAAATCGGACGTTCTGTTTGTTACCAACGGTTTTAACGAGGACTTTCTTAAACATGACGAGGATGCTGGTATTATTGAAAAATATCGGCTTAATCAAGGTTTTATTTGTGTATATATAGGCAAGCTCGGTTTGGCGCAGGGACTTGGTCAGCTGCTCGATCTTGCCGAACGTTCGCGGCGCGAAAATATAAGCGCGCGTTTTCTGCTGTTTGGTAACGGCGTTGAGGAGGCGACTTTAAAGGAACAGGCAAAAAAACGCAAATTGGACAATGTGGAGTTTTGCGGAAGGGTACCTAACGCAAAAATATTTACGGTTTTGCATAACGCAAATCTCTGTTATATTTCACTTGTAAACGAAAAGCTGACTGACAGTGTGCCTACAAAGCTTTTTGAGGCGCTTGGAGTCGGGTGTCCTGTGCTTCTTTCCGCTTGCGGAGACGCTGCGGATGTGCTGAATAAAACAGGACTTGGCGCAAGTGTAACACCTAATGACGAAGAGTCACTTTGGAGAGCGTTCTGCGACATGTACCAAAAGGATGACTGGAGTAAAGAAAAACAAACCGCAAGAGAATTAATGACTTCGGTTTATTCAAGACAACGGGTAGCTGAGAATCTTGAGAGAGAGCTTTCTCAAAGATTTGAAGAAAGGAAAAAGAGAGGCAAAAAATGATTAACGTAATTGGATTAGGATATATAGGACTTCCAACCGCTTTGATGATGGCGGCGCACGGACAGAAAATTGTAGGAACGGATTATAACCAAAGGCTAATTAACAAGCTTAAGGCTGGAAAACTAACATTTAAGGAGGATGGTCTTGACGAGCTTTTCCAACAGGCGGTGGATAAGGGTATAGAGTTTACCACCGAGTATCAATGTACGGATGCATATATTGTGTCGGTGCCTACCCCTTACAATAAATTCAGCAAACAAATTGATCCTTCGTATGTAATCTCCGCGGTGAAAACCGTTTTGGAGGTATGCCCCGATGAGGCGACGGTTGTAATTGAATCTACTGTTTCACCCGGAACAATTGACAAATACATCCGACCACTGACAGAGGAAGCACATAAAAACGTCCATTTGGCTCATGCCCCTGAGCGAATTATTCCCGGTGATATGATTTTTGAGCTGTTCCATAATAACCGTACTATCGGTGCTGACGACCCAAAAATTGGCGAAGCTGTAAAGGAGTGTTATGCTTCTTTTTGCCAGGGAGAAATTGTTGTTACTGACATTCAAACTGCGGAAATGACAAAGGTTGTAGAAAATACCTTCCGCGCTGTTAACATCGCTTTTGCCAATGAACTTGCCAAGATTTGCAAATACGATAATATGAATGTATATGAAATCATTCGCATTTGCAATATGCATCCGCGTGTTAATATTCTTAATCCCGGTCCCGGAGTAGGCGGACACTGTATTTCGGTAGACCCGTGGTTTTTGGTAGGCGACTATCCCGGACTCACCGACGCAATTCACGAAGCTATGAAAACCAATGATAAAATGCCTGAGTTCGTTCTGGAATTAATGGAAGAAATCATGCAGGAGAAAAACTTTTCAAACATTGAAAGAATTGGTCTGTACGGATTGACATATAAGGAAAACGTGGACGACTGCCGCGAGTCGCCGACCTTGCAGCTTTTGGAGGCGCAGAAGCGTCATCTTGCAAAAGGTCTTAAGGTTTACGATCCGTTTATTGATGAAAAAATAGCGGATAACCAATACTTTGATTTTGACGAGTTTTTGGACAGCGTGGATTTTGTTGTCATAATGGTAAAGCATCAGCACATTATTGACAATATGGAAAAGCTGAGGGGAAAGATAGTTCTCGACTGTACGCATGTGTGCGATTTACCGGGTACTTATTATCTTTGATTTTGAGGGAAAACAACAGTGAAAAAGGTGATGGTCGTTTTTGGGACGCGTCCCGAAGCGATAAAAATGTGTCCGCTTGTCAACGAGCTGAAAAACAGAAACAGATTTGAGGTCAGGGTGTGCGTTTCAGGTCAGCACCGCGAGATGCTGGACAGCGTGCTGGCGGTTTTCGGCGTGAAGCCGGACTATGATCTTTCGATAATGAAAAAGAATCAAACTCTGTTTGACATTACGCAGGGGATACTTTTGAAAATGAAGGCGGTTTTGGAGACAGAGGCGCCGGACGTTGTTTTGGTGCACGGCGACACATCGACTACCTTTGTGACTGCGTTGGCTTGCTTTTATTTGCAGATACCCGTCGGTCATGTTGAGGCGGGACTTAGAACCTATAATATTTATTCACCGTATCCCGAGGAGTTCAACCGTCAGGCGGTGGGGATCATAAGCAGATTCAATTTTGCGCCCACCGAAACCGCGAAGGAACATTTGATCGCCGAAGGAAAGGATCCTTCGACGGTATTTGTTACGGGCAACACGGTCATTGACGCGCTGAAAACCACGGTGAAGGACGGTTATACTCATCCTGAGCTTGAGTGGGCGAAGGACAGCCGATTGATTTTGATCACGGCGCACCGACGTGAAAACCTCGGAAAGCCGATGGAAAATATGTTCCGCGCCATTCGCAGGGTGATCGAAGAGCATCGTGACGTCAAAGCGATCTATCCGATCCATATGAACGCGCGTGTGCGTCAAACCGCTGACAGCGTTTTGAAGGGCGAGGACAGGCTTCATATCATCGAGCCGCTTGACGTGCTTGATTTTCATAATTTTATGAACGGCAGCTATCTTATTTTGACGGATTCCGGCGGCATTCAGGAGGAAGCGCCCACGCTTGGCAAGCCTGTGCTGGTGATGCGCGACACTACCGAACGCCCCGAAGGCATAAAAGCGGGAACCCTTAAGCTGGTCGGCACGGATGAAGAAACCATTTACAGGGAGTTTACCGAGCTTTTGGATAACGGGGAAGCTTACAGCGCGATGAACCGCGCGGTGAACCCCTACGGAGACGGACACGCCTGTGAGAGAATAGCGGATATTTTGGAGAGAAGTTTATATTGAACGAGGTAACGGCGGCAGAGCCGAAGCACCGGCTTTGCTGTTTTGCGCACTTGTGATTTGGGGAGAATGAGATGAGGATTTTATATCTTTGTACTTATTATGAACGCGCCATGATTTTTCGCGACGCTATGAATGGTCTTGAAAAACGAGGCCACAGCGTTCTTGCGTTTAACGCGGTTGTAAAAGGAAGGACAATTGAAGAAAAGTATCTTCCTATTATGGACGAAAAAGTTATACATAAAGAGTGCTTTACAAAGTATGACAGGTTATGCTTTCCCGTTAAACAAAAAAAGTTTCAAAACGCGCTTGAGCCAAATGTGAACGTCAAGGAATTTGATTTGATCCACAGCCATACGCTTTTTAACGGAGGTTGGGTGGCGTATAAGATGCATAAGAAATACGGTATTCCGTATATTGTATCTGTCAGAGATACGGATTTGAACGCCTTCCTCAGATTTCCGGGCTTTAAGAAGTACGCTGTTAAGATCGCTGAGAATGCGTCCGGGATTTTGTTTTTATCGGCTTCTTACAGGATCAGGTTTGCTGATTTGTGCTTTAAAGGAGCGGACAAAGAGCGCATACTCAATAAATCCGTGGTTATTCCAAACGGTCTTGAGCCGTTTTGGATCGATAATATCAGCGAGGCAAAGAGCACGGTACACGATCCTCTTGAGCTTTTGTATGTCGGCAGAGTTGACAAGGTTAAGAATATTGAAACGACAGTAAAAGTTCTAAACCGGCTGAACGAAGAAGGCACAGCCGCTCATTTGACCGTTATCGGAAAAATCAACTATCCGAGCGCTGAGGCATTGCTGACCTCAAATCAAAATATTACGACAATACCTTTTTCGAAAAAAGAGGAGTTGATCAAGCATTATAAAAACGCGGACGTCTTTATTATGCCCTCTTTGCGCGAGACCTTCGGAAGGGTGTACATAGAATCGATCACGCAGGGCACGCCTGTGGTATACACAAGAGGAGAAGGCTTTGACAAGCTTTTCCCAGACGGCACGGTAGGATACAGCGCTGATCCGAAAAACGTCGGAGAAATTGTTGCGGCAGTAAGAAGCATAGTGGATAACTATGCGGAGATTTCCTCAAACTGCGTTGAAAATAGCCGGATGTTTAATTGGGATACTATAGCGGAAAAGCTGGAAAAACTGTATTTATCCGCACTTTGATTAGGCAAAACACGGCATTGCGGGAGGTGATGGCAAATGTTTAATATGTATGATTTTACGCCGAAAAGGATGTATGAGCGCGTTGGTATCTTAGGTCTGCTTACGGTATTGATCCTTTTCGGAACGCACAGTGGGATTTTTTCTTTGACCGCATTTGCTATCAGTGCGCTTGTCGTTGTGTTTGATAAAAGTCATTTTAAGCTTATGATGATGACATATCTGATGCTTATGGCTCATGTTTTTTGTATTTCGCCTGACGGTATGTCATACTTTACTTTTTTGATGTTTCTTTATGTTGGCATTAACCTAGCTGAGGAAAGATCTATTTTATGGATTGCGGTTTTTTTTATTCTGTATGTGGTGATAGTTCAGCTGCTGAGGTCTCAGTTTAATTATAAAGAGGACCTTAAGCTTATTGGTAACGTGTTGTTTATCGGTCACTCGTTAAGTGAAATACACTCGTTCAACGAGGACGAAAGAAAAAGGGTATCTATAACGTTTATTGTGGCGGTGCTGGTGTCATCGTATATGCGCTCGTTTGACTCAAGCTTTTTTAGGATCTCTGCCTTTACGGAATCCTTGAATGAGGAAGGATATGGCGCCGGCGTTGAAAGGATCGTCCGCTTTTCGGGCTTGTATCAGGATCCTAACTACTATTCGGTTAATCTAATTATTGCGTTATGCCTTATCGTTATTTTGCATTATAAGGGGAATACGTCAAAGCTGTTTTGCGTTGCATCGGCAGGCGTTATTCTTTATTATGGCTCCCTTACTTACAGTAAGTCATTTTTGCTGATGCTTTTGCTGCCTTTAGCGGCTTTTTTGTATGCTAACCACCGAATCGGCAGGTATGACGTGCAGGTTATCTCTATATTGATGATCGTGGCGGCGATAGTGCTTGTCTTGCTGATCAATCCGGATTATTTAACGCGAATGCTGCGAAGAGTGGAATCGAAGGATTCCATTACGACGGGCAGAAGCGAGCTGTGGCTATTGTATCTGGATGGTATTTATCAAAAACCGGATGTTTTGCTGTTTGGTTCGGGCATAGGATCAAAGCTGCTCTATGATCACGCGCCGCATAATTCGTATGTGGACTTGCTTTATCATCTCGGCGTTTGCGGAAGCTCGCTTTTGATCGCGGTCATTGTGAGCAGCGGAATACGATACAGCAATAATGTTCGAAAAAACTTTCTTAATTTTTCTGTGCTGTTGAGTATAGCTTTTACTTATTTCTTCCTAAGTCAATTGCACAGTTACGAGTTCCCGGTGCATCTTATGCTTTCCTATATGGTTTTGAATCAATGGGATCTGTCGAATCAGTCCGATCTGAATGGAAATTACGCCTGTCAGCCGCTTGTTCCGGATTTGCGGGATAATCATATAAAAACTCTTATACCCTTGGAGGAACGTGAATGAATATTTGCTTTTATTTGGCTTCATTTACACAAGGCGGGATCGCGCGCTCGGTTTCTTTGATAGGCGATGAGCTTGCCAAGAATCCGGATTATCATATTACTGCGCTTTGTCACTCCAGCGTTGAAAAAGAAGATATTTATAAACCCGGCTTTGAGATAACCTATATTTATAAACGCCGCACGCCGGTTATGAACGCTATGGTCAAGGATCATTACGTTAAGAAGGTCGCCGCTTATCTTAAAGAAAAAAAGATCGATCTGCTGATCGTGTGCAACGAGCTGTTTGCGCCGGCGGCTATTATGGCGGCAAAAAAGATCCCGTTGATTTACTGGTTCCACACCAGTCCGTATGTGGATACGGATTTTCGTTTTCAAAAGCTTAGCAGAAGGTTTGCCTTAAGGAGATGCGACAGAGTAGTTACCATTTCCGAGACAACAAAGGAAGTTTTGAGCCAAAAATATCGCAGTGACAAAATCACCCGTATTTACAATATGGTGGATGAAAAGCTGTTTGAGCTTAACAGCGCGTATGATCCCGATACGATGAAGATCATCGCGGTGGGAAGACTGTCGTATCCGAAAAACTATCCGAGCATGATCCGCATAGCGGCGAGCCTTCGCGAGGAGATGCCGAAGCTTCAATGGCACCTGTACGGTGACGGCGACGAAAGGGAAGCTTTGGAGGCGTTGGTCAAAGAGTATCATTTGGAGGATACCTTTATTTTAAAGGGACAGTGCTCTGATTTGTACAGCCGTTACCAAGATTACAGCGCGATCGTATTGACGTCGCGTTATGAAGGCTTTCCGATGGTTTTGCTTGAGGCGGCGGCTTGCGGCTTGCCGATGCTTTCTTATGATGTGCTTACCGGGCCTTCCGAGATAATTGAAAACGGAGAGAACGGTTTTTTGTGTCCGGAGGGCGATGAGGAAGAGATGAAGCAAAGGATCATCAAGCTGTTTGAGGATCGCGATTTGCGGCTTAAAATGTCGGAAAACAGCCGGAAAACGGCGCAAAAGCTTAGAGGGGACAGTATTGTTAAGCAGTGGGAGGCTGTGATAAATGATACGGTTAAAAAATAAATGTCGCTGCATTTTGCGCGGGATCCCGACTGATACGAACTCAAACGCGCCTGCGCGCTGTTAAAGCTTTTTGTTTGAGTTCAAATAATGACTGCGAGAGGATGTTTTGAAATTGAGTAAGGTTATTGCGAAGGTTATTTATCAGTTTATCGGAAAACATCTGCCGCCTTCCTACAACAAGATCAACTTTGGCGGTAAAAAGATTCGCGCGTGGTGCGCAAGAAGAATGATGTTAAAATGCGGCGAGAACGTGAACATTGAAAGCGGCGCTGTGTTTGCAGACGAAGTCAGTTTGGGAGATAATTCGGGTATCGGCGTTAACGCGTACATTGCAAAGGCGGTTACGATCGGCGAAGATGTTTTGATGGGACCTGAATGCAGGATCCTGACCTCGAATCACTCGATGCTCGATAACGGTATTCCGATGAGATTGCAGGGCTATAACGAAACACGTCCCGTTGTTATAGGGAACAATTGCTGGATCGGAGCCAACGTTATTATTTTGCCGGGCGTTAAGCTTGGAGACGGTTGCGTTGTCGGCGCGGGTTCGGTTGTTACAAAAAGCTTTGAGGAAAACAGTATAATCGCGGGAAATCCCGCGAAACTGATCAAATACAGGCCAAAGGAATAAATCCTTTCAAATAATGGCAGGAACTGTTGAGAGGAGTAGTTCGGTTTATGTCAGCGAAAAAGAAGATCAAACTGTTATGCGGCTGTGCTTCCGCTTCGGTCAAAACGGGAATAGCCTATTTGTGCGGTAAGCTAAAGTACCGAAACAAGCATATTTGGCTTGTAGGCGAGCGGCCGTGGCAGGCGCAGGACAACGGTTATCACTTTTTTAAGTTCTTAAGAAAGAATCACCCTGAGCATAGAGCTTATTATGTGATTGAAAAAGATTCTCCGCATTTGGAAAAGGTCGCTTCCTTGGGAGAAGTCGTATACTACGGCACTTGGAAGCATTGGATGATGTATTTTGGATGCGAGGCAGTGATCTCAACTCACATCAGGACGCTGCTGCCGAGTAAAAACTGGTATTATAATAAATTGGCGGCCCGTTTTAAACAGCGCAAAAAAAAGATCGTCTTTTTGCAGCACGGCATTATTTCCGCTGATATTCCCGGATTGTACAGGAACAATACGCGCGTTGATATTTTTGTTTGCGGAGCAAAGCCGGAATACGATTTTGTTAGCACGAGTTTTCATTATAACAATGACGAGGTCAAATATACCGGGCTGGCACGCTATGATATGCTGCATGATTTCAAGGTAAAAAAGCAGATAATGATTATGCCGACCTGGCGCAGATGGCTTATGAATGACGGAGTAAAGCTTGAAAGCACCGAATACTTCCGCGAATGGAACAAGGTGCTTTCGGACAAAAAATTGGCGGAAGCCGTTAAGAAGGCAGGATATAAAATCGTTTTTTATCCTCATTCGAATATGCAGAGCTCCTGCGATTTGTTTGAGCCCGCGGACGATAGTATCGTTATTGCCGGTGAAAATGAGTATGATGTTCAGACGCTGCTTAAGGAATCGGCTCTTTTGATCACGGATTTTTCGAGCGTATTTTTTGATTTTGCGTATATGAGAAAGCCCGTGCTGTTCTTTCATTTTGATAAGGAAAGACACGCAGCAGAGCATTATCATAAAGGATATTTTGATTATGAAAGGGATGGTTTTGGAAAGGTTGCTTATACAGCGCAGGATCTGATCGCAAATACCATTGAGGCGATCGAAGAAGGCGCTGTTTTAAACGATTGTTATGATAAAAGAATTGATCGCTTTTTCCCGCTATTTGACTGCAACAACTGCGCGCGCATCTATGATGAAACCGTAAAGCTGTTCACGAGGAAAACAAAGCAAAAGTAGACAGTAAGGAGCAAATGTACTTATGGCTGAACAGCAAATCACGAAAGGATTGATTTCCGTTATTGCGGGCAATTACAATACTCCCGTAAATTTTATTAAAGAAGCAATCGACAGTGTTTTGAATCAAACCTATCATAATATTGAGTTTATCATCGTGGATGATTGTTCTACGGATAATTCTTTGGAAGCCATCAAGGCTTATGATGATCCGCGGATAAAAGTGTTTTCGACGGAAAAAAACAGCGGACTTGCGGCGGCGCTGAATATTGCGCTGGATGTTTGCCACGGAGAGTTTGTTGCGAGAATGGATCTTGATGATGTTTGTCTTCCGGAACGATTTGAAAGGCAGTTTGCGTTTATGAGAAGACATCAGGACGTTATTCTGTGCGGCACCCAGATCAGGTATATCAACGATGAAGGCGAATCGCCCTGGGGCGACAGAACGACGGGATTTGTGGACGATCCGGAGCTTTATCGCATTTATCTTTTGTTTGCAAACAACCCGATGATCATTCACCCGACATGGATGTTCAATCGTAAACTGATTTTAAAATACGGCGTTCGCTATAAAGAAAAGTATAAATACTCGCAGGATTACGCGATGTTGGTTTCGTGTGCCGAACACGCAAGATGCGCGGTGATTCCCGACGTGCTGTTTAAGTATCGCATTCACGACAAATCCGCCAGTTCGACCAAAAAAAGAATGCAAAACCATTATGATTATCAAATCATACAGGAGCAGCTCGACGAGCTGCATTTGGTGCTGCCTGAGGAATTGAAGGAGCTGCACCACCGCTATTTGCAAAAGGTAATGCCTTATGGCAAGAATATGAAAAACTGGCTGGAAGAAATCATTAAGGCAAATGAGAAGTATAAGGTTTTTAATCAGAAAAAGCTGAAGAAAAAAATCCACGAGCGATGGTATAAAAACAAGCTGAGAAATGTTTATAACCATTTTGTAAAATAATTCTTTAAACGCAATAAAAACTCTGACAGGAGGGTGAAGTATGAGCCATCAAGACTCATATGCAAAGAATAAGGCAACGGATGAAAAGCAAATGTCCGAATCTTCTACGCTGGAACTCTATATGCGCGAAGCGCCGTTTGCGATCAGAATGAAAGGTATTACAAAGGAATATCGCATTGGTCAGATCGGTTACGGCACGCTTAAGACGGATTTCCAAAGCTGGATCGCGCGAAAGCGAGGCAAGCTTGATCCCAACACCAAGCTTGCAAACGAAGGAAGATATGTTGGCAAAGACCGCTTTATGGCGCTTAACGGCGTTGATTTGGAGATACGGCACGGCGAGACCGTGGGACTTATCGGCGCGAACGGCGCAGGTAAATCGACGCTGCTTAAGCTGCTTTCCCGCGTTACCGCGCCGACGGACGGCAAAATTGAAATCTACGGAAGAATCGCGTCTATGCTGGAGGTGGGCACCGGCTTCAACGGTGAGCTGACCGGCAGAGAGAATATTTATATGAACGGCACCATTTTGGGTATGACCAAAGAGGAGATCGACAAAAAAATGGACGCTATTATTGAGTTTTCCGAGATAGGAAAGCACATTGATACGCCCGTTAAGAGATATTCCTCCGGTATGTTCGTCAAGCTTGGATTTGCCGTGGCGGCGAACCTTGACGCGGAAATTATGATAATGGACGAGGTTCTTGCCGTAGGCGATATGGCTTTCCAGAAGAAATGCATTGATAAGATGCACGGCATTGAGGAGGAACACGGCAAAACCATTATCTATGTTTCTCATAATATGGATACCATTAAGCGTTTGTGCGAAAGATGTATTGTTATGAACCAGGGCAAGGTGATTTTTGACGGCCCCGCGGACGAGGCTATCAGCTTGTATATGGGCATCAACGGCGCATTCTCACACCATTATGAGTATCCGGAATCCTGTCATGCCAGAATGCGCTTTCGTATGGCTGTTATTGAAACTCTTGAATTTCCGAAGAGCTTCAGCGGTCAGCTGCCTGAGAATGAAAAAATCAAGTTCCGTTTTACCGTCAGGGGAAAGCGAAACGTCAAGGAAGCGTATTTTAGGCTGGAGATCGTCAATGCTTACGGAAATGTTGTGGGTATGATGGTGTCGCAAAACGGTGTTCCGCTTCGCGAAAAACAATCGACGACTGTTGACGCGGTTATGGACAGCACGCATTTGGTGCCGGGAAGCTTTCGCGTGAATATCGCGGCGTTTTCCTTTACCGAATTGGCGGACAAGGTGGAGCTTGACAAGGTAGAGGGCGCGTTTACTTTTGAGATCCTTTATAATGATATGGGCAAAGACGAGCCGCTTGCACACTGGTTCACCGATTGGAACAGCAATGTTTGCCTGAAACCGCTGCTTATAACCGAAGGTTAGGCAGTAGAATATTTTAGTCGAGGAGTTTACTATGGCAAAATATAAAGAAAAGCTTGTTTATACTGTGATAGAGCCAAAGAAAAAGCTGCTGAATTTGAATTTTAAGGAGCTGTGGCGCTATCGCGATTTGGTGTCGCTGTTTGTCAAAAAGGATTTTGCGCTGATTTACAAGCAGACGGTTTTGGGACCGATTTGGCTGTTGCTCAGCCCGCTGATCACAACTGCCATTTATACGGTCGTATTCGGCGGAATCGCCAACATTTCTACCGACGGCGTTCCGAAGGTGCTGTTCTATATGGCAGGAAATACGCTGTGGACGTTCTTTTCGGATTCTATCTCACGCACGGCGACTACCTTTAAGGATAACGCTCAGCTGTTCGGTAAAATTTATTTTCCGAGGTTGACGCGACCGATCGCCATCGTCGTGTTTACCGGCATTAATCTTGCACTTCAATTCACTCTGTTTTTGCTTGTTTGGGGCTTCTACCTGATCAGGGGAGAGATCCAGCCTAACTGGGGAGCGTTTTGGACCTTGCCTTTCGTTGTGCTTTTTATGGGCGCTATGGCGCTTGGCTGCGGAATCATCGTCAGCTCGGTGACTACGAAATACAGAGATATGGCGATCGTTGTTACCTTCTTTATTAAGCTTTGGATGTACGCAACGCCGGTCGTTTATCCGATGTCTACGGTCAATAATTCGCTGCTGTACACTGCTATTACCATTAATCCGGTTACACAGCCGATGGAGCTGTTTAGGTATTCGCTGCTTGGGCAGGGTGATTTGTCTGTTGCGGGATTGATTTGGTCCGGTGTGTTTGCGGTTGGCATTATGCTGCTTGGTATGATGTATTTCAACAAGGTTGAAAAGACCTTTATGGATACCATTTAATTCTGAATAAGAAAAAAGCGATCTGCTTTGCCTGAGATGGCAAGCAGGTCGCTTTTTTATTTCACGCCGTTGATAAATGTGTGGCAAGAGAGTACGCGATGCTACTCGGATTTTTCGGCGCGCGGCAATCCGCGGAAAAAACGGTTTGCCAGAAGCACGGCGGGAATCAAAGCCAGGACGACGGCGAGCGGCTGGGCTTCCTGTATGCCGTTTAAACCGCGCAGACGAGGAAGGATAAGCAGCAGCGGCACAAAGAAAAGTCCGTTGCGCAGGGCGGAAAGCAGCGCGGCGCCGAGCTTTTTTCCGGAGCTTTGAAGCGTCATTTCCGTTACCATACAGAATGGCAAAAACAGCTGTGCCAATGCCTGGAGAATAAGAGCGCGTGAACCGATCGCCGCGACAGCGTCATCGTCGCGGAACACACGTATTATCGCGTCGGGGAATAACAGCAGCGCCGCGGACATAAGCACGACGACGATCTCCGCCAGCAGTACAGTAAAGCGGAAGGCGGATTTAAGCCGATCGTATTTTGCGGCGCCGTAGTTGAAGCCGCAGATCGGCTGGAAGCCTTGTCCGATCCCGAGCGCGAAGGAAAAGGTGAAGAATATTACGCGCGACACTATGCTCATTGCTGCGACCGCCGCGTCGCCGTAAGCGGCGGCACAGGTGTTGAGTACCACTGTGCTGAGCGAGTTAAGTCCCTGACGCAGCAGGCTGGGGAATCCTGTTGTGACGATATTTGCGAGCTGCTTTGGGCGTATCAGTTTTATTCTGAGCCGGCACTGCGTTTTGTTTAGCAGGAACATACCGAGCAGAACAAAAAAGCTGATGATTTGAGAAAGGCAGGTGGAAAGTCCTGCTCCTGCGATCCCCATATCCAGAGCGTACATAAAAATCGGATCGCCGATTATGTTAAGTACTGCGCCGATAGTCAGACCAATCATTCCCAGCGTGGCTTTTCCTTCATACCGAAGAAGGTTGTTCATTGTGAAGCCTGCCGTGATGAACGGCGCGGCGATCAGGATATAGCCGATATATGTTTTGGCGTATGGCGCGATGGTTTCCGTGCTGCCCAAAAGCATTACCAGCGGTTGCAGGATAAACGCGCATCCGACGGCGATTGCCGCGCCTGAAATCAGCGAGGCAAAAAAGCCCGTTGAGGCGACCACGTTTGCCTGTTCGTGTTCTTTGGCGCCGAACAGCCGCGAAATTATGCTGCCGGAACCGTTGCCGAACATAAAGCCTATCGCTTGCAGCACTGCCATAAAACCGAATGCGATGCCTACGGCGCCGCTGGCGGCATTGCCAAGCTGACCGACGAAGGCGGTGTCTGCGAGATTATAGATATTGGTTATCAGCATACTGATGATCGTTGGTACAGACAGCGTGACGACCAGCCGCGATACCGGCGTTTGCGTCATTTTTTCGTATGGTGTCATAGTATTTCTTTTTGTTTAGTTTGGTTGGTTCTTATTGTATATAAACAATGGCGGTTTTTCGGAACGCGGAAACGATACGAATGATTGCCGAGATGACAAGGCTGATGCAATAGCCGAAAACGAGATAATCGGTTTTTCCGTGGAACAAGCCGAAAACGACAAGAATGACGGTCATTGCAACACAGAGTATACCGTTGAACAGCTTGCGCTTCCAGTTTGGCGCGCCGATTTTTTTGGCTTCGAGCGCGCGCAAAATATCGACAAAGCCGGTAAAGGCGAATATGCCAAGCAGATAGAACAGAATGATCATTTGGTTCATCAGTGCGACGGATGAGGTGAAAAGCGCGAGATCAAGCACGATGATCGCCTGGTACAGGGTTGCTTTGCCGCCGACCATATAACGCGACATCACGAAGTAGAACCACAGAAGACGGAAACCGTATACGAACAGGGAGATACCAAGGATGAGGGCTATGACATAATAGCCTTCCTTGGGAGTCAGGAACAGCATTGCCGCCAGAATAAGCATACCTGCGCCGAATAAAAAGCTTTTTACGCGTTGAAAGTAGCTCATACTTTTTCCTCCTTATTCTTTTTGTAAATTGATTTGCCTGCCAGCTTGCTTCCCGAAGTATAGATTTGATTTGTCACCATACTTTTTTGCGCAAGCGCGGCGGCAATGTATCTGCCGATAAAGGTGTTTTCTTTGTCGGCGGCGGAAAGATACTCGGTTTGAGGCGCGTTGCTGTCAAACGCGGCGACGGTTTGTCCGGACAGCTTTTCGCCGAGCGCTGTCCAGTCGTCTTCGGCGTTGAGCTGGCGCTTGTTGAGGATTTGCGTCAATTCGCTTTCAATGGCTGACACCGAATCCGTATCATATGTGGCGAGCTTAAATTCGCTTTGCGTGCCGCGAAGATATTTCATTGCGTAAACCATTTGCGCAAAAGCGTGGCGGTAGTCGGAGGGATTATCCTTTGTGATCTCCTCGTAATTGCCCCAGGCGGGCAGGTACTGATAGCGGATGTAGGCGTAATCGGGCAAATGTCCTGCTCTGCCGTGACCGAGGTTCATAATGGAATTTTCGCTGTTGACGTATATGCTGGCGGTATAGATGCTCTTTTCCAAATCGTCGGGCGCGGATACGCTGTGGCGGAATGTGATGTTTCGCTTTGTGAAGCCGTCGCCGTCGGGGATGAGCTCGGTGAAACGGTTGTATGGATTATTGATGACAAGCGAGGGCGTGCCGGCAAAATAGCGGTGCGCCCAGGTGTCGCACAGCACGTGCATCGCTATGCCGACGGCTTCTAAGCTTTTGCCCTTGGCAAGCTCAACGGTTTTTGCCACCAGACTGCCGTTTGGATTGCAAATGAGTCTGTATTTTTCTTTGTATCGCTTGGAACAGCGCATCGGCGGCTCGGCGGTCAAATCGTAAGGAAGAAAGTGGAACGACGCCCAGATGCGAGTGATGTCCTGCAAGCCGGATATGTCGGTGCGGGCGTCCATCAGCTCGAGCTGCAGCTGGGTGGTAGCGGCAGCTTGGGGCGCTTTAAGCTTTGACAGCAGGGTTTTGCTGCAAATGTCCGTAAATGCGTCCGCGGCGGAAATGACAAGGCTTTCCTCGTGGGAATAGCCTGAAAGGATAGCCGCGCAATAGGTGGCATAATAGTGAAAATCTGCATTCATAACGCGCTCTCTCCTTTATTGATTTGTGATGTTCTTAATTTGCGAAGCTTTGAGGCATAGGAAAAAACCTCGATCAGGAATATCATTGAGGTGATGTCGATGATCAGCGTGACGATCAGCGCGAAAACTTCTTCGGGCACGGCGAAGATCGCAAGGAACTCAGCGATGACCGACAGCGCATACAGAACCGTAAACACGACGGTCAGGACTAAATAAGCGCTGTTCGTGCGTTTTCCGTTGCCTTCCTTTTTTGCGGATAAGCCGATGTACAGGCGGAGTAGAAAATCAATGACCGCGACCGCGCAGATAATGATGTCGGCAATGACCATTTCATTTTGATCGAGTATCTCGTCGAGTTCGTTTCCGAATAGTACGAAATTGACCGCGAATTTGACAAGCGTCCACACGCCGAACAAGATAACGCCCGTGCCGATGGTTATTAAGTTGATCTCCAGCTTTCGTTTTTGCACTTCCATTAAGCATCCTCCTTTTGGCTTTATACTTTTATTATAAAAACCTTTTGCGGAAATTACAAGCCTATCGGTCATATTTTGCATATAAATCAACGTTTGGTTGAAACGGGAAACGCAGCGTTGCGCTGTCGTCGCAACGGTTGTTTGATTTTTGGGTGTAATTGCTTTATACTTGTTGTTAATGAAGCACTTTTAATCAAAATCATATCACTAAAGTTATTGGATCAGTCAGGAGGAAAGGAAATGAAACTTAAAAGAGCAGCGGCAGGGCTGCTGTGCGGCGTGATGAGTATTTCGGCGCTGACAGCCTGTGCCGGCAACACCGAAAAGCAGGAAGAAACAAAGGCGCAGAGCACTTTTGAAGGAGGATTAAAGACCGAGGGAGAGGTTATGCACAAGCTGGTGGTGCGCGCGCCGAAGAATACGCCGGATATGACCGCGACGTTTATCAGCACTGCCACGGGCAAAACAGCCGACGTCAAGATGGAAAAAGCGGAGGAATCGGAAAACACGGCGCTGTTCAGCTGTGAGGCGGACGCAAATATGTACAATCTGGTGCATCTGACATATGGAAAGACTACGAGTATGGATGTTGCGTTCAACACCTTTGTAAGCGGATGGAATTTGAAAAACGACGATCTGCTGCCCTATGTGCAGGGAAGCGAGCCTGTGTATGATCCGCAGTTTGAAACAAAGACATTCAAATTTGACGGCAGGGACAAAAACGTCTACATTTGGACGCCGAAGGATTATGACGCCAAGGCGGATGACAAATATTCTGTCATCGTGCTGTTTGACGGTCAAAGCGTTCTTGCCACCGGCATAGAGCGCGGAATGGACAACGACTTAATGTGCTGGAACGTAAGCGAAAGCGTTGAGAGTATGATGGCGGAAACGGATAACAAGGCGATAATCGTTGCTGTGGACAACGGAAGCCCGTTCCGCGACGATGAGCTGATCCCGGATCTGGGCAGCATAAATATGGAAGGCATCGGCGGCAACGCTAAGGAGGAGGATATTTCCCTTAAGCGCGGAAACGACTTCGCGGACTTTGTTTGCGACACCGTCCTTCCGTATGTTCAGGAAAACTACAACGTATATACCGACGCGGAGCACACCTCGCTGGCGGGCGCTTCGCTGGGCGGCCTGGAAACCTTTTATACCGTGCTTACACATCCCGATAAATTCGCTACGGGCGGCGCGATGTCGTCTACCTTTGGTATGTACGCCGACGAGGACTGGAAGAAGTTTCTCAGCGATAAAACCGACTTGGAAAACGCTCCGCTGTTGTATCTGTACGCAGGCGGTTATTATACCGACAACGGCGATGTCACCGAGGAAATGGTCAACCGTCTGATCGACTGCGGCTATCCGAAGGATAAGCTCGTATTCACCAAATACGAAACGGGCGAGCACTTTATTATGTTCTGGCGCAATATTTTCCCCGAGTTTTTGGAGGCGGCGTTCACGCAAAATGTCACTGCAGTGCCCTTCGGCGTTACGGTTTCCTACGAGGACAAAACCGATCCGTATGAGGAATACGCCAAGGAGTTGGAGCTTGATACGGACAAAGACACTTCGGGATATGTGTACTATGATAACAGCGAAACAAAGTGGAGCAAGGTGTACGCCTATTGGTGGGGCGGAATGTCCTACAACAGCTTTACCCAGGAAGCGTATTATTTTGCGGAATGGCCCGGCTTTGAGATGGAGCGCATAGGGGACAGCGACATCTACCGCGTTGCCGCGCCGCTGGGCGTGACCGGGATCATTTTTGACTCCGGAGTGACAGACAAGCAGGTCGCCGCGGGCATGGACGCCTTCCAAACGACCGATTTGCCATACAGCAACAGTCTTATCGGAAAGGTGTATAAAATCGATATGTCGGTGTCGCCGAAAGCGGATCCCGGCTCGATGAAAACAAAGCGCCGCTATTCCGCAGGAAACTGGACGGATTACGCGGAGGAAAACTGACCGCATATAAAAAAACATTAGGGCTGCCGCAAAACTTATGTTTTGCGGCAGCCCTGATTGATATTCAGTGTCTGTCACTTATCTCTCAGTTGTCAAGAAGCCTTGCGGCAAAATACGCGGTCGCGGTCAGTCCCGCAAGCGCAATCAGACTGCCTGTAAGCGCCTTGCGCACAAAGGGAACGTTGAAGTTAAGCTCCGTATAGGACGGGTTGATCATTCGCGGCAACAGCGGAGAAAGCAGTTTGCGCTGCATCCGCAGGACGTCCTTTGAAAGGTGGGGATTCTCGGAGATCACCATTGAGTTGCGAGCCCGCTTGTCGTAGGGCTTCCATTCCAAGTCTTCCGCGGACGGATCGCCGCTGCGCGCGAAGTTTGTCCAAAGCTGCATCACCATATCGGAAATGGTTTCGTCGGCGCGTTCGCCCGTATAGAGCGTTTCGTCAAGGTTGCCGAATACATAGGCAAGCTCGACCGCGTGGCAAGCCTTTCGCAGCGGAAGCGCGGACGGAACCGTCCAGTAGTACATATATGCCTTGCCGCCGTTTTGGGCGTGTTCCTCAGCCTGATGGATCGCCGGCAGACGGAACATCATCTCGTTGTAAAACTCTGTCATACGCCACATACTGTGTCCCGACAGGCTTTTCATAAACGCCTTGACGCGCTTTTTTTCCTCGGCGTTCAAAAGCATCAAATCGTTTTCAAACTTTATGGGGATGGTGAAGCGGTAGGGGACAATGCCGCCGATCTCGCCGATCCAGTAGTTCATTTCGTCTGAATTGGTGCCGATCATCATATCCACCCCGGCGGTTTCGCCGTTTTCGAAGGGGAGATATGGATTTTCAGGGATCAGCCTGCCGTCGCGCTGCGGAAAGTTGTTGTAGGAGTTGATCTTCTCGTTGACCTTCATCAAATCGTGCTCGGTCATATCCAGCAGATCCTGCATGGACTTTGCCTTGGTTTCCTTCAGCAGTCTGGCGGTGAAGGCGCGGCATTCCTTCTTGGAGAAGGTCAGCGCCACCGAACCGCTTTCGGCGATGACGCGCCTGAAAAGCCCCTTTGCCTGTGGAATGATGGGCAAAAGCGACACGCTGCCGCCGCCCGCGGACTCGCCGAACACCGTAACGTTTTGGGGATCGCCGCCGAACGCGGAGATGTTGCGCTGTACCCAGCGCAGCGCTTCTATTTGGTCGAGCAGACCGAGGTTGGGAGCATCGGGAAAAGCGTCGCCGCCTTTGATCTCACTGAAATCGACAAAGCCCATCAGTCCAACGCGGTAGCCCACCGTTACCAATATGACGTCGCTTTGCTTGCTGACAAGGTTTCTGCCGTCGTACAGCGGGTCGGCGGTGCCGCCCCAGCCGTAGGAGCCGCCGTGGAGAAACACCATGACCGGCTTTTGCGGCGTTTTGTCGGCAGAATTGAGCCAAATGTTGAGATAGAGGCAGTCCTCGCCCTGCGGATAAAAGGACGCCAGCTCGCTGCGCCATTCGGTTTGGATTGGTGATTTGCCGTTGTAGTACGCTTCAAACACGCCGTCGCTGTCGTCAACCGGCTGCGGAGCTTTCCAGCGAAGCTCGCCCACAGGCGGCTTGGCAAACGGGATACCCTTGAACACCAGCACGCTTCCGGCGCTGCCGCCGACAAAGGTGCCGTTTTGACAGCGAACTGCCAGAGTTTCGTCGTATTCGCCCGTGAGCGGACGGTTTTCGCCGTAGCGCCGGCGAACCGCGATCTGCGCTTCGTTTTTACTGTTTAAAATCATTTCTTTCTGCTGAATACTCCCAATATCTTTTCAAAGAAGTTCTTTTTGTCGCTGTATTTTTTGCGCAGCTCGCCGATGGTGACGTCGTTTTGAGAATTGTGCGTAACTAAGCCCTGAGCGACCTTGATGAAGATGTCCTTGAAGCGATCCATATTTTCGTCGTCGTAGACGCTGGCGGTGTAGTCCATCATCAGCACCAAGCCGTCCTCGCCGTCGAGGATCTCCATATCAAGGATAGTTTGCGACGCCGCCTGGTTTTGACGGATGTCAACGGTTTCTACATCCATACCGTCAAAGCCGCCCATGTCGCGGATGTCCTGCTGATAGAGCAGATACGCCGCTTCCTCGCCGCCTGCCTGGTTGTTGATGTCCACGTACGGATAGCAGCTGTGCTCGATGCCCTTTTGCACCTGGTTGTGCACGTCTGCAAACAGCTCGCGGAGCGTCATATTGTCCGTAAAGCGGACTCCGACGGGCAGCTCGCGGAACAGCAGACCGACAGAGCTCATGGCGAGCAGATCCTCTCTGCCATTGTAGATCCAGCAAAGCTTGATGTCGTCCTTTTTGTTGTAGATGGAGATTGCAAGCGCAAGCACGGAGATGAAAAATTCGTTGCGGCTGATGCGGTAGTGGCGCTCCATAGCCTTCATTTGCGGCTGCTCGATGCCGATAGGCGCGAACACCTCGCCCATCTCATTCTCGCGCGATTCGTGATCGGTTTTGGGATAGCTTGACCACTCGACGCCGTTGAATTTATCCTCGAAATACTTTTTGCTTTCCTCATAGAAATCGCTCTTGGATTCGTCCTCGCGGTTTTGGAGAATAAGATAATACAGGTCGGGATCGGGCTGCATTCCCATATATGCCTTGCCGACGTTTTGCATAAACACCTTCAGGGATGTGCCGTCAAACAGGGTGTGGTGAACGTCGAAGAAGATGTAGCCGTTCTTTTCGGTTTCGAAAACTCGGCAGCGGTGCAGACAGCCGCCGATGATTTTGAACGGCTGCACCAGTGTGTCTTTTATGGTGTTAAATTCAAATTCGCTGATTTTTTCAACGTGAATGTCGCGAAGCACTTCGGGCGTGTAGCGCTGGACAATGTCGCCGTCCTCGTTGAAATGGAAGGTGGTCAGCAAAGCGGAGTGATTGCGGATGGCGGTGCGCATGGCGTCAGCCATTTTTTGCATATCAAACATATCCTTGTCCACCTTCATCATGGTGAACAGGTTGTACATCGTGGATTTCGGCGTATAGAGCTGATAGTCCACCATATATAGCTGCTCGACCGTAAGCGGATGGTCGGACTTCATTGAACGCGCGTTTTTGATTTCGGGCGCTTCGCCGTCGTCGTTCGCGTGGTTTGCTTCATACATCTCCGCGATTTTTTTCGGTGTTCTGCCGCGGAAGATCTCGCTGGCGTTAAGTCCCGGAAGCTCGCTTTCGGTAATTACGCTGATCGAACCGAGGGAATCGCCGCCCAGCTCGTAGAAATCGTCGTTGATGCCGACCTGATCGAGCTTGAGCACCTTTGCCATGGCGTCGCAGAGCTTTTTCTGGGTTTCGGTTTCGGGCGCGGCGTAGTCGGTTTTGAAGTCGGAGGCGTCCGGCTTGGGCAGCGCCTTTCTGTCCATTTTGCCGTTTGGCTTTAGCGGTACCTTGTCGATTTTGATGTAGTAGGCGGGGATCATATAGTAGGGAAGACGCTTTGAGAGCTCCTCGCGCATTTTGTTGTTATCGACCTCGATGTCGGCGGTGTAGTACGCGCAGAGATAGCTTTTTCCGTTTTCCTCAAAGCCGCGCGCGGCTGCCCAGTCGATGCCGAGAACCTGCTTGACCGACGCTTCGATCTCGGCGGGCTCGATGCGGTTGCCGTTGATCTTGATCATATCGCCCGAACGTCCGAGGAGAACATAGTTGCCGTTTTCGTCCTTGCGCGCAAGGTCGCCTGTGTGATAGATGCCGTTTTGGAAAGCCTTTTCGGTTTCTTCGGGCAGGTTCATATAGCCGCGCACGTAGGGGTTTTCAAAGCAAAGCTCGCCTATTTCACCGTCAGCGGCTTCTTCGCCGTCCTCGGTGATAAGCGTTATGGGACAGTCGATCTCGGGCTTGCCGATGGGACAGGTCTCGTAGGATCTGTCGATATGGAACACGCCTATGGCAAAGCCGCTTTCGCTTGCCGCGTAGATGTTGATCAGATCGACGCTTTTGTTATATACGTTGTTTGCAGGTTCGCTGCCGACAAAGAGCATACGGAGGAACGGTCCGGTTTGGTTGCCGAGCATACGAACATAGGAGGGCGTAAGGAAGGTTACGCTTATGCGCTTTTCCACAAAGAACATTTTGAGCGCCATGGGATTTTTGATGGTGGCATAGCCGACGACAAAGGTTTTGCCGCCGCAAATGCTGAGCGCCTTCAAGATGACGATGACCGACGCGACAAAGTTCATCGGCGCAAGCAGCGCAAGTCTGTCTTTGCCGGTGAAGGGGTTGTTGCCGTCTATCGCGATGGAGTCCACAGCGCGCATAAGGTTTCCGTATTCGTGCAACACGCCCTTGGGGTTGCCGGTGGTGCCGGAGGTGTAGATGGCGTAAGCCGCGTCATGATCGTCCGCGGTGACAAAGCCGCTTTTGGACTCGGTGTTCATAACATCTTCCCAGTTTTCGGCGGAAAGCTCTGTTTTGCAGCCGCAGTCCTCACGGATGAACGCGATGCGTTCGGGAGCGTAGGTGTCCTCTACCAACGCCCATGCCGCGCCTGCCTTCCAGACGCCTATCATAGCGATGATCGGAAGTACGCCGCGCGGCAGATTGATTAGGACAAAGTCCTCCTTGCCGACGCCCTGATTTGCAAGATAGGCATAAACTCTGCCGCTGAGATCGTCGAGCTGAGCGTAGGTGATTCCCTTGGAATGCGCTTCATCGAACAGGATGGCTGTGTTGGGGCTTGTTTGAGTGTATTGCTTTAGTAACTCCAGAATGGTCATGCGCTCACCTTTTACTCGTTAAATGTCAGAATTTCGTCAAAGCCTGTTACTTCAAAAACGTCGCAAACCTCGTCGTTTACGTTGATAAGCTTCATTTCGCCCTGCTTCATCATCAGTTTTTGCAAAGAGAGAAGCGCGCGCAGACCCGCGGAGGAAACGTAGTTTACGTCCTTGAAGTCGAGGATCAATTCGGAAACGCCGTCAAGATAGGGCTTGACTCCTTTTTCGAAATCGGGTGCGGTCGCGGTGTCGATTCTGCCGTTTACGGTTACGGTCAAGGTGGAATTTACAGCTTTTCTTTTGAGATTCATTTAAATAACTCCTTTTCATTATATAAATATTAATTATTTCAACGGAAGGTTATCCGATGGTTTTTTTGATCGTTAAGATGTTTTGTCCGTTTTTGTAGGCGTACTCTACCATATTCATCGACTTTTTGACAAGGAAGATGCCGAGACCGCCTATCGGTCTGTCCTCCGCCGAGGCGTGGATGTCGGGCTGAGCCTGTTCCAGCGGATTGAACGGAACACCGTGGTCGATAAACGTGATGATGACCGACAGCGGGTTTTCTTCTACCGCAAAGCGAACGGTCGCCTTGCCGATGTCGGGCGTGTAGGCGTAGCGCGCGATGTTGCCGAAAAGCTCGTCGATTGCGATCGCGATTTGAGTTTGCGCCTTCACGGGGCAGTTTAGATCTTCCAATTCGCGGTTGATAAAATCGGTAACGACCTCAATGTTTTCTACAGCAGCTTCAATTGTCAGCTCCTTCATTGGACATTTCCTCCTTTCTGCCTGAATAGTGTATGCAGAGCATTGTCAGGTCGTCAAACTGAATGTAGTCCTGCACAAATGCGCTGACACTTTCTTTTACTGTCGCGAGCAGTTCCTGCGGAGTGCCGTCCTTTTTGCCGTTCAGCGCGGCAAGAAAACGCTCGTAGCCGTATTGCGTTTCGTTTTGGTTTTCCGCCTCGGGAACTCCGTCGGTGTATAGGAACAGCGTGGAACCCGGTTGGAGCACTGTTTCGCTTTCGCGGTATTTGATTCCGGGCATTCCGCCGATAACGAAGCTGTGCTTGCTTTTTAGCAGTTCAAACTCGCCGTCCGGTGTTTTGAGGATCGGGTATTCGTGACCTGCGTTGGCGCTTTTTAATGTGCCGTCGCGCAGGTTCAAGACGCCGAGCCATACCGTGACGAACATTTCCTCGCGGTTGTTTTCGCAAATTTGATTGTTGATGGCTCGCAGCGCCTCTCCGGGAGCTTCGCCGGTCATAACGCGGTTTTTGATGAGGATCTTGGACGCCATCATAAAAAGAGCAGCCGGAATGCCTTTTCCGGAAACATCGGCGATTACCAGCGCAAGGCGGTCGTCGTCGACCATAAAGAAATCGTAAAAGTCGCCGCCGACTTCTTTGGCGGGAGTCATTGAGGCGTAAAGGTCAAATTCCTTGCGTTCGGGCAGGAACGGAAAGGCGTTTGGAAGCATACTCGCCTGGATGCGCGTTGCGACTCCAAGCTCGGTTTCGGTGGAGGAGATCGTTTTTTCGCGGTCGGCGAAAAGCACGCCGTAGATAAGTACGATCGATACCAGCATTGCCGCGTATTGCGTGGAAACTCCGAAGGTGACCTGAGTGAGCGCCTGATTTGCGAGAGGAATGGCAATGAAAGAGATCGCGACCATTCGGTCACGCGTGGACGCCTGCGACATCAGCAGCTCCAAAATGACGATCAGCAGCGCAAAACAGAGATAAACCTGGCTTATGTACCATTTGTCGGTGCGCTGGTAGACGCCGGCTTCGGTGATTTGAAAATAAAGCGGATAGAAGAAATTGACCGCGCACAGCAGCAGCGAGGGGATGAGCAGCAGGTTTAAAATTCCGTCCGCTGTTGTCATCAGGCTGTTTTCCATCTTGAGAACGCGGCGTATGTATTGCCAGAATAAATATATCAGCACTACGCCGATCATAAAATGAAATACGTTGATGACGAGGTTTGCGGCGCGCAGCGGCGCGACGCCCTGCACAAGCCACGCGGCTTCATCCAAAAACAATGACGCCGCGCTGACGGTCAGCAGGGTGACGAATACGCGGGTGTGTTCGTTGCGGTTTTTATAGTTGATCACACAGCTGAAGGAGAGCATTACGCAGACAGCAAGGCAGAATACATCGGCGCCGATGCTGAACATCCAGCCGTTTTCCATGTTTCCGAAGCCGCGTATCATGAGCAGCGCGACGCCTGCCGCCAGCAGTACGCAGGATATTCCGAAGCCTGCGGGGATCATCCAGCTGAGATCCAGATTTTTGAGTTTTTGAGGCAGTTCCCGAATGTTTTTCACATTTTCCTCCAAAGGTCGGTTGTATTATATTTATTATACCAAAAATAACAATAAAATCAACCCTGTTGAAGAAAATATAGTTATTCTGCATTGACAAAAACGTTCTTTTCACTTAAAATGAAAGGAGAAACCATTAAGGAGAAATGATATGTCTTTTCCGATAACACTTAAAAGCATCAAGCGGCTGTTTTTCGCGGAAGTTTTGTCGATGCTGAGTGAGATTTTTTCAATAATAGTGGTTTGCTTTTCCATTGTCGCGTTTCATACGGATGCGGATTTGGAGAATGTATCCGGTTGGTATGCCTTGCTGCTCATTTTTTCGATGACGTTCATTTTGGTTGCCAGGATCGCCTGTTATGTTTTTTACCTGATCAGCTTGCGCAGGGCGAGCGCCGAGGATGAAAACTTTAAGGTCGCGTTTTATTCAGCGGTTATCAGCTTGTTTTTGGCGATACCGAGCAGTATTGTTACTTCGAATAAAGAAGCGACGAGCATTGCGGAGCTGCTGATCATTCTGACTGTTCTGCTGACAGAGGTGTATGTTTTGGAGGGGATCCGAAGCCTATGCGTCCGGCTTGGACATAAGGAGATGGACAGGCAAGGCGCGGTGATCTACGTGATCATTACCACCATTTTTGTTTTTCAGACGTGTTTAAGCGTGTTCATTCTGGTGCTTGGCGGAACGACGGCAACGATCGGCGCGTCGTGGCTTGGTCTGCTGGGCAGCGTGTTGAGCATTATAGAGAGCGTTTTGTTCCTCTTTTATTATGTTAAAGCTGTCCGCATTTTTTCAAAGGAATAGTGATTTCAGGGCAGGAAAGTCGCAGAGGCTTTTCTGCTCTTTTTTGGGATAGAAAAACAGAGCAAGGCGTGAGAACCTTGCTCTGATTATTTTGCTTTTACAGCGGAATAGGATTATTTAATCTAATTTGTCAAATACTAATCCTTTCATAACTCCTTTTCTTTTTGTAATAGAGAAGAGCAAAACGAACACACTTCAAGCAACAAATAATGAAAGAAATCAGAAAGAAACTAAAAAAGGCACACCTGAGCAAG
>JBGUOX010000126.1:0-51981 GCA_045129995.1 Ruminococcus sp. | reverse complement strand
CATGGTTTCCAAGGTTGCCGACGACCTCTATGAGGTTCAGGTAGTTTCCTGGTACGACAACGAGAACTCCTACACCAGCCAGATGGTTAGAACCATTAAGTATTTCGCAGAGCTGTAATTACCTGCCGTACTTGATTTACGTTCATAACTGATTTGAGGGCGCGCTGCATTAAGCGCGCCCTTTTTGTGTGATCACATAACGGGCGATAAAAATATCACTAAAAAACTATTGACAATTACGATTTTTGGGTGTATGATATGGCTAAACCGATGAGGAAGAGTGAGTAGGCGCTGCCACTTCTCTTAAAGAGAGCCGCGGACGGTGAGATCGCGGCAGAGAACACAGGGTTGAATGGACTTCCGAGGGCGAGCGGAAAGGCGATTGCCGAGTATGCAAGACGGCATGACCTGTCGTGAAAAAGGTCAGCGTATGTCAGTACGCGCAGAGTGGGCGTGATTCACGCCAAGCAGGGTGGTACCGCAGGTTATTCCTGTCCCGGCAAAATTTGCCGGGACAGTTTTTTTATTTGCACCGGAGGGATCCATATGAAATTATTTACAAAGCGATGGCGACCTTTCCCCTTATCACAACCTTTTGCATTAAAATGATCATTATACCGAAAAGGAGTAATTAAAATGAAAGAAAACAAAATCCCCTACAAAACATACCTGGACGAAAGCGAGATCCCGACCAAATGGTATAACGTTCGCGCGGATATGAAAAACAAACCCGCGCCGCTGCTGAATCCGGCTACTCACAAGCCGATGACCGCCGAGGAGCTGTCGCCGGTGTTCTGTGACGAGCTGATCGCACAGGAGCTTAATACCACCGACGCGTATATCGACATTCCGCAGGAGATACAGGACTTCTACAAAATGTATCGTCCCTCTCCCCTGATCCGCGCTTATTTCCTTGAAAAAGCGCTGGACACACCCGCTAAGATCTACTACAAGTTCGAGGGCAACAACACCTCCGGCAGCCACAAGCTGAACTCCGCCATTGCGCAGGCGTACTACGCCAAAAAGCAGGGCTTGAAAGGCGTAACCACCGAGACTGGCGCAGGTCAGTGGGGCACCGCGCTGTCGATGGCGTGCTCATACTTCGGCTTGGACTGCAAGGTATATATGGTAAAGGTTTCCTATGAGCAGAAGCCCTTCCGCCGCGAGGTAATGCGCACCTACGGCGCAGAGGTCACTCCCTCTCCTTCCACAACGACCGAGATCGGCAAAAAGATCCTTGCCGAGCATCCCGGCACCACCGGCAGCCTGGGCTGCGCGATTTCCGAAGCTGTTGAAGTTGCTACCTCCACCGAGGGCTACCGCTATGTTTTGGGCAGCGTGCTCAACCAGGTTCTGCTGCACCAGAGCGTTATCGGACTTGAAACAAAGACCGCTCTTGACAAGCTCGGCGTTAAACCCGACATCATCATCGGCTGTGCCGGCGGCGGCTCCAATTTGGGCGGCTTGATCGCTCCCTTTATGGGCGAGAAGCTCAGAGGCGAGGCGGATTACCGCGTCATCGCCGTTGAGCCTGCTTCCTGCCCCAGCTTTACACGCGGCAAGTACGCGTATGACTTCTGCGACACCGGTATGGTTTGTCCGCTGGCAAAGATGTACACCCTCGGCTCCGGCTTTATTCCCTCTGCAAACCACGCAGGCGGCTTGCGCTATCACGGCATGAGCAGCACACTGTCGCAGCTGTATCACGACGGTCTGATGGAGGCTACCTCCGTTGAGCAAACATCCGTATTTGAAGCTGCCGAGCAGTTTGCGCGCGTTGAGGGCATTCTGCCTGCTCCCGAATCCAGCCACGCGATCCGCGTTGCGATCGACGAAGCGCTCAAGTGCAAGGAAACCGGCGAAGAAAAGACCATCGTGTTCGGTTTGACCGGCACCGGCTACTTTGATATGGTTGCATATGAAAAGTTCAACGACGGCAAGATGACCGACTACATCCCCACCGATGAGGAGCTTGAAAAGAGCCTTGCAGGACTTCCCGTCGTAGAAGAATAATACGAAACTCAATAAATACAAGAAGGGTTGACTCCGACGGAGCCAACCCTTTTCTATGTTTTCTTATACGTATTACGCCTTTCGCGCAATAGATTTTTCCGCGGCGCAAATCAGCCTGCCTGCGCCGAATATGATCATAATTTCAGGCACGCATTTGACCGCCTGGCTGATGACGCGCGACAGAAGCCACACATCATACGCCTTTCCGCTGCTGGCGCTGTAGAGTAAAAACAGCCAATACGCGGCGAGGAAGGTTTCGACCACCAGCGTGTTCACCGTCCAGGCGATAATAACACGCGGCATGGTGATTTGATTTTTATACAGGAAAAAGCCGTAAAT
Source organism: Ruminococcus sp. (assembly GCA_045129995.1). Taxonomy (GTDB): domain Bacteria; phylum Bacillota; class Clostridia; order Oscillospirales; family Acutalibacteraceae; genus Ruminococcoides. Next base: position 49,629 of record JBGUOX010000126.1, on the reverse strand, counting down.
CAAGCCCGTCAGCGCACCGCTGACGGTAAATCCCGGAAAGAAACCGCCTGCCGTCGGCGCGATGATGTAGGACAACACATCGCCCAGCGCGCCAACCAGCATTGCCGGCACGGGACCGAACATAGCGCCTGCCATGGCAATAGGCAAAAACGCTCCGCTGATTTTAACGGCGTTGCCGAAAAACGGAAGCGTGGCGTTGGCAAACATTCCCAGCACTATGCGCAGCGCCAGCAGCATGGCGATGATAACCATGGATTGCAGCTTTTTTAATTCGAAAAAGGAATTTTTAAGTGATTGGAACGGATTCATAATAACCTCCAAAGCGTTCGGCTGCCTTGGAGACAAACAAAAAAGGCGGACATCCGCCCGCCTGTTTTCGATCAATCTCCAAATCAACAGCGGGATGCGAAACCGACATCGCGGAAAACCTTCGTTTTCACGGCAACTCCCCGTCCGTAAAACACTTAAACGCGCCGGCTTCTACTCTGTGAACTTTTTAACGATATTATTATAGCATATTGTCGTTTATTGTCAAGTCCCTGCCGTTTATTACAGGATCTTGGCAAAAATCAGCAGCACCAAAACCATCGTTGCCACCGCCAAGGCGGAGATAACAGCCACGATCACGGTGTTTGCAAGCTTGTTTCCTCCGTCATGGCTTTCGCGCGTGGGAATCAGCTTCGACTTGCGCAAAGCGGTGACAACCGGCTTATACAGCAGCATTACAAGCGCGGCGTTCAATCCGGACTTGATGGCGTTGAAGGGCAGCAGCACCGTCGGAAGCATTCCGACCACCACATCACGCGGAACGCCCATATAGATCGGAGTCATAATGTAATTCCAAAGCAGCATAACGCCTATCATCGCGACCGCGCCCGAAAGCAAGCCGACGACCGCGCGCAGCATGGTTTTTTTGCGGTAATAGATCACCGAGGAAACGCCCACGAACATTGCCGACGCAAGGAAATTCATCAAAAACCCGATGAAGCCCGTGGAGCTGACCGTCACCATTTCGACCAGACAGGTTACAAGCGCCATAAGCAAGCCGACCACGGGACCGTAGATAAACGCGCCGATGGTAAGAATGACGTCCTTCGGCTCGTAGGTTAGAAAGCCGCTGATGTTTGGGATCCTCAAAAAGAAGTCCGCGGCGATCGCAAGCGCCGTCAGCATTGCCATAATGCTGATCATTTTGATTTTACTGTTTGATTTTGTTGCCATAGTAACAACTCCTTTAAAACTTTTTAGGCTGTTACGGAGACGCTCTCGTACGCGTATAACTAAAAAGCCCTGTTGTATAAGAATACAACAGGGCGATCACGCGAAATAGCAGCTGCTAAAAGCGCGTCTTCTTTCATCCGGACTTTAACCGTCGGTGCCTGAATTTCACAGGCTCGGCAGGCAAACGCCTGTTCGTGGACTATACCACCGGTGGAGAATTTCACTCCGCCCCGAAGACAACCTTCTTTTTTATTATATGCCGATTTTATGATTTGTCAATATTTTTCGTTGTCAAGCTTCTGTGGTGCAGAAGCTTTTATTATTTTACTGCCTCCAAAAGCTGCTCGGTTTTGTCGGTTTGCTCCCACTTTACGCCGAGCTCTTCCCTGCCCATATGTCCGTAAGCGGCAAGGTTGTAATACTGCGGCTTTTGCAGCTCAAGCTGATTGATGATGGCGTTGGGACGGCAGTCAAACACCTTTTCCACCGCAGCGGCAAGCTGCTCGTTGGTGTACGCGGAGGTGCCGAAGGCGTCCACCATGATCGACACGGGCTTTGCCACGCCGATAGCGTAGGCAAGCTGCACCTCGCACTTGTCCGCCAAGCCTGCGGCAACGACATTTTTCGCGATGTAGCGCGCGTAATATGCCGCGCTGCGATCCACCTTTGTAGGATCCTTGCCGCTGAAGGCGCCGCCGCCGTGACGGGAGAAGCCGCCGTAGGTGTCAACGATGATTTTTCTGCCGGTCAGACCCGCGTCGCCGACAGGACCGCCGATGACAAATCTGCCGGTCGGATTCACAAAGATTTTTGTATCGACAAACAGCTCCGCCGGAATTATCGGCTTAATTACAAATTCAGTCATATCCTCGCGGATCTGCTCCAGCGATACATCGTCGTCGTGCTGGGTGGAAACCACCACCGTGTCAACGCGCACCGCCTTGCCATCCTCGTACTCCACCGTGACCTGTGTTTTTCCGTCGGGGCGAAGATAAGTCAGCGTGCCGTCCTTTCTTACTCTGGTCAGCTGCTTGGCCAGCTTGTGCGCCAAGGAGATCGGAAGCGGCATCAGCTCGGGAGTTTCGCTGCAGGCGTAGCCGAACATCATTCCCTGGTCGCCTGCGCCGATTTGGTTGTTGATGTCATCCTCGCCGTCCTTAAGCTCAAAGCTTTCGTTAACGCCCATCGCTATGTCGGCGGACTGCTGATCGATAGAGGTCAGCACCGCGCAGCTTTTTGCGTCAAAGCCGTAGGCAGGATCGTTGTAGCCAATATCATCAAGCACGCCGCGCGCGATCGAGGTGATGTCCACCTGAGCCGTGGTGGAGATTTCGCCCATAATATGCACAACGCCGGTGGTGACGGTGGTTTCGCAGGCGACGTGCGCCTTGCTGTCCTTCGCCAGAATATTGTCGAGCACCGCGTCGGAGATCTTGTCACAGACCTTATCGGGATGGCCCTCGGTCACAGATTCGGATGTGAATAAAAACTTTGCCATAAATTTGCTCCTTCCAAAAAGCGTTGCGAACGTTCCTGTCCGCCTTTAAAAAAGTCCTTCCTGCCGTCGCCGTTTTTGATCGGCGGTACGAAGAAGATCCATATAATGCAAAAAAATACGCCCTCCATCCGAAAGGCGTTAAAACTCATCTTTCGGTAAAACCGCAGGATTTAGCACCTTGCAATGCAGGTTGCCGGACTTCACGGGGCCTGTTCCCTCCGTCGCTCTTGATAAGAAAAAATATTCAACTGTAGAGTATTATATATGATTGTCGGAAAAATAGCAAGGGTTTTTTGAAAGATTTTGCACGATCGAATTGCTTTGCCTCATTTTTTGTGATAAAATAAAGCCAAGGAGTTGTGCTTATGTCAATTATTATAAGAAAATACGCCGATTCGGACATTGCGCAAATGAACGGGATCTGGAACGAGGTCGTGCGCGACGGCATTGCCTTTCCGCAGACGGAATGTCTGGACAGCGAAACCGGCAGGGCTTTTTTTGAAAGCCAAAGCTACTGCGGCGTTGCCGAGGACACGGAAAGCGGTAAGCTGCTCGGGCTGTATATTTTGCACCCGAACAACGTCGGACGGTGCGGACACATATGCAACGCAAGCTACGCGGTCTGCAAGGAAGCGCGCGGCAGACACATCGGCGAGCTGCTGGTGCGCGACTGTCTGGAACAGGGCAAGGCGCACGGCTTTCGCATTTTGCAGTTCAACGCCGTTGTAAAAACCAACACCGCGGCAAGAAGGCTGTACGAAAAGCTGGGCTTTGTTCAGCTTGGAACCATCCCTGAGGGATTCTTGATGAAAGACGGTCACTACGAGGACATTTGTCCGTACTACCATACATTATGAGGGAAAACCAATGCTTTTTGATTTAAAAAACGAAACCCCCGAGGTTCTTCCGAACTTCAAGGGCGGCGAAAAAGAATTTATCGCAAAGATTCACTTTGACGGACTTAACAAGATCATCCACGGCACACTGCCGCCGGGCGCCACCATCGGCAAGCACACCCACAAAGGCGACAGCGAGATCATCTATATTCTCAGCGGTACCGGCGAGGTGTTTTACGACGGCGACATTATTCCGCTTGAGGCAGGTCAGTGCCACTACTGTCCCAAGGGACACACGCACAGCCTGATCAACAACAGCGAAGCCGATTTGGTTTTCTTTGCCGTTGTGCCGGTGCAGTAGGCTAAAAATGCGCGATTTCAATGGCAAAGCCGCTGTCCTCTCCCTGTGTGCATACGGAGATGGTATAGTCCGAGAACGCCTTTGTTTTCAAAAAATAATCCACGCCGTCCTCGCAAAAGCGGTCGGCGCAAACATCGACAGTTTTTGCCGCACGGTGAAAGCCCTTGCCCATACATTTGAGCAGGGCTTCTTTTTTTGTCCACAATTCGTAAAATTTTCCGAGGCGGTCGGTGCTTTGGCGCAGCAGCGCCATTTCGTTTTCGGTAAAGACTACCTTTCCCATCCGCAGCGCCTCGACTTGGCGCAGGCGCTCGATGTCGCAACCGATCTCTTTGTCGGAAACAGCCAGCAGCACCCAGTCGCCGCTGTGAGAAAGATTAAAGCACACGCCGCTTTCAGCGCGCGGTTTTCCGAACGGATCGGTATAAATCGCGGCGTCACCCAAAAACCGTCGCAGAAGAAGTCCTCCGGCGATGCAGCGTTTTTTATCTGCGGAAAACCGGTACCTCTGCGCTTTCTCGGCGCGTTCGGGTGAAATCAGCGGAATGTGCTCCGGGGTTATTTCATGGATATTGGCAAGAAAAAGCTTCATAAATTCACAAGACGTCAAATATATTGTAATAGCGTTTAACGCGCCTTAAGCTTGTCAAGGCATTCGGCACAGATATGCTTGCCCTCAAAGGCTGTCAGGTTTTCGGAAGCGTTGCAAAACACACATTTTGCCTCTGCCTTTTTGATGGTGATACACTCGTCGTCGGCATTGATTTGCAAAATGTCACCTGCATTGATGTTGAAGTGACGGCGAATATCCTTTGAAATCACAATACGCCCTGCCTTGTCGATTTCTCTGAAATTGGTGTAGATCATATCTTCGCTTCCCTTCTACATTATCTGAGATGATTTTACCATTTTTCGGTTTATTTGTCAATAATCTACGCATATTTGTGAAATGTTGTCTTTGTTGAAAGAGGAAAGTACCTATGCTTAATAAAATATGGAGTTTATTTGTCGTTTTCAGCGTGATTTGCGCTGTTTTTCTCGGAAATACAGACGACCTGTCGGCAGCGTTTGTTGACGGCGCCGCCGACGCCGTGCAGCTGCTGATCACGCTTGCAGGGGTGATCTGCCTGTGGTCGGGACTGATGAAGGCGGCGGAGTGCAGCGGCTTGACATCGCTTATCGCAGGACTTTTCAAGCCCTTGCTTAAAAAGCTGTTTCCGCGGCTTGAGGGCGACAGCGCGGCGTTCGGCGCGATCTCGATGAACATCAGCGCAAACCTTCTTGGACTCGGCAACACCGCCACTCCGCCGGGACTGCTGGCTATGAAGGAGCTGCACCGGCTTGACGGTGGCAGCGACACGGCAAGCGATGAAATGGTCGTTTTTGTCGTGATGAACACTGCGTCCCTACAGCTTTTCCCGACCACGCTCGGAATGCTGCGCGCGTCCTACGGCAGCGCGGCGCCGTTTGAAATTTTGGTGCCGGTGTGGCTAAGTTCCGCCTGCGCGCTGACGGTCGCGCTGATCATAGCCTTGGCAGGCAACCGTCGCGACAGCAGAAAAAGAAACAGGTGCCGTATATGAATTATATTATGCCTGCTTTTGCGGCGGTTATTATTTTGTTTGCGATGGTACGGCGCGTTCCGGTCTTTGACGTGTTCATCGAGGGCGTGCGCGAGGGCGCGATGACTCTGTATCAAATCGCGCCAACACTGCTTGGGCTGGTGTTCGCGGTCAGCTTGCTGCGCGCCAGCGGAGCGATGGAAGTGTTTTGCCGCGTTATATCCCCTGTTGCCGACGCTGTGGGCTTTCCGACAGAGGTCGTGCCGATGGCGTTGCTTCGCCCTGTTTCGGGCGGCGGCTCCACGGCACTGCTCGTTTCGGTGTTTGAGGAGAATGGACCGGACAGCTTTGCAGGCAGAGTAGCCTCGGTGCTGGCAGGCTCCAGCGAAACGACCTTTTACGCAACGGCAATGTATTTCGGAAGCGTCGGCGTAAAAAAAATACGTCACACGCTTGTTGCCGCCATCGCCGCCGACGTCACCGCTATGGTGATGAGCGCCGTTACGGTCAGGTGGTTTTTGCCGTGATGTATTTGCGATACGCCAAATAAATATATGAAATCTTGTTATTGCAGGCAGCTTAAATACAAAGTTGTAATCATTTAGGCAAAAATTCGCCTTGACTTACATTTTATACGATTTGTTATATGATATGTTAACACAAAAAAACGGTTGTTTTGTGCGGATAGAACAAAAACACGACCGATTTTTGACGTCGACGTCAAACCGCACTTATAAAGCGGCTCGCTTTAACAATAGCATTAACACTTTCCACAGACTTTTTAACATCATAATGAATAATTGGAAATTTACCATTTGTATAACTTCTTGTAAAGAATTTTGATTCAAGCCTTTTAATTCCGAAATAAAATAATACATTTTTGTAATCTTGAGGTGATACATATTTCCGAAAAACATTTTACCGGGCTTGAAGCGGCAGGCGTAGGATTTGTCGTTGTTGTCGCCTTGTTTATGCGGAATTTGTACGTATGGTGCGACGGCGATCTGCCGGGGATCCTTTTCGGCGCTGTCAACAACAGCCCGTGGGAATCGTGCAAAACCCTGTTGTTCCCCTATCTGCTGTGGGGCTTATTGGAGCTGATGACGCTTCGCCTGCACACGCGCCGCTTTGTCGCCGCTAAAACGCTTTCGCTTTATGCGCTGGCGCTCTTTTATTTGCTGATGCGTCCGTGGGGAGCAGAGCCGATCGCCGCACTTCTGAGCATTTGCTCCGCTTTCCTGATGTCATATATGCTATATGACAGTTCACTTCCGTTGCATGGCATTTTTCCCTTAGCGGTTTGCCTGCTGTTTTTGTTTTGGGTGTTGTTTTTCAGCCTTACGCCGTTTCCGCCGCGTCTTTCCATTTTCCGCGACGAAACGACCGGGATGTACGGCATTGTTCCGCGATGCTTTGATTACGGCGCTGTCGCGCAGGAACTTGCGCCGTAAATGAGAATATTCCCCATTATTCTTTTACGGAATATCAAAATTCGGCATAATGTGTTATAATTATTATGTATGTAAAGAAAAACAACCTGTTGTGAGGCAATCATATGAAGGAAAGAAACACCGAACCGAAGCCCGACGTAATCGCGGGCAGAAATCCCGTAAGCGAAGCCATACGAAGCAACCGCGCCATCGACAAGATCCTTGTGCTGCGCGGCGAAAAAAGCGGAGCCGTTGTCGGGATAATCGCCAAGGCGCGGGAAAAACAGATCCCTGTCAAAGAAGCCGACCGCACAAAGCTTGACTTTCTTAGCGGCGGACAAGCTCATCAGGGGATCGTCGCGCTTGCCGCCGCAAAGGAATATGACACCGTGGAAGATATTCTGGCATATGCCCAAAGCCGCAACGAACCGCCGTTTTTGGTTATTTTGGACGAGCTGGAGGATCCGCACAACCTAGGCGCGATCATCCGCACCGCAGAGTGTACCGGCGTACACGGAGTAATTATTCCAAAGCACCGCAGCGTCAGCCTGAGCTACACCGTAGGCAAAGCGAGCGCCGGCGCGGTGGAGTATATGCGTGTTGCGCGCGTCACGAACATTGCCAAGCTGATCGACGAGCTTAAGACACGCGGCGTGTGGGTATACGGCGCGGATATGAACGGCGAGGACTACGCCTCCTGCGATATGTCCGGCGCGTGCGCAATCGTTATCGGCAACGAAGGCAAGGGAATTTCACGTTTGGTGCGCGAAAAATGCGACGTCATCGTTTCGCTGCCGATGAAAGGTAAAATCAACTCGCTCAACGCCTCGGTAGCGGCAGGCATACTGATGTATCACGCGCTGAAAGGCAGAGCCTGAACATAAATAACGCAATCAGACCGAAAGGATGTGCAACCATGTCGGACGCCGAAAAAAAGAACGATTTGCTAAAGGAGCTTGAAATCCAGAGCATCCTTGAGGAGCGGCATCAAATGGCAGACCGCGAGCAAATGCGTAAAACCGCGCAGAAATACCGCGCGAAGCCAAAGCTGCAGGAGATTTTCAGCAACACGGACAAAAAGCCGAGGCTGAAAAACGAAAGCCCTTTGGATCTTGATAAAAAAGAGGAAGAAAAAGACCGCGCCGCCAACGTTATTGTAGGAGAAAAAACAGCCGCCACGCTGAAAACCGAAATGCTGATGGACGGCAACCAAACCGGCGAAAAGGTAAAAACTCCCGAAGAATTGGAGGAGGAAGCCCGGCTTGCCGCCGAAGCCGCAGCAAAAGAAGCGGAGGAAAAGGCAAAAAAGGAAGCCGAGGCGGAAGAAAACCGCATTGTCACCCTGACGCCGGAATATGACGACGACACACAGTTTGCCGGCGAAGTGCTTGGCGAGGTGGAGCAGTTTCGCGAATCCGCCGCGATCGAAAGCATCCGCTCCATTGACATTGATATGGACGAAAAGCCGCAGGAAGCTCCGCCGGAGGAGATGCCCACAGCCGAGGCGCCTGTTGCAGAGCAGCCTGCCGAGCCGGCTGTGGAGCCCGAACGCGTGGTGTCCAAGGTGCCGGTTTATCGTCCCGAGGAACCCGGCAACCTGCTGAACGTCAAGGCAGGCAGATTCTCCGAGGTAGTCGCGCGCGAATACGAAGAATACATCCGTTCCAAGAACCCGTCCGTTATTGCGCACGTTATCCGTCCTGAGCCCAAGCCAGAAAGCACCGAAGAGGAGAAGGAGGAAGACACGCGCAGCACACAGGAAAAAATCCTGAGCGCGGTTGTCGGATTTTTCTCTAAGGATGAGTCCGACGATGACGACACGCCGCTGGAAAAGAAGAAAGCGGTAGAGGACTACACCGACGAAGAAGACGAAGAAAGCATTCGCTTTGAGCTCAACGAGAATATTAAAAAGCTGTTTTTCCGCAGTATGATCTCCGGCGTTATCGCGCTGCTCGCGATAATACTGGCGTTTATCACACGCCTTTTCCCGGAGGGTATCATTTCTGCGATCCCCGTCGCGCCTGCTGCTTACGCTGTATTCAACCTTCTGCTGATCGGCTCGTCCGTGGTGCTGAACCGCGTAGCGATGCTCAGCGGACTTACACCGTTGCTGAGGCTAAAGGGAAATTCCGACACCGCCGTAGCGGTGGCAGGTATCTCGGCTGTCATTCAAACCATAGCGTCCTTCTTTACGCTGGGCGACTTAAAGACCTTTAACGTCAACTACTATGTGGTGATCGTTCTTATCGCGTTCTTTGCGAACAACCTCGGCAAGCTGATGATGGTGCTGCGCGTTAAGGATAACTTCCGCTTCCTGACCGCAAAGGGACAAAAATACGCCGCAAAGATTTACAATAACGAAAGTGTTGCCAACAAAATGCTGAGCGGCACCGCGGCGGAGAAAAACCTGATCGCATATCAGCACAAAACCAAATTTGCCGCAAACTTTTTAAAGATTTCCTACGCGCCCGATCCAAGCGAGGATCTGGCGTCCAAGCTGGCGCCGATCACAACCGTTGCGGCGCTTGCCGTCACCGTGCTTTACGGCGTGATCAAGTTCTCGTTCACCGACGCCATGAACACGCTGGCTCTGCTGACCGCGCTGTCGGTTCCGATCTCAACCCTGCTGGCGGTCAATTTTCCCGTCAGAAAGCTGTGCAAAACACTTAACGGTTACGGCGCGATGCTGTCGGGTTATCCCTCCATAAAGCAGTTCTGCGACAGCACCGCAATAATGATAGACGCCGGCGAGCTGTTTCCCGCCGACGCAATTGAGCTTGAGGGCATCAAGACCTTTGAAAATTACAACGTGGACGAGTCCCTTTTGTGCGGCATAGCTATTTTAAAAGAAGCTCAAAACCCGATCGCCAACGCCTTTGAGTCGGTGGTGACCGAAGCAAAAGAAACCCTACCCGAGGTCGAAAGCGTGCTGTACGAGGATGAGCTGGGCTTGGTCGGCTGGATCAACGGCGAGCGCATTTTGGTCGGCTCGCGCGGATTAATGGAAAAGTACAGCGTAGAGATCCCCGCCGACGACTATGAAGAAAAATTCGTCGCCGACGGCAGCCAGGTCACCTATCTTTCACGCGCAGGAAGACCTGTGGCGATGCTCGTCACCCGTTACCATGCCGATCCCGAGCTGAAAAGCGAAATGCAGCGCGCCGAGGCAAACGGCATAAGCTTCCTGATCCGCACCACCGATCACAACATCACCGACGATTTGGTAGCGCAGCTGTACAACCTGTTTTACCGCAGTATCAAGGTGTTGCCTACCGGTTTGGGCAACGTTTTGAAGGAAGCGCAAAGCGCTGTTGAGGAACAGTCGCGGTCATACCTTGTCACCCACGGCAAGGCGGCAGGCTTGTCGCGCGCGATTTCAGGCTGTGTGCGCATCAAAGAGAACATTTCGCTGGCAATCGTCATTCAGCTGATCGCGGTGATTTTGGGACTTTTGATCGCAACTCCGCTGGTGCTGTACGCAAACGTCGGCGTTATGGGCACGCTGGAAGTGCTGATTTACGCCCTGTTCTGGGCAGCCGCCGCCATAATCGCGCCTGCCATACAAAAGCCGTAATTTACAGAAAGGATGTTACAAATGAAAATCGCTCCTTCTCTACTATCCTGTGATTTTTCCCAAATGGGAAATGAGATCCGCCGTATGGACAAGGCAGGCGCCGACTGGATGCACCTTGACGTAATGGACGGCCACTTTGTTCCCAACATAACCTTTGGCGCGCCGATAATCAAGTGGGTGCGTCCCTACACCGACAAGCCGTTTGACGTGCATTTGATGATTTCCGATCCGCTGAAATACATCGACGACTTTGCCGACGCGGGAGCCGACATCATCACATTTCACGTTGAATGTGATTCCGACGTCGACGCCACGATCGAAAAAATAAAATCGCGCGGCATTCAGGCAGGCTTGGTCATCAAGCCCAACACGCCCGCGGAAGCGGTTTTTCCCTACCTTGACCGGCTGTCGCTTGTGCTGGTTATGACTGTCGAGCCCGGCTTCGGCGGACAATCCTTTATGGCGGATATGCTGCCAAAGGTGACCGCAATACGCAAAGAATGTGAACGCCGCGGAATTTCCTTGCTGATCGAAGCGGACGGCGGTATCGGAGAAAACACCATTCAGCAGGCAGCAGACGCAGGCGTAGACGTTTGCGTTGCCGGAACGGCGGTGTTCAAAGCGCCCGACGCGGCAAAGGCAATCGCCGCTTTGCAAAATGTCCGTTAAAAAAAACATCAGCGCACAGCCTCGTTTGGCTGTGCGCTGTTTTTCTGACTTATTTGCTTCGTGTTATGCTTTGACTACCTTTGAGTAATAAACATTACCGTTGTCTTCCACCAAAGCGATAACAACAGCAAGATTTATTCCGTAATTATCCTTGAATGTCTTTAAGGTAGTTCCGAATGTGGTAGCGCTGTTCGCCATTGAAGGTTCAAACGCAGCCTTCTCCGCATCAGTCATCGAGCTGTTTGCGTTGACCTCAAGCACCAATGTGTTGCCCTTCATATACATATCAACAGTCGCCTTACCGTTCAGCTGTGTATTCATGGTGGCGATCGCCTGATCGATGTTTTGACTCTCCAGGGCACGAGTCATCAGCACTTCCGATGTGGAATCGTCCACATTAATAGCCGGATCATCAGCCAGCAGCGCGCCGCTTTTGCCATAAAGCGCGGTACTGCCTGAAGACGGAACAGAGGAAAAGCTGCTCTCCTGATTTGAGGAGGAGTACGTGCCGGATTCATTCCAAGAAAAGCTGCTTTGCGCCTGCGAGCTGCTGTCAAAAGACCACGACGAGCTTTCTTTGCTGCTCTGGGTGCTGCTTGACGAAGCCACGCTCGACTCTGCCCTTGAGGAAGTATCGGGCGCCTTGCTGCTTTCCGCCTGACTGCTTTGAGAAGACGCGCTGCCCGACGCGGAATCGCCGCCGTCATCCTTATTATTCGGATTCAGAAGCAAAATCGCGGTAACAATACCGCCTCCGACCAACAGCACCGCCAAAACGATGATAACGATTATCAACGGCGTTTTTGATTTTTTGGGCGGCTTGCCTCCGTTGTCCGCAGGCTGCGGATACGGATTCTGCCGCTGCTGCGGAGCGTAGCCGACGGGCTGCGGAGGATACTCGCTTGGCTGAGGAGGATACTCGCCGGGGCGGGGCGCCTGCCTGTACTGCTGCGGAGCATACTCAGGCTGCTCCGGCTCCTGCACGTCAAAATTCGGCTGATTGTTCAGCGGATTATCCTTGTCGGCGTATTCTGTTTGCGGAACATAAACTCTGGTGCGCGCGCCGGGATCCTCGGGCTCCGGCTGATAGACCTGTGTAGGCGCCGCGGAAGGCTGCTGCGGATTATCAAAATTCGTAACAGGCTGTTCGATTTTTGCGCCGCAGCGCTCACAGAATTTTTGATTAGGCCTTAAAGGGCTGCTGCAATTCGGACAATTCATAGAAAAGCCTCCGTTTTATTATTTGGTGTAAGGCTGCCGGCTATCACAAACCTGCCGTCAGCCTTTGAGAACCTTGCTGAAGCATACATTGCCGTTGTTTTCGACAACCGCAACAACAACAACCATCGAAATGCCGTACTGGTCCTTCATCTGCGCAAGTGGCGTGGTAACAGATGAAACATTGCTCTCAAATGAAGGTCCTATATTTTGTTTTTGCTCATCTGTTAAGTCGGCGATCGCGTCCAGTTCGATCACAAGCGCATTGCCCTTTGCAAACATTTTCGCGGTTGCTTTGCCTTGCATTTGGGTATTGAACTGCTCCATTGATGAGCTCATATTTTTCTGATTCAGAACCATATTCAAAATCGATTCCGATGTTGCGTCTCCGTTGTTGATAGCCGGATCGTCGGCAATGACTATACCGCTGTCGTTGAAAATCATATTGCTGCCGCCGGTGGGCGTGTCGGAGATCAGGCTCTGCTGTTCCGAGGTTTGCTGCTGTGAGCTTTGCTGCTGCGAGCTTTGATGCAATCCGCTGATCTCGGGCAAAGTGAACTCCTGCTTGCTGAACTCGGAGATCTCAAGCTTTGAGCTTTCCTGCGCGCTTGGCTGAGCGCTCTGCTGTGAGCTTGCCGAGCTTGCCGAACTTGCCGCTCCGGTGCTTTCTTCCTTTTTGCTTTCTTCTTTGCTGCCGCAGGCGGTAAGAGAAGCCATTGCCAGCAGCATTGCGGCCGCGACCGCTGTGATTCTTGTAAGTTTTTTCATTGCTTTCACCTTTCCTGAGCTAATTGATCAACTCATTACCTTTTTATCCAGCACGTTGTTGTCCTTGTCCAAAACAGCGACGACGACAACCAAATTATCAACGTTTGCAGCGCTGCGCATCTGTGATATGCTTACCGGGATCATACTCGATATATAACCGCTCTTCATCTGACTTTTCTCACTTTCAGACATTTCCCTGGTTACCTTAACGGCCCAAACCCAAGTGTTGCCGTATACAGCGCTTTCAAGTGTACCCTCGCCGTTCAAAGAGCTTCTTGCGGAATCAAGATAATCATTAAACTTTTTTTCCTCCAAATACGCTTCGATTTTGCTCTTTGCGTTTCCGTCGGTCGTATCGATCTTATCATCTTTAGCGACCTCTACGCCAAACGCCTTGACGGTATGCTTATCGCCGCTGCAAGACTTCACTCCGAATACAATACCCAGCACAATGCCGGCAACCGCCAAAACAGCGACAACGGCTATAATAATGGTGAGCGTCTTTTTGTTCATTCCCGAACCGCCGGCGCTTTGACCGCTGTAGCTGTAATTTGTGCTGCCGTAGGGCGACTGCTGCTGATAGTTGCTGTACTGCTGAGAATAATCATTGTTGCTGTGCGGCTGATACTGCACGGCGGTATTCTGCTGACCGTAATTCTGCTGCGCGTAGCCTTGATCCTGCTGATAGCCGTAATCCTGCGGCGCGTAGCCCTGATCCTGCTGATAGCCGTAATCCTGCTGCGCGTAGCCCTGATCCTGCTGATAACCGTAATTCTGCTGCTCCTGCGGATAATAATTATCCTGCGGCGCGTACGTCTGCTCAGGCGTGTAGTTATCTGCCGCTGTAGTCTTCGGCACATCTAAGGGCTGAGCCGATGAAACATCAAAGCCGCAGGTTCCGCAAAAACGCTGGTTAGGCGAAAGTGGGCTGTTGCAATTCGGACAATTCATAATGTTCCTCCTTATATTTCATAAAAGTTTAACCGGAATATGACGGTTACACCGTATCGGAATAAATCGTACTTCCGGAATTATCAACACAAATGATTTCGATCGCGGCGTTTTCAACACCGGTTTTCCTGCGCAGGTCAAACAAATCCTCATCCAGCCTGCTGCAAATCTCGCTTATCGTGCCGGGGATCGTCTCCAAATATTCCGTTTGCTCCGTGTCGGATTGGCTGTACGGGATCTTATAGCGAACCATAATGAGATTTTTTTCGGCGTACAGCGCATTCAAAGTCATTTCGCCGTCGGCAAGCGACAAAAGATCCTCGCGCAGCGTTGAGTCTTTGATATAAGCCTCAAGCTTTTGCTCGTTGGGATCTTTCTCCGGCTTGGCAGGCGCCGCCGAGGGCGCGGTCGCAGGCTGCGCCGCAACAGTCTCCTTTTCCGTGGCCGCCGCCGAATCAAGGGTGGAGGCAGCTTCGTTCGACGTATTCGAGCCGCGGTTATTATCTTTATTCAAATACCAAAAGGCAAAAACACCAACGCCGATAACGATCAGCACACAAAGAACGATAACTGCGATTTTGTTAAAGGGTTTTCTTTTGCTCCTAGGCATATCCCGTTCGGAAAAAACCAAATCAATGTCTTCCGCGGGAATGCTTGCGCCGCAGTGTTCGCAAACGGTTTGTCCGGGCGAAACCTGTTTTCCGCATTTGGGGCAATTCATACAACGCCTCCTTTTTTTGTAATAGTAAAATTATAAACTATTTTTAATTCGATTTCAATATTTTGTGTAAATTTTATATAAATTTTTTACAAAAAAACTGCCCGCGCAAAGCTGCGCAGGCAGTAAAGGGATTTAGTTTTATTCGTCCTCATTCTTGGCGGGACTGATGGAATCGGTTTTGAAGATAAAGTCCACCTTGCCGTCCGTATCATCGGCAATGCCGCTGAAGGATTTGTAGTTTTCGGAAACCTGCAGCATCGCCTTGAAGCGATCCCTGAGGTTTTTAAGGTCGCCGTTCACCGCGTCAACGATTACGTCAACGCCTTCCTTCTTGAACTTTTTAAGTCCCTCGTCCAGCTGCATTGAACCGTCCTTGAGCTGCCGAACGCCGTCAAGCAGTGTATCGGTGCCGTTTTTCAGCGTTCCTATACCGTTGAAAAGCTCCAGAGCGCCGTTGTCCAGCGCAAGGGTTCCGTCCCTGAGCTGCGCTGTGCCGTTCTTGAGGTCGCCCGAACCGTTCTTAAGCTGATATGCGCCGCCTGCCAGAGTTCCGGTGCCGTCCTTAAGCTGTGAAGCGCCGTAGGCAAGATCGCCGGTGCCGTCCTTCAAGGTGACCGTGCCGCCGAGAATCTGCTGTGCTCCGGCGTTCGCGCGGTCAACGCCCTCGGTATAGCTTATTACGCCCTGATAGAAGGTATTATAGCTGTCAAGCTGAGTTTCCAGCGCCTGCAAGGAAGCTCTGCCTGCCGCCGCTTTTTCAAGCGCGGCGTTTATCTGTGACTGCACTTCTTCGCCCTGCATATTTGTTTCGATGAGGCTTTGCACCTGAGCGTCGGTCTGCGTTTCGATCGTGCCGTCCAGATTCGCCATTTGCGAGGTCACACCTGCGGCGATCTGCTGCTGTACCGCTTCGGAGATCTGACCTGCGGCGACGGCTGCCTCATAGCTGTCGCTGTCCAGTCCAAGACCTGCCGCCGCAAGAACACCGTTTGTGACCTGCTTTTTAACCTCAGCCTCCACCGCGGTGCGAATCACATCGCGCTGGCTGTTGACAGTCGCGCTGACGGTTTTGAGGGCGGTATCATAAGCAAGCTTCCGCACCGCGCTGTCGTCCAGCTGAGCGGTCAGTCCCTGCAAAACGGCGTTGTAATTTCCGATCGTAAGGTCTTGCGCCGGAAGTCCTGCCGCGGCGATCTGTGTTCCGGCAGTGGAAAGCAGGGTGTCAAACACCTGCTTTGCGCCGCCCTTGAGCTGTTCGCTGTTTGATGAGATCTCAGACAGTCCGCCGGAGAGCGTGCCGATGTAGCCTTGCAGCTGTTCAACGCCTTCGTCTACCGCGTAAGCGCCGTTGCTCAGCTGCGCCGCGCCTTCGTCAAGGTCGTTTGCTCCGCTGTTAAGCGAGGCGACGCCGCTGTTTAGCTGTGCCGCTCCGTCGTCAAGCTGAGCCGCGCCGTCTTTTAAGTCGCCCGCGCCGTTTTTCAGCTGCTCGGCGCCGCTGTAAAGCTTGTTTACGCCGTCGATCAGCTCGCCGGATTTATCAAGCAGCGTGCTGATTCCGTCATAAAGCTTTGAGGAACCGTCTGTCAGCTGTTTCATACCGTCCGACATTTTGTCGATTTTCTTTTTCAGCTCATCAGCCTTGCCGTCGAGCTCGGTTGTGTCGATTCCGTTGAACATATCGTTTGACGCGACGGTAAGGGTGGTCGCCAGTTCAAAATCCGTCACATCGGCGGTGATCTCCACAGTGGAGGGCAGCTTTAGCTTTTTGTCGTCGATACCAAGGCTTTCCTGCACGCCCGGAAGCGCAAAGCCTGCCACGATTGTGTGGGTTCCGTCGTTGATGACCTTGCCGTTTGACACGTTGACGTTGCTGAATTTTTCATTGTCCAGCACCATACCGGTGAGCATAACGAAGGGCACATATATCTTTTCTTTTTTGCCGCCGATATTTACATTCTCGAACTGACGGTTGGTGTAGGTGAAGGTGATCTTAAGCTTGCCGCTTTTGCCTGCCAGCTCCTTGGGAGCGACAGCCTTGCCGTCGAGCTCGTATTTTATGGCAACGCCGACAGGAAGCTGTTCGTTGGAGTTG
Source organism: Ruminococcus sp. (assembly GCA_045129995.1). Classification (GTDB taxonomy): domain Bacteria; phylum Bacillota; class Clostridia; order Oscillospirales; family Acutalibacteraceae; genus Ruminococcoides. Next base: position 32,728 of record JBGUOX010000126.1, on the reverse strand, counting down.
CCCTTATAGTATATATCGTTGCCGTCGGCGCCCCATTCAACCATTTTTTGTTCGTTGATGGTGTAGGTTTCATCGCCCTTGGTGGTTTCGATGTCGGTCAGGTTGGATTTGTCGGTGATCTTTTTTGCCTTGCCGGGATTCTTGATCCAGTCGCTGACGATGACCTTTTGAGGTGTGCCGTCGGCGTCCGCTATAACATATACGGTTTCTTCCTTGGAAAACCTTTTGGTATCCTTAACGCTTTTGGCGTTGTCGGTCGTTTTTGAGGAAGCCTCGGCGGTCTGCTGTGCGCCGCCTGCCTGCTCAACGCCTGCGGAATACGCGGTCATACCGACCGTGCAGCACAAAACCGTTAAACTCATTGCCGCAGAAAGCACCTTCGGCATAGCTTTTTTTATCATTTTACGCTTGCTCATTGATTGTTACCTCCGATTTTTTTGGTTTGAATCCGATGGTGGTCACACCGATGACTTTGTCAAACAACATAAACATTGCGGGAAGGAAAAGAATTACGCAGAACATACTGATGATCGCGCCGCGCGCCATCAAAGCGCACAGGGAACCGATCATATCTACGTCTGAATAGACAGCCACGCCGACGGTCGCCGCGAACAGCCCCATCGCGCTGACGACAACAGACGGAATAGAGGTTGCAAGCGCGGTTTTGACCGCGCTGCGCTTATCGTTGCCAAGCGAGCGCTCGCGCTTGTAGCGCGTCGTCATAAGGATCGCGTAATCAACCGTCGCGCCCAGCTGGATGGTGCTGATACATATCGGCGCGATAAACGGCAGCGACTCGCCCAGATAGTGCGGCAAGCCGAGGTTGATAAAGATGGCAAGCTCGATGACAGCCACCAGAATGAACGGCAGCGTGACGCTTTTTTCAACCAGCGCGATGATAATAAATATGGCGATGACAGAGATTATGTTGACGGTCGCAAAGTCGACCGAGGTTATGTCGATCATATCGTTGACGCACGCCGCTTCGCCGATAAGCAGTCCTTCTTTGTCATACGACTTGATGATCTTGTTGATGTCCTTGATTTGATCGTTCATTTCCGGAGTCGCTGTTTTGTATTCCGAACCGATCAGCATCATTTCCCAGCGGTCGCTTTTGAGAATACCGGTCACGGATTCGGGGATCATCTCCTCCGGCACCGAAGAGCCGATTACGCTTTCAAGCCCCAGCGCGAATTTAACTCCGTCCACTTTTTTAAACTCCGACTGCATTTGGTGCGCGTCCTTCGAGCTGAGGTGAGAATCAACCAGCACCATATGCGTGGAGCCCATGTGAAATTCTTCCTCCAGCTTGGTGTTGGCGATCACGTTTGACATATCCTTCGGCAGACTGCGCGAAATGTCGTAGTAAACCTCGCTGTTAGTTTGGTTGTAGCCGTAGTACGCCGGAATTGCGACCGCCACAAAGAGGATAAGAAATACGGGGAAAATTTTTACGATTCCCGACGCCAGTTTTTTGGCGGAAGGGATCAGCGAACGGTGCATCGTTTTTTCGAGCGCCTTGTCAAGCACCAGGATCATAGCTGGCAGCACGGTCACGCAGCCGATAACGCCGAGCAAAACGCCCTTTGCCATAACGATTCCCAAATCTCTGCCGAGGGTGAAGGTCATAAAGCACAGCGCGATAAAGCCTGCCACCGTGGTGATCGAGCTTCCCAGCACCGAGGTGAAGGTCTCCTTGATGGCATACGCCATAGCCTCGCGGTGGTCGGGATATTTTTTCTTGTGTTCGCCGTAGCTGTGCCACAAAAAGATTGAGTAGTCCATCGTTACCGCCAGCTGTAAAACCGCGGACAGCGCCTTTGTGATATATGAGATCTCGCCCAAAAAGAAGTTCGAGCCCATATTAAGCAAAATAGCGATACCGATGCTTGCCAAAAATACAAACGGAATGATCCAGTTGTCCAAAAACAGCATCATCGCAACGGTCGCAAGCACCACCGCGATAGCGACATAAACCGCTTCCTCGCGTTCGCACAATTCGCGCAGGTCGGTAACCATCGCCGAAATGCCCGACACCAGACATTTTTCGCCGGCTATTTTGCGTATTTGCGTAATTGCGTCCATCGTTTCATCGGCAGAGCTGGAGGTGTCAAAAAACACCGCCACCAGCGTGTCGTCGCCGGAATTAAAAGCGTTATATATTTCATCGGGCAGCAGCTCCTTTGGCACCGAGCCGTCGGCGATGTCGCCATAGGCAAGAACGTCGGCAACGTGGTCTACCTTTTTGACCTCTTTGGTCACCTCGCCTATGCTTTTGTCGTCCATATCCTCAAAAATCAGGAAGGAAAACGCGCCCTTTCCGAAATCATCAAGCATATACTGCTGACCTTTTACGGTGTCAAGGCTGTCGGGAAGGTAGTTCAGCATATCGTAATTCACGCGCGTGAATATCATTCCCAGCACCGACGGGATCAACAGCAAAACCGCGACGATGAGGATCACAACGCGGCTTTTGACAATGGCTTTTCCCAGCTTCATTGTGCATACTCCTCTCAGTTTTTTTACCATCTTCAATTATATTGATTCGGCAAAAAAATAAAACGTGCACTTTGTTTCCAATGCACGTTTTTCAGACATTATTTAACTTTTGCCTAATTATTTTTGCGCCTGCAGCGCCTGACCGCGATTTCGGTAGTTCCCTCGAACAGCTCGCAAAGGCGCCTCACCTGCTTGCTCAGGTCATATTTCATTCCGCTGCCTGCCCACTCGATCACAAAGCCAACCAAAAGACTTTTATAGTACAAAACAATGGTCTGCTTGTCGTCCTCGCAGATGTCGTTGCCCGCAAAATACACCTCAAAATATTCGCTGACCGTGCGGCTTGCAATGCGGTTCAGATAACGCTCGAACAGCTCCTTGTTTGAGGAATTGTACAGGTGCATCATCGCGGGCTTGTTTTGAAGCGCAAATTCCATTGCGGTAAGAATGCTTTCGTATATGCCGGCGTTTGGGTCGCTGGTCTGCACAAGCGCGTCTGCCTGCTCGTTGAGGATCTCCTCGATCAGCGCAGGGATGTCGTCATAGTGATAATAAAATGAATTGCGGTTGATGCCGCAGTCATTCACGATCTCCTTGACGGTGATCTTATCGACCTGTTTTGAGTTCAGCAGCTTCATAAAGGATTTTTTGATAGCGTCTTTGGTTAGCGTTGTCATAAGATACTCCTTGCAGAATAATATATATAGTATAGCACTTTTCAGACTCAATTTCAAGGAAAATACCGCAAAACAGGCGCTCATAATTCAAATAATACGCGAAATTTGGCAAACAGATTGACAAGCATTGCTTTTTTGTATATAATAAAGTCAGTTTTTAATTACGGAAAACGGCAAGATATGCTCAGTTTGCCGGTTAAAAACGAAAACAATCATATAAGGAGGATTATTTATGATTACAAAAAGAAACATTGCTGTATGCATCCTTTTGTCGGTCGTTACCTGCGGCATTTACGGCATCTACTGGCTGATCTGCCTTAACGATGACTGCAACCGTGCGGCAAACAATCCCAACGGTACTTCCGGCGGCGTTGTAGTTCTGCTGACGCTTGTTACCTGCGGCATCTACGGTATGTACTGGTGCTACAAGAAAGGTCAGGATTTGGATACAGCCTTCACCAGCAGAGGTCTTACCGCTCCCAACAAGGGCGTAATCCTGTTGGTTCTTGCCATCTTCGGATTGTCCATCATCTCCTACGCGCTGATCCAGGACGACCTGAACAAGCTTTCCGATGTTGACGGCGAACCTCAGCCGGTTCAATGAAAACAAGACTGATTCAAACAGCAAAGCCTACAGCCATTCTTTTGGCTATAGGCTTTGCTTATATGTTATTTTCGGAGCTTACAGGGCTTTCTTTATTTTGCCCGTTTTGGACATTTCTGCATATCTACTGCCCCGGATGCGGCGTCAGCCGAATGCTTACAAACCTGGCGCACCTGCGGTTTTTCGAAGCATTTTCCTCAAACTGCGTATTGTTCTGCCTGCTGCCGGTGTTTGCCGCGGTGATGATAAGGCACGCCTATCTTTTTATCCGTTACGGAAAAAAGGGCTTCAGCCGAGCCGAAACCGTCGCCGCGTGGGTGATCGTGGGCATTTTGCTCGCCTTTGCCGTTGTGCGCAACATATGGCGTATAGACATTCTCATTCCCTGACAAAGGCGCAAAACAAAACAGAGCCCCGAAGGGCTCTGCCGAAAGTTCTTGATCAATCAGGAATTTGCCTCGATATAAGCAACAAGTGCGCCTACGGTCTTCAGGTTTTCGATCTCCTCATCGGGAACCTCGACCTCAAACTCGTCCTCAATGGACATCAGCAGGTCGACAACGTCCAAAGAATCCGCTCCGAGATCCTCTTGCAGATCGGTTTCCTCGGTGATCTTCTCCTCTTCAACATCAAACTGCTCGGCAAGAATAGCCTTCACTTTTTCCAATACCATGATTATTCCTCCTGTAAAATGTAATGTGCTATAGACAAGCGCACATATTTTTGCTACAATGGTTAAGGTTTTTAACCATCGTTCAACAAACTCTTGTTTGTTACACTTCAATATTATTGATAAATCACCGCTTTGTCAATATCTATTTTGAAATTTGTTTGAAAATTCCAGATTTTGCATAAATAATTGATATTCTTTTGAAGTTTGAATAGGTAATACTTATACTATCCGGGAGTAGTTGCTATGAAAACCAAACATTACGCGGTCATCGGACACCCGATCGGACACACGATGTCGCCGTTTATCCACAAAAGACTGTTTGATTTGGCAGGGATCGACGCCGACTACACAAAGCTTGACATCGCGCCCGAAGCGCTTGCGGCGGAATATGAAAGCACGCTGCGGCGTCTCGACGGCTTTAACATCACCATTCCGCACAAGCAGGCGATCATTCCGCTTTTGGACAAGCTGGACGACAAGGCAAAAATGTACGGCAGCGTCAACACAGTTTCTCTCGCAAATGAAACAGCGACCGGCTTTACCACCGATCCCGACGGTTTCATCAGGGCGATCGAAGCCGCGGGCATCACCCTTGACGGCAGAATTATGATACTTGGCTGCGGCGGCGTGGCGCGCACAATGGCGTATGAGATCGCCCTTCGCGGCAAGCCCTTTGAATTTGCCGTGCGGCAGGAGGACTGCGGCAAGGCAGGGCTGCTTTGCCTTGACATCACCCGCAAGATCCCCGAAGCGCAGGTAAGCTTTGGCTTGATCAATCAAATCATCGGCACGGTAGACGTGCTGATCAACGCTACGCCTGTGGGAATGTACCCCAACACCGGCGACCAGCCAATTCACAACTGCGCCATCGGAAGATGCGGCGCGGTGTTCGACGCAATCTACAATCCCCTGGAAACCGCGCTTGTAAAGCGCGCCAAAGCAAACGGAGCCAAGGCGGAGGGCGGTATGTCTATGCTGGTTTGGCAGGCTGTCGTCGCGCATCAGATCTGGGACGGCTCGCAGTATGACGCGAAGGACATCGCAAAGCTTGTCGCGGACTGCGCCGAGGAAATGAAAACCGCGTTTTAAAGCGTCACCGAAAAACGAGGATACGATATGAACAACATCATTCTTTGCGGCTTTATGGGCTGCGGAAAATCCACCGTAGGCAAAATCACCGCCAAGAAAACCGGAAAAAAATTCGTCGATATGGACAGGTACATCGAACAGCAGGAGCAGATGACCGTGTCGGAGATCTTTGCCGCCTACGGCGAGGAAGGCTTTCGCGAGCGCGAACACGCGGCGTGCAAGGCGCTGTCGGAGCAAAGCGGTATGATAATCGCCGCCGGCGGCGGTGCGCTGACCTTTGAGCGCAACGTTGAGGTGTTCCGCGGCATTGACACCATTGTTCTGCTTGACGTGCCGCTTGAAACCATCCGCTACCGTCTGCGCAACGACACGCGCCGCCCTCTTTTGCAGCGTCCCGACAAGGACGAGGCGATGACCGAGCTGTACAACCGGCGTATGCCGCAGTATCTTTCCGCTGCCGACGTGGTGATCAAGGGCGAAGCAACGCCGCTGAATACCGCATTTAAGGTCATCAATACGCTGAATCTAAAAAGATAGTCAAGCCGGTCGGGCTCTATAGAGCTCGTGATTGACGTTATTGTATATTGACACCCTAAATAACCGTTGCTATAATGAAGTACATAAAAGCAGTGCTTTGTGCATTGCTGTGAAAGGAAGTTAACTATGAAAAAACTGATAGCATTATCGCTGGCTGTTCTGTTTGTCCTCGGCGCTGCCGCCTGCGGCAAAAAAGAGGAAAGCAAAACAGAAAACAAAGCAGAAACGACCGCCGCGACACAGGCGGCGACCACCGCTCCGGCAACCGCCCCCGCAACCGCCGACAGCGCTTCCGCTGTTGTCACCGACGGCAGCAAGCTTGGCGAGCTGCAAACTGTCGCCGCAAAGGAAGATTTTGTCATCAAAGGACTTATCCTCCTCTCCGATTCCGGCCATCACGAATACGGCATTATCGAAGATAATATCGGCAAGGGCTTTTTGACCAAGGGTTTGTTCTCTGAATACTACCTCAATGAATGGATCGGCATTTACGCCGACACCGACGCCGAGCTGTTCAACGTCTATGTTGTTCCCAACGAGGCGGACAAGGACTATGCCGCTGTAACCGAGGCGGAGCTGCGCCAAACGTGTGAAGAAAAGGGCTTCCCCGTGATGGACAGCGTGACGCCCGACAAAGCACAGCACAATTACATCGGCGGACTGTATGTCCATCCCGACAGCGGTTTGCCCGGACTGTATAATATGTTCTTTGCAAAGGGCGGCGCCGTTTGCTATATGGTGCAGTTAAAGCTGGAGCCCGAAGTTTAAGAAAAAAACACTTCATTAAGCGCTGTGCGTCTGCACGGCGCTTTTTGTTATAATCATTTTTGTCGCGGCCGTTTTTTCGGAGCATTCCGAAAATTTATCCTTTTTTTCATTATGATCTGCTAAATAACATCAAAAATTGTTTATGCAAGCTATTGACTGTTGCGCTTTAAAGTGGTAAAATGATAGCCGGGAATTTGACAAAAACGAGGTAATGCACTATGATTATTGTATTAAAACCAACCACCACATCCGAACAGCTTTTAAGCTTTACCGAAAAGCTTAAAAATGACTACGACGTCAAAATCAACCGCTGGGACGGCGTACACTCCACCGTTCTCGGCTTGATCGGCGACACAACGCAGGTCGATATTGAATATATCGAGGCGCAGGACATCGTTGAAAGCGTCAAGCGCGTGCAGGAGCCGTATAAAAAGGCAAACCGCAAGTTCCATCCCGAAAACACAACCATAAAAATCAGCGATACGGTCACGATCGGCGACGGCAGTCTGCATATCATGGCAGGTCCCTGCTCGGTGGAAAACGAACAGCAAATCGTCGCCGTTGCAAAAAGCGTACAGCAGTCCGGCGCAACACTGCTGCGCGGCGGCGCGTTCAAGCCGCGCACCTCGCCGTATGCCTTCCAGGGCTTGAAGTCGGAGGGACTCGACCTGCTTAAGACCGCGCGCAAGGAAACCGGCTTGCCGATAGTCACCGAAATAATGCGCGTGTCACATATAGATATGTTTGAAAACGTCGACATAATTCAGGTCGGCGCAAGAAATATGCAGAACTTCGAGCTTCTAAAGGAGCTCGGCAAGATCGACAAGCCCATTTTGCTCAAGCGCGGACTGTCAGCCACCATCGAGGAATGGCTGATGAGCGCCGAGTACATTATGGCAGGCGGCAACGACAAGGTTATGCTTTGCGAGCGCGGCATCCGCACCTACGAAACCTTTACTCGCAACACGCTGGATATTTCGGCGATCCCCGTGATCAAAAAGCTCAGCCACCTTCCCGTGATCGTTGATCCCAGCCACGCCGCAGGAAAAAGCTGGCTTGTAGAGCCGCTGGCAATGGCAGCGGTCGCCGCCGGCGCGGACGGCTTGATCATCGAAGTACACAACGATCCTCCGCACGCGCTGTCGGACGGCGCACAGTCGCTTACGCCCGCACAGTTTGACGCGGTAGCAAATAAACTGTTCTCACTGAAGAAGGCATTATCATGAACATTGCAATAGTCGGCTTGGGGATCATCGGCGGCAGCTACTGCAAGGCGCTGAAGTCCTATACCACCCACCATATCATCGGCATCAACCGCACCCCCGAAACCGCCCAAAAGGCGCTTGACGCGGGCGCGATAGATGAGATCGGCACGCCCGAAAGCCTGCAAACTGCGGACATCACCATTTTGTGTATGTATCCGCAGGCGTGCGTAGATTTTTTGGAGCGGCACGGAGCTCTGATAAAAAAGAACTCTGTCGTCACCGACGCCGCGGGCATCAAACGCGCGATCTGTCCGCAGATGACCGCGCTTGCCGAACGCTTCGGCTACACCTACGTCGGCAGCCATCCCATGGCAGGCAAGGAGAAAAACGGCTTTGACGTCAGCGACGCGGATCTGTTCCGCGGAGCAAGCTTCATCATCACGCCCTGCGGCGCGCCCTATGAAGCGACAAACACGCTTGCCACGGTCGCCAAGGAAATCGGCTTCGGCACAATCAAAATCACCACTCCCGAAGAACACGACCGTATGATCGCGTTTACTTCGCAGCTGCCTCATGTGCTTGCCTGCGCCTATGTGCTCAGTCCAAGCTGTCCGAACCACCGCGGCTTTTCGGCAGGCAGCTACCGCGACGTGTCGCGCGTGGCTAACATCAACGCCAAGCTTTGGAGCGAGCTGTTTTTGGAAAACAAAGAGCCGCTTGTGGAGGAGCTTGACATTTTGATCGATAATATCACCAATATAATCAACGCCATAAAGGCAGAGGACCGCGAAAAGCTGGCGGCGCTGCTGGAACAAGGTCATCAGATCAAGCAGGCGCTTGGTGAATAACGTAATTTGTTTGTATTTTTAAGGATGAGGGTATGAAAACCGTACACGTTGCTACGGGAAAACCGTACGACATTTTTATTGAGCGCGGCATTTTGGATTGCTGCGGCAAATATGTAAAACAGCTTTCCAAGGCGCAAAAGGTGGTCGTCATCACCGACACCAACGTTGCGCCGCATTATCAGTGGCGCATCCTCAACGCTTTGGAAAAGGAAGATCTTGACGTAAAAACCTTTATCTTCCGCGCAGGAGAGGAAAGCAAAACGCTTGACACCATCGCGGACATCTACAAGGTTCTTGCCGATTTCCGCATGACGCGCAAGGACGTTATCGTCGCCCTGGGCGGCGGCGTATGCGGCGATATGGCTGGCTTTGCGGCGGCAACCTATCTGCGCGGCGTCGACTTTGTACAGATCCCCACCTCGCTGCTGGCGCAGGTCGATTCCTCTGTCGGCGGAAAAACCGGCGTTGATCTGCCGCAGGGCAAAAACTTAGTCGGCGCGTTTCACCAGCCGATCGCCGTGCTGATCGATCCCGATACGCTAAACACCCTGCCCGATGATTTCATCGCCGACGGAATGGGCGAGGTCATCAAATACGGCTGCATCAAGGACGCGGCGTTCTTTGAGTCCTTGCAGGACGGCGACGCGTTCAGCCGCATTGACGATGTGATCGAAACCTGCGTTTCCGTAAAACGCGACGTTGTAAGCCGGGATGAAAAAGAATCAGGCGAGCGGATGCTGCTCAACTTCGGTCACACGCTCGGCCACGCCATTGAAAAGCTGTGGGGCTTTACCGGCATAACCCACGGTATGGCGGTCGCCGTCGGAATGGTTCTGATGGCGCGCGCAGGCGAAAAGAACGGCGTTACCGAGCCCGGCACAGCCGACAGGATCGCCGCTCTGTGCGAAAAATACCATTTGCCGGTGACCGACAAATCCACCTTCGCTCAAATGGCGGAGGCGGCAAAGGGCGACAAAAAGACCGCCGGAGACAGCATAAACCTTGTGCTGCTTAAGAAAATCGGAGAAAGTATGATCCTCAATCTCCCCTTAGATGAGCTGGAGGATTTCATCACCGTATAAACCGCTTCCGAAAGAGGATTATTATGAGTACTGTCACCTTTCAGCCGTTCACACCAAGCGGAACGGTTTTTGCGCCGCCCTCCAAAAGCGACGTACACCGCGCCATAATTTGCGCGGCGCTGTCCAAGGGCGTTTGCACCATCTCCCCCGTCGCGCTTTCCGACGACATCAAAGCCACAATCGGCTGTGTGGAAGCGCTGGGAGCGACCGCCGCGATCGAAAACAACATTCTTACCGTGGACGGCACGCGTATGTTTGAAAACAAAACCGCCGAGCTTGACTGTATGGAAAGCGGAAGCACCCTTCGGTTCTTCATTCCTGTCGCCGCGGCAGGCGGCGTAAGCGCCGTATTCAACGGCAGCGGACGACTGCCCGAACGCCCGATCGGGATCTACACCGACGTGCTGCCGCAAAAAGGCGTTGTCTGCGACACGCCGGGCGGCTTGCCGCTTCAAATCAGCGGTCAGCTTAAAAGCGGCGTGTTTTATGTGCCCGGCAATGTCAGCTCCCAGTTTATTTCGGGACTGCTGTTCGCGCTTCCTCTGCTTAAGGGCGACAGCGACATAATCCTGACCTCGCCCGTTCAAAGCGCCGGATACATCAATATGACCATACGCACGATGTCCAAATTCGGCATCGAGGTAGATATGACAGACAAGGGCTGGCACGTTCGCGGCGGTCAGCACTACATCCCCACCGACTACACCACCGACGGCGACTGGTCGCAGGCGGCGTTCTTTCTGGTATCGGGCGCCGTAGGCGGCGAAGTGACCGTGAACGGCTGCAACATCGACTCCTCGCAGGGCGACCGCAAAATCGCCGCTATCCTGCGCGATTTCGGCGCCGAGGTGCAGCAGGACGGCAGGAGCATAACCGTCAAAAAAGCGCCGATGAGCGCAGTCACCATCGACGCGTCGCAAATTCCCGATTTGGTGCCGGCTTTGGCGGTATGTGCGTGCTTTGCAGAAGGCACCACACGCATTCTCCGCGCGGAACGCCTTCGCATCAAAGAAAGCGACCGTCTTAAAACCACAGCGGCACTGCTCAACTCGCTGGGCGGCAAGGTGACAGAGCTGCCCGACGGCTTGGAGATCACCGGTGTGCCGTCACTCAGCGGCGGCAGCGCCGAAGGCTTCAACGACCACCGCATCGTTATGGCTGCGGCAACCTGCGCCGCCGGATGTACAAACTCAGTCGCCTGCACCGACGCATGGAGCGTCAACAAAAGCTATCCCGATTTCTACAAAGACTATGCCGAAATCGGCGGAAAAGCAATATTATAACTCAAAGCAAAAAACGGAAAAAATCGGGCGATAAGCTTTTCCGCGTTTATCGCCCGTCATATTTTCCGGTGTAATTATAAATCGTCAATTTGGAGGAGAGCTATGTCCTCGACCTACGGAGATAAAATAAAACTGTCCGTTTTCGGCGAAAGCCACGGCGGAGGGATCGGCGTTGTGATCGACGGTCTGCCTGCCGGCGAGCGCATTGATTTTGACGCGGTACTCGCGCAAATGGCGCGCCGCGCGCCGGGACGTGACAAAACCGCCACGCCGCGCAAGGAAAGCGACCTGCCCAAGATTCTTTCGGGTATGCTCGGCGACGTGCTGACAGGCGCGCCGCTGTGCGCCGTGATCGAAAACACAAACACGCGCTCGCAGGATTACGGAAATCTGCTCAGCAAGCCGCGCCCCGGTCACAGCGATTTCACCGCGTATGTCAAGTACCGCGCCGCAAACGATATACGCGGCGGCGGCCATTTTTCGGGCAGGATAACCGCTCCCCTGGTGTTTGCCGGAGCGATTTGCCGCCAGCTGCTGGAGCGCCGCGGCGTCAGGATAGCCGCGCACATTCAAGCTATCGGCAATGCCCGTGATTCGCTGTTTGATCCGGTAAGCGTCGATCCCGCGTTGATGACGCGCCTCAGCGCGTCATCCTTTGCGCTGATCGACGAAACGGCGGAAGATAAAATGCGCGCCGAGGTAGAAGCGGCGCGAATGGCACAGGACAGCGTCGGCGGCATAATCGAATGCGCCGTCACCGGACTTCCTGCCGGCGTAGGCGAGCCGATGTTTGACGGCATAGAAAGCGCTGTCGCCAAAGCAGTTTTCGGCATTCCCGCCGTAAAAGGCATTGAATTTGGCGCAGGCTTTGCTCTGGCACAGCTTCGCGGCTCACAGGCAAACGATCCCTTCCGATACAAAAACGGCTCTGTCGTCACCGAAACAAACAATTGCGGCGGCATTTTAGGCGGTATCACCGACGGAATGCCACTGATTTTCCGCGCGGCGATCAAGCCTACGCCCTCGATTTCCCAACCGCAGAAAACCGTCGATCTGCAAACAGGCGAAAACGCCGTGCTTGAAATCCACGGCAGACACGACCCGTGCATTGTTCCGCGCGCCGTTCCCGTAGTGGAAGCGGCGGCAGCCGCGGCGCTGATAAACCTGATGTGAGGCAGCTATGAGAGATTTATCCGAGATCCGCAAGGACATCAATCAAATAGACAACGAGCTAATCGAACTGTTTTGCCGCAGAATGGACTGCGCCAAGGAAGTCGGCTTTTACAAAAAAGCGAATAATATCCCTGTGCTCAACCAGCAGCGCGAGGATGAGATACTTGCAGATGTACAAAAAAAGGGCGGCGAATACGGCGCCGCCGCAAGGCTTTTGTTTTCGAATATGATGGAGCTCAGCCGCGCCCTTCAACACAACATCACCGGCAGCGGACAGGCCTTGCGCAGCCTGATCACCTCCGCAAAGGAGATGCCCTCGCCCGACGGTGTGTCTGTCGCCTTTCAGGGCATCAAGGGCGCCAACAGCTATGAAGCCGCGCAAACGCTTTTTCCAAGCGCGGTGCTCAACGCTTACGGCACGTTTGAAGATGTGTTCAACGCCGTTGACAAGGAGGAAGCGACCTTCGGCATTTTGCCGGTCGAAAACTCCACGGCAGGCTCTGTTTCCGCGGTGTACGACCTGATTTTGAAGCACCGCTTCTACATCGTCGGCGCGCTGGATATGCGCATCGAACACTGCCTCGGCGGTCTTCGCCAGTCAACCCCGCAGGACATCGAGATCGTCTGGTCGCATCCGCAGGCGCTGTCGCAATGTGAAAACTACATTGCCGAGCATCACCTGACTCCCGTTCCGAAGGCAAACACAGCCGTTGCGGCGCGCGACGCGGCGCTTGAAAAGCGGCTGAATGTCGCGGCGATATGCACGCCCGAGGCGGCAAAGGAATACGGCTTGAAGATCCTCGATACCGGGCTGCAGGACGATCCTTACAACACAACGCGCTTTATCGTCATTTCCAAGCAGCTCTACATTGCGCCCGACGCCAACAAGATCAGCCTTTGCTTCTCACTTCCCCATGTCAAGGGCTCGCTTTACAACCTGCTTTGCCGCTTTAATTCGCTGGGACTCAATCTGACAAAAATCGAGTCGCGGCCTGCCAAGGGCAAGGATTTCGAGTATCTTTTCTACCTCGATTTCACCGGAAGCGTACACAGCGACAATGTGATCGATCTTCTCAGCCAGCTGAGCGAGGAAATGCCTGAGTTCAGCTTTTTGGGAAACTATAAGGAATAACTCATAATGCATAATGCCGAAAGCATAATTATCGCAACAACATAACCTCAAAAGCTTCATATAAAACCAAAAAAGGACAGCCGGTGGCTGTCCTTTTTCATTACGAATTACGCATTACGCATTGCGCATTATAATTATATGCTCAGGCTCCGAGCTCTTCCTCGTTGTCGCCTGTAAAGTACACTTTTTTGATGTCCGCGCCCAGCGACTTGAACTTCTCGACCACGTCCTCATAGCCGCGCTCGATGTACTGGATGCTGGAGATTTCGGTGGTGCCCTTGACCTGAAGCGCCGCGACGATCATTGCCGCGCCGGCACGCAGGTCGGTCGCCTTAACGGGAGCCGCAGTCAGCGGAGCGCCGCCCTCGATGATGGCAAGTCTGCCCTCAACGGAGATGTGCGCGCCCATGCGCACCAGCTCGCTGATATACTGATAACGGTTGTCCCAAACGTTCTCATTCACAATGCTTGTGCCGGGAATACCCATCAGCAGCGCGGTAAACTGCGGCTGACAGTCGGTGGGAAAACCGGGGTGCGGCATTGTTTTGATGTTGCAGCGCTTAAGCGGCTTGACGGTCGCGTCAATGGTAAGCGCCTCGTCATATTCGGTAATTTTGCAGCCCATTTCGCGGAACTTCGCGGAAATGGATTCCAAATGCTTGGGTGTGATGTTGGTGATAGTAACGCAGCCGCGTGTTGCCGCCGCCGCGCACATATATGTTCCTGCCTCGATTTGGTCGGGGATAATGGAATAGGTGATGCCGTGCATATAGCTTACGCCGCGCACCTTGATTACATCGGTACCTGCGCCGCGGATGTCCGCGCCCATGGAGTTCAGGAAGTTGGCAAGGTCAACGATGTGCGGTTCCTTTGCCGCGTTTTCGATGATAGTCATACCCTTAGCCTTGCACGCCGCCAGCATGATGTTCATGGTAGCGCCGACAGACACAACGTCGAGGTACACGTGGCTTCCGGTCAGACCTTCCTCGCATTCAGCCTCGATGATCGCGCCGTCAACCAGTCTGGTTTCCGCGCCGAGAGCTTCAAAGCCCTTCAAATGCTGGTCGATGGGACGAACGCCAAAGTTGCAGCCGCCGGGCAGCGCGACCTTTGCCTTGCCGTACTTGCCGAGCAGTGCGCCCAGCAAATAGTAGGAAGCGCGCATACCGCGCACCAGATCGGTGGTAGCGCTGTGGGTAGCGATTCGGGTGGGGTCGATGTAAAGAGTTGACTTATTGATTCTTCTGACCTTTGCGCCCATCTGCTGCAAAATTTTGCTGATAAGCGTAACGTCGCTGATGTTCGGAATATTTTCGATCTGACAAGGCTCGTCGCAAAGAATAACTGCGGGAATGATAGCGACGGCAGCGTTTTTTGCGCCGCTGATAGAAATCTCACCGAACAAGGGCTTGCCGCCCGTTACTACAAACTTTTCCAATTGGTGTACACTCCAATACAGCTTGATAAGGGTATCTCCTGAACTAAATATAGGTAAGTAATACAAATGGTTTGTGGTTAAACCACAAAATATATTACATTTTGATTAAAACACACAAGGTATTGTGGTTACATCTGCGTAACGTTACAATTCTCCTACAGAAAATGATACTACAAAGTTGTAGTAAAGTCAATGTAAAATGCGAATTGTAACCTATTTTTGGCAAACTTGTACTCATTTTGTTAAAAACCTGTTATAATTGTTTTGAATATGAACAAGTACTGTAACGCTTTGTTATTTTTCTCAAAAAGGATTAAAAAATTCGCTATTATTCCGTTCGAGAAATATTCGATTATTAACAAATTGTTTACCGTTTTTTCCCGTTGCGCGGCAACCGTGCGGCGGAAAAATGTTTGACCGAGTGAAAAGCTCCCCTTGCGCAGGGGAGCTTTTACGCTCTGTAACATCAGGAAAGTGATTTGCAGAGTATAGCAAACTGTTTACCGGTCTGCCTGCAAGGTGATTTCAACTTCATATTTCTTGCCGCTGTCCGGATCGCAGAAGCTCAGCTTTGCCTTGTCGCCTGCCGAATATTTTTCAAGCAGCTCATAAATATCGGCAAAGCTTGTGATCTTTTCTCCGTCAAGCGCGGTGATGATATAGCCTTCCTTAAGCTCTTCAATATCGCACGGACCGTCCTTGGTAATGCCCTGCACAACGATACCCTGCGGCACTACGCGTCCGGTAATACCGATCTTTACCCTGCCGTCTACATAGCCGTTACGGATAAGGGAATCCGCAATCACCTTTGCCTGGGCGGAGGGAATGCAAAAGCCCATACCCTCGTATTTTTCGTTGACGATTTTCGCGGAAGCAATACCGATGACCTGACCGTAAATATTGACTGCCGGACCGCCCGAATTTCCGGGATTGATCGCCGCGTCGGTCTGGATGTATTTCACAATGTTTCTGCGCGAAGCGTCTCGGTTAAGCGCGGAAACGATGCCCTTTGTCATTGAGTTTTGATAGTCGATGCCTCCGGGATTTCCGATGACGACCAGATCCTCGCCCAGAATGATTTTTTCGGAATCGCCGAACTCAGCCGCTTTCAGATCCTTGGCGTCCTTTAGCTTTAGCACCGCCAGGTCTGTGCGCGAATCAAAACCGACAACGCCTGCCGTGTATTTTTTATCGTCGGCGGTGATAACCTGAATGGCGTAGGCTGTTTTGCTGTCCCCGATAACATGGGAGTTTGTCAGCACAAAGCCGTCGGCGCTGAGGATGATTCCGCTGCCCTCGGAGGCAAGGTTCTTATCGTCGGGCGAATCGCTGTAGCACTGCACCGACACCACCGAATCGGACGCCGCTTTATAGGCGAAGCCGGCGCTGTACGAGCTGTTTGTCGCGGCGTCGGCAGGAATATCGGCAAGCTTAAGCCCTGCAAAGCCGCTTTCGGTTTGGTCGGAATAGTCGGTTTCGTTGTGTACTTTTGCCGGCTCCTGCTTAGGAAGCTCCGGGAAAAACTTCTCGTAATAATCCGGAGCAAGCTCTCCGGCAGAATCCTTTGTCGCCGCAGGAGCTTTGTGATTTTGGCTGCCGCCCTGATCCTGCTTTTGCAAAATGCCAATGCCGAAAACGGCAAACAGACTTGCCGCCAGCAGCAGGCTTAGCACGATGATAACAATGACCAGCGCGGTGTTCGCCTTGTTTTTTCCCTTGCCTTCGTACTCCCCTGTCGACTCGATCGACACTGTAGGGATCACCTGCGGTTCGGGCTTTTCTGCGTAGGAAGAAGCCGGTTCAAACGGTGTTCGCGGAACAAAAGGAGCCTGCGGTTCAAAATTAGAAGTCGGTTCCATTCGGTTGCCGGAATATACCGCCGTGTGCTCGATGGGATTAAAACCGTCATCGTTTTCGTTTTGCTGCTGCATCAGCGGCTTTTGCGGCTGAAAATCCACCGGCTTTGGTGTTGTAGGCACAAAAGGTTCGTTGGATGCAGGTTTTTCCGTGATCGGTTTTTGAGGTTCAAAACCATAAAAATTGTTTTCAAATTGATTGTCCATAAAATTACTCCTGAACTTTTGTCGTTTAGGCTGTTCCTATTATACATCGAAATCCGTTTAAAAGCAACCGAAAAGGCGCTGTTAAATGTGACGGCAAGCTGAAAATTTCGGCAAATAAGGAAAATCGTGAAAAAAGTGTCAAAAAGTTCTTTAAAAGACTTTATCTTTCGGCGATTTTGATGTATAATATAAGCAACTCGACAGAAGGGGACGCTTTTCTGTTGAAATTCAATGAAAAAAGGAAGATGAAAATGCCATTAGTAAACGCAAAGGAAATGCTTACCAAAGCAAAGGCAGGCCACTATGCGGTTGGTCAGTTCAACATCAACAACCTTGAGTGGACAAAGTCCATTCTTCTTACCGCTCAGGAGCTTAACTCCCCCGTTATTCTCGGCGTATCCGAGGGTGCAGGAAAATATATGTGCGGCTACAAGACCGTAGTCGGCATGGTTACCGCTATGCTGGAGGAACTCAACATCACTGTTCCCGTTGCGCTTCACCTGGATCACGGCTCTTATGAAGGCGCCAAGAAGTGCATTGAGGCAGGCTTCAGCTCAATTATGTTCGACGGCTCTCATTATCCGATTGACGAGAACGTTGCAAAGACTAAGGAACTCGTAGCTACCTGCAACGAGCTGGGACTGTCTATTGAGGCAGAGGTCGGCTCTATCGGCGGCGAAGAGGACGGCGTTATCGGCGCAGGCGAGTGTGCGGATCCGCAGGAATGCAAGATGGTTGCTGATTTGGGCGTTACCATGCTGGCTGCGGGTATCGGCAACATTCACGGCAAGTATCCCGAAAACTGGCAGGGACTCAGCTTTGAAACCCTCGACGCTATCCAGCAGCTGACCGGCGATATGCCTTTGGTTCTCCACGGCGGCACCGGTATTCCTGCCGATATGATCAAGAAAGCGATCGAGCTGGGCGTTTCCAAAATCAATGTTAACACCGAGTGCCAGCTGGCATTTGCCGCTGCTACCCGTAAGTACATTGAAGAGGGCAAGGATCTTCAGGGCAAAGGCTTTGATCCCAGAAAACTGCTTGCTCCCGGCGCGGAAGCTATTAAGGAAACCGTCAGAGAAAAGATGGAACTGTTCGGTTCCGTCGGCAAGGCGTAAACAAAAGAATAACCTAAACGAAAGGGTCGGCGGCTGCCGACCCTTTTTTTGTGCGGTTTTTGATTAACCGAATTTGCAGAAAGGACATTCCTTCCACCCGACAGAAATCGTCCTGCCGCAACGTGTGCAAGTAAATGTTTTTTTATCTAAGGGCTGAGCTTCTTTTGCTGTAAAAAGCGTATCGGTTTTTGCCGGTGATGGATTTTTATTAAAAACGGGCGTTGGTTTTTGCTCGATTTTTAAGCGAATGGCTTTCAGGTCATAGCAAGCTCCAAACAAAACATTTGCCAATAAAATGCCTGTTACCGATGTTAAAACTCCGCCAAACAGCCACGCCATACCAATGCCTATCATCGCGCTGTCGGTTTCGGTTGTTGTTTGCGTGTGTTTGGAATAAGTGGAATTGTTTGGTTTGCTGACGGTTTTGGTTGAATTGCTCCAGCAGATGATTCCTATGACCATACAGACAAGCGCAAATAAAGCAAAAAAAGTATTCACGACCGTTTGCGCTATTTCAAGGGTTTTGGGTTTTACATATTTGATTTCATTGTTTTCCATAATTATTCTCCTTATGTTTTTATTTAGTTGGCGATTTATGGGTTTATTATAGCATTTTTTTTGCAGGAACAGCAGACAAAATATGGTGTCGGTTTTTGTGCAGTATTCACAAACTTTATAAATTTAAAATAAATTTTAAAAAAGTTGCATAGTTGTATGCAACTTTTTTGATTTTTTGCCTATATATGGAGGGACTTTTACAATCCCTTCAAAATGAGGTGCCGCCGCGGCGACGCGCGACATCCAAGATTACGGAGGTGACGCAAATAAAAAGAAAACTTAAGCCGAAGGAACGGTTGTTCTGCGGGTATTATGCCTGCACGGGCGACGCGGAGCTTTCGGCGAAAAAAGCAGGGTATCCGAAGGACAGCGCCCTGACGGGCGACTGTTTGCTGCGCGACGACGCGATTACGGAGGAGATCGAACACCGGCTTTACTTGCAGCGCAAGGTGATGGCGCGGCTGGCGGCGATCGGATACCGACGGCTGGCGTTCGGCAGCATACACGATCCGCTGCAGCTGCTGTTTACGGAGCAGCCGACGCCCGACCAACTGGAGGGCTTGGACTTGTTTATGATTTCGGAGATCAAACGCAACAAGGACGGGATGCTGGAAATCAAGTTTTTTGACCGCTTGAAGGCGCTTGAAAAGCTGAGCTGTTTGCCGGAGGACAGCGGCGGCGTTGCCGGTTTGTTTGACGCGATCGGAAGACACGCCGCGTCGGGAAGTGAGGACGCTGATTGATCGGTTTTCCAAAAAGCAGCTGCGCGTGCTGTGCTGGTGGCACAAGCGTTCGCCCGATTATACGCGCGACGCGGTTATTTGCGACGGCGCGGTGCGCAGCGGCAAAACCTTTTGTATGGCGCTGTCGTATGTTCTTTGGAGCTTTTACGCCTTTGCGGAAGGCGACTTTGGGCTTTGCGGCAAAACCATTCGTTCGCTGCGCCGCAACATGGTGACTCCGGTGCTGCCGCTGCTTAAGGGATTTGGCTTTGACTGCGAGGAAAAGCTGAGCCACAATATGCTGATCGTCCGCTTTGGAAAAACCGAACGGCGGTTTTATCTGTTTGGCGGAAAGGATGAATCCTCGGCGGCGCTGGTGCAGGGGATCACGCTTTCGGGCGTGCTGTTTGACGAGGTGGCGCTGATGCCGCGATCGTTTGTTGAACAGGCAATGGCGCGATGCTCGGTGTCGGGATCGCGGTTTTGGTTCAACTGCAATCCGGAGCATCCGGAGCACTGGTTTTACCGTGAGTGGATCAGGCAGGCAGAAAGAAAAAACGCGATTTATTTGCACTTTACAATGGATGATAATCCGTCGCTGACGGACAAAGTGAAAAGGCGGTACGAGAAGCTTTATTCGGGCGCTTTTTACGAACGCTTTGTAAAGGGCAGATGGGTTGCGGTGTACGGCGCGGTGTATCCGTTTATGGCGGATGAAGCGATGTATGCGGAGCCGCCGCAAGGCGGTATTTCCGAATACGCGGTTTCGTGTGATTACGGCACGGTGAATCCTACGTCGATCGGGCTGTGGGGCAAAAAAGACGGCTGTTGGTATCGGCTGGACGAGTATTATTTTGACTCGCGCAAGGAAGGATACCAAAAAACCGACGAGGAACACTATGCCGCGATGAAGGCGCTGATAGGCGATCGCCGCGTTAAACAGATCATAGTCGATCCGTCCGCAGCGAGCTTTATTGAGGTGATCCGCCGCCACGGAGAATTTTTTGTGACGCCTGCGCAAAACAATGTCGTCAACGGGATCCGAACGGTGTCGGGAGCTTTGAAGGACGGCAGGATCAAAATTTGTAAAAACTGCGCCGACAGCCGCCGCGAGTTCCAGCTTTATCGCTGGGACAGCAACCGGCGCGAGGATGTGCCCGTTAAGGAAAACGACCATGCGATGGACGACATCCGTTACTTTGCGGCGGCGATCACCGGCGGCAGCGGCATTTGCGCGATTGCCGCCGCGAGATAGGAGGAAATGAATGTTTGGCAGAAAAAAGCAGGCAACTTTGCCGGCGCTGCCGGTAGCGCAAACCGTACCGCGCGGTTTTTCGGGCGGCAGAGAGCTGTTATTCGGCGAAACGCAAAGCCGCGCCGAGCGCGCTTTGTTTGCCGCGATGCGGCAAAATGTGCCGCTGATCGACGCGGCGCTCGGCAAAATCGTGCGGTTGATCGGCAGCTTTCGGCTTGTCACCGACGAAAAATCGGCGCAGCCGTTTGCGGATGACCTGCTGCAAAACGTAAAAACAAACGGAGCCGCAACGGGGATGACGGCGTTTATCGGCAGCTATTTGGACGATTTGCTGACCTACGGCGCAGCCGTGGGAGAAATGCTTCCGGATGAGCATTTGAACGGAGTGTGCGCGCTGTACAACGCCGCTTTGGATGATGTGAGCATTGCGCAGGGCAGCTCGGCGCTTGAGCCGGTGGTGCTGGTGGACGGCAAGCCGGTGCAGAACCGATCGCTGGTGCTGGCGTCCCTGCTGCACCCGGAGAGCGGAACTCTGCGCGGCAGGTCGCTGATGTCAGGTCTGCCGTTTATCAGCTCGATTTTGCTGAGGATCTTTGACGCGCTGAAAAACAACTGGGAGCGCGCGGGCGACATTCGCTTTGCCGTGACATATGACCCGAAGGACGGTGTGTTCAGCGAGGACAGCGCACGGGCGATCGCCGACGAATGGAAAAAAGCCATGCACGGCGAAAGCGTGTGCGACTTTGTTTCGGTGGGCGACGTGAAGATTAAGGTCATCGGAGCGGAGAATCAGATGCCCGACTGCGAGATCCCCGCGCGCGTGATTTTGGAGCAAATTGTCGCAAAGCTGGGTATTCCGCCGTTTTTGCTGGGGCTTTCCTGGTCGAGCACAGAGCGTATGAGTGCCCAGCAGGCGGATATTCTTACAAGCGAGCTGGAGTATTACCGCGCGGCGGTAGAGCCGGTGATACGCCGCATTGCGGACACGCACCTGCGGCTTTGCGGCGCGGGCTGCGGCTTTAGGATAATTTGGAACGATATTAATTTACAGGACGCTGTGGAGCTGTCACAGGCGCGGCTGAACAACGCGCGCGCAAGACAGCTTGAACTTGCGGACGGTTGGGAGGATGAAGATGAAGCAGAATGAGATAGCCAAGGCTGCGGCTATCGGCAGCGATAACGCCGTCGTAAGCGAGGACGAGCTTAGGCTGATCAACGGCTATACGCGGCGCGCGCTGACGGCGGACGAGGTGTATGTGTTTTCCGTGGTGCTTTGCGACAACGACGTGGACCGCGACGGCGAACGCTTTACTGTGGAATCGCTGTTTGAGCTTGAAAAGCTGTTTGTGGGAAAGACAGGCATTCTTGACCACGATCCGAGCGCCAAGAATCAGATGGCGCGGATCTTTTCCTGCCGCGTTGAAAGCGTGCCCGGTCGCATGACAGCGACCGGCGACGAATATTTTCGGCTGACGGCGCGTGCTTATATGCCTAAAACCGAGGGAAACCGCATACTTATTGAAGCGATCGACAGCGGTATGATCAAGGAGGTCAGCGTGGGGTGCGCGGTAGAGCGCACCGTATGCAGTATTTGCGGCGAGGAGTTTTCGATGTGCGTTCACCAAAAGGGCGAACTGTACAACGGCAAGCTTTGCTGCGGCGAACTGCAAAAGCCGCTGGACGCGTATGAATGGAGCTTTGTTGCCGTGCCTGCGCAAAAGGAAGCAGGCGTGGTGAAGTATGCAAAAAGAAAGGAAGAAAAAATGGAGCAAATCATTAAAAAGCTGGCGGAAGGCAACGGAGCGCTGCTTTCCGAGAAGGATTGCAGAAAGCTGAGCGATTATATCGCCGGACTGAAGCAATCGGCAAAAGACGGCGTGTTTTACCGCGAAAGCCTGACGGCAGAGGTGCTGCGGCTTTCCGCCGCAGTGCAGCCCGAGATTTCCCGCGAGACGATGGAATGTGTGGCAAAATCGCTGAATATCAGCCAATTGAAGGAAATAAAGTCCGCCTTTGAAAAGCAAAAGCATCAGGAGTTCGCGCCTGTGCCGCAGCTGATCAGCAGGCAGTCAAAGAAACAAACCGAAGCGTTCGGTCAGTTTACAATTTAACGGAGGTATTTTTTATGGAGATTAATTTTAACGGTTTCGGAGAAAATGTTGCAACCTTTATTGCGGACAACAGCCTGACAGAAGCAGGCGTTCCCGTGAAGATCACCGGCGACGGTACTGTGGGCAAGTGCGGCAGCAACGAGGCGTTTTGCGGCGTTTGCGTCGGTCTGCGCGACGGCTTTGCCGCTGTGCAGCTTGCAGGTTATGTCAGGATGCCCGCGCTTGCAAAGATCGACGCGGGCTACAGAAAGCTCGCAGCGGGCTCTCAGGGCGATGTGGCGGTAAACTCCGGCGGCAGGGAGCTGCTGGTTGTCGATTCTACCGCAAATGAAATCGGATTTATTCTTTAATTTGAGGAGGTAAATAATTATGGCATCTTTTGAGAATATTACTATTGAGAAGGGTATGTACGGCATAAAGGGCGGTTTGACCGCCGCGCTGGAAAAGCTTGATCCCAGCGAAAACTATGCCGGAACGGCGCTGGAAGGGCTTGACGCGTTTTCGCGTCAGCTGAAGCGTTTTGACATCAAGGTAAGCGGCAAGGCGAGCGACTGCGTTGAGAAGTTCTTCCAGACCTCAAATTCGGCGGCGCTTTTTCCCGAATATGTCAGCCGCGCGGTGCGTCAGGGAATGGAGCGCGCGGATATTCTGCCGAACCTGGTGGCAACGGTGACCGAGATCGACGGCATGGACTACCGCAGCATCGTGTCCGCGCCTTCGGAGGACGACAAGTCGCTTAAGGTCGTGAGCGAAGGCGCGGCGATTCCGCAAACCGCCGTTAAAACACGCGAAAACCTTGTGAAGCTGCACAAGCGCGGCAGAATGTTGGTCGCTTCTTATGAAGCGCTGCGCTTTCAGCGCCTTGACCTTTTTACCGTTACCCTTAATCAGATCGGCGCGTACATCGCGCGCGCTCAGCTTAAGGACGCGATCGACGTGCTGTGCAACGGCGACGGCAACAACAACGCCGCGGAGAACATCAGCGCAACGACAAGCGGCAGCCTGAGCTATGACGATTTGGTGAAGCTTTGGGCAAACCTTAGCCCCTATGAGCTTAACACTATTTTGGCGCCCACCGCGCAGATGCAGCAGATCTTGGCGATGCCGCAGATGCAGGACGCGAACGCCGGACTGGATTTTCAGGGCACCGGCAAGATGGTGACGCCCCTTGGCGCCGCGCTGCTGCACGCGCCGGAGATGACCGCGGGAAAGATCATCGGTCTTGACAAAAACTGCGCTTTGGAGATGGTCCAGGCAGGCGGCGTGATGACCGATTATGACAAATTGATCGACCGTCAGCTGGAACGCGCGGCGATCACCTGCACCGCAGGCTTCTCGAAAATCTTTACCGAAGCGGCAAAGACCTTGTCTTAAGGAGGGCTGTGCTTGAACATTGAAAACGTGCGCGCGCGCTTTTTGGCGCTGGCGGGAATTGACAGCAAGGAAATGTTCAGGTGGCAGGCGCTGACAGAGGACGCCCTGGATTATGTGCAGCAGCGCTGTTTGCAAAGCGAGCCTGACGAGGCGCAGACAAGACGCCTTGAAGCGCTTGCGGCGGCTTACGCGCTTAAGCTGTTCACGATATGCGGCGACGATGATTTGACCCAGTTTGTCGCGGGTGACGTCAGATTGACGTCATCCGCCGACAGGCAGGCGCGCGCAAAGAAGCTTTGGGAAGAACTGGCGGCACAAAACGCCGACCTGATCGGCACGGAAGGATTTTTATTTGGCAGGGTGATTGAATGAGCTTACTGAGTTGTGTGGACAGAGAGATAGGAAGATTTGGATCCGGCGTGACCATTACGCACGCCGGAAGCTGTGTTCAGACGCGCGCGTTTTTGGAACCGCTGCGCTACCGCAACAGGATATATATCGGCGGCGAGTATCATCCGCTGGGATATTTGCGCAAGGAAAAGTATCTTTACGTCGGAAAAGCATCGCATCCGTTGGTTGAAAACGAATCTGTCATAGAAACACACGGCAACAAGTATATTGTAAAAAGGTGCGAAACTTACTATGTTAAGGACACACCTGTTTATGAGTGGGCGATTTTGGTGCCCTACGGCGAGGAACTGGAGGATGATTATGGACCGGATACAGCGACAGATTGACGCGTTGGTTGTCAGGCTTAAGCATCAGGACGCTATGGCAGGGATACGCTTTGTGCGCGAATACGCAAACGCGGAGGTCGAAACGCCGGTGCGCGGGTTGCTGGCGGTCGTTTGCATTGTTGAAACCTCACGCGAGAAAGGGTATATCGGAGGGTATTTGACTTCCTCGGTTCGCGGCGAAGCGTATTCGGCGCACGTGGAGATCCGTGTGTACGCGCCGCAGAGCGAAAACGGAAGCGGATTGTCGGAAGCCGTGAGCGAGCTGCTGGAGGGATTGAAGGAGGCGGACGAGGAGAGGATTATCACCGCCGCGTCCGCTTCGTCGATCGAGTTTGACCCGGACACCAACGCGATTTTTCGCAAGGTCGATTTGACCATCGCGTTTTGCCTGTGTGAGGAGGGATAGAATGTCATTTCGGTTTAACAGCGGCGGCGATTTGGAAATCGCCGTGAACGGCGAGATTTTGGGCGGCGTTAGATCGCTGCGCCGCACAACCGTTTGCAAGGGAGAGGGCATTTATCAGTTTTTAACGGACAAGCCGGTGGCAAAAACGGAAAGCAGGCAGTACGCGCTTGATTTTTCTTTGCATTGCCTCGGCGTGTGCGTGTTTGAAAATCCCGTAAACAGCATTAGCGTCACCGACGGCGAGCAGACCGAGATTTACACCCTTTGCACGGTGGAACGGCTGGAGCGCGTTGACGAAGCCGAAGGCGCTGCGGAATACCGCGCTGTGATCGCCGCCGGAGAAAGGAGCGTATTGTTTGAATGAATTATTGTATTCGCTTGCCGAGGAAGTGACGGCAAACGATGATTATGAGGCGCTTAGCGAACAGCTGGAGCTGGAAAGTATTCGCTACAGCCGCGCGCTTCCGGAGGAAGAGGAGGCGAAGTGGCGATGAATTTGGTTCCGATGCGCTTTAAGGGCGTGGAATGGCACCATAATCCGCGTGAGATCTCGTTTTCCTGCGAACAAAGCGTGAATGAATTACAGGCGCCCTACGGCAAGTCATACATACAGAACACCGGACGAAAATGCACTGTCGTGCGCGGCGAAGGCGAGCTGTACGGCGACGACTGCGCCGAGCAGTTCGCGCGGCTGTTCGCGCTGATGAAAAGCGGCGGCTGCGGTGTTTTGGCGATCCCGAAGCTGGGCACGATGACGGCGGTGTTTGAAAGCCTGAGCATTAAAGGATACCCGAAGCCCGATGTGCTGACCTATCGCTTTGTGTTCCGCGAAGTGATGGAGAAAAACCGCGAGGACAAGCCGACGGCGTATATGTGCGGCAGCGGCGAAACGCTGTGGGACGTTTCGTACCGCTTTGGCATTGTGATCGACCGTTTGATCGCGCTGAATCCATTTGTAAGACGTCCCGATGACGTGCTGGAGGGAAAGGAGGTGGCGCTGTGCTGAGTTACCGGATCGTTTTTGACGACGGAGAGGCGCAGGCGCTTGACAATGTGCTGACGTGTGTGCTGGACGTGGACGCAGATGTGCCTGCCGACAGTTTGACGCTTACCTGCCCCTTTGACGAGCGTATTCGCGCACACGCCGACAAAATAGAGGCGTACTGCGCGGACAAGCTTGTTTTCAGCGGTCAGCTTGACACTATTTCGTGCGTCAAGCGCGGTATGGGCGTGATTTTAAAGCTGGACGCGCGTTCGCGCGCCGCCTCGCTTTTGGACAACGAGGCGGAGCCGCAAACATACCGCAACCCTACAATGGGCTTGATTGAGCGCCGCCATCTTGCGCCGTTTGGACTTAGATTTGACAGCAAGGACGATGTGCCGTATTCCGGAATGCTTGCTGTCGGCAAGGGCATGACGCACTGGCAGGTGCTGCGCGGCTTCTTTTTGAACCGCTTTCAGCGCCTGCCGCGCGTGAATCCCGACGGCACGGTTTGTCTGCCGCGGCAGAGCCTTGAGGAGCCCGAGGTTTTTTCGGACACCGGCGAGGGGACTGTGTACTTTTGGCTTAAGGAAGCCCGGCGACGGCACCGGCTTTTGTCGGAGGTCAGGCTGAAATTTCGTCAGAAGAACACATACCGCGCCTCGCTGAAAAACACAAATCCCGCGGCAAAAAGCATTAGCCGTGTGAGGTTTGTCAACGCCGCAGCCGACAACGCCACGGTGAGCACCGCCGAAAAAATGCTTGAAAACAGCAACCGCGACAGCTATGTTGTGACGCTGCGGTGTATTGGATGCCACGCGGAAATGCCGGGCAAAAGCGCGGTGCTGCGCGACAGCAGGCTTGGAGAAACAAACGGACTGACGGTTGCAAAGGTCAGGGTGACGACTGACCGCAAAGGCGAAATAAGTGAAATTACTTTGAAAAAGGAGAGATTTGATGTGGCTGACGCGTTACATAACGAATAACTCCCTCTCCTTCCCCAACGCCGTCAAGGGCGAGCTGAGCGCCGGAAGCATAAACGGCACCGCTGTGGCGGCTTCAGGCGAACACAAGGAGCTGGAGCTGTGCTTTCCCTACGGATTGGTAAGCGTGCCGCCGGCAGGCGAACGCGCGGTCGTGCTGCCGCTGGAGGACGGCGAGGCAGGCTTGGGCGTGCTGTCAAGCGGCGAAGGTCTTGAAGAAGGCGAAGTGATGCTCTACTCCAAGGGCGGCGCGTCTGTCGTGCTGAAGAACGACGGCAGGGTAATAATAAACGGCAGGGAGTTTTGACAATGATCGATATTAAAATCCAAAACGGCGACGTTGTGACAGACGGCACCGGCAGGTTTTCCGTCATAAACGGCAAGGACGCTATGTTTCAGAGAGCGGTGCTGTGTATGACGGTGCCGAAGGGAAGCTTTGTTTACAACCGCGAGCTGGGCGCCTTGCCCGGCGGCGAAGGGAATGCCGGCAAGCGAGAGCTGATCCTGGGCGAAGCGCTTGCGGCGTATCCAAACACCGCCGTGCGCGTGACCGGAATGACCGATGACGCAACGGCGGTGACGATTACAATTGACGGTGAAAGCCGTGAAACGAAGGTGCGGCATTATGGAAGCATATGAAGAAATATATCAAAGAATGAAGGATAAATACATAGCGGAACGCGGAGCGGAGTTTGATGAGGCAAGCGATATTGCGATTCGCTTGAGGGTGCTGGCAGGCGAGCTGTACTCGATGCAGACGAGCTTTGCGTGGTTACAGCGCCAGCTTTCCCCCGCAACGGCGGAAGGCAGATTTTTGGACTATTTTGCCGAACAGCGCGGCTTGACACGCTTTGCGGCGACTAAGGCGCGCGGAAGCGTTGTTTTTCGCGTGAACGAGGTAAAGGATGTGCCGGTAGTGATACCGCGAGGCACGGCGGTCGCCGCAGAGGGCGACGCGCCGGTTACGGTGTATACCACCGAGGACAGCGTGCTGCCGGTCGATACTTTTTCGGTGGAGGTCCCGGCGGAAGCCGAATCGGCAGGATACCGCGGCAATGTTGACGTGGGTACGGCGTGTTATCCGATCAACGTGCCGTCGGAGATAGACCGTGTGTATAATCCGGCTGCCTTTCAGGGCGGAGCTGACGAGGAGAGCGATACCTCGCTGAGAGAAAGGGTGCGCGACAGCTATGCAGCGCGTCCGAACGGTATGAACGCCGCCTATTATATTGCGCTGGCGACCTCGGTGGACGGGATCACAAAAGCAGGCGTTGTGCCGAAGCTGAGAGGAGCGGGAACGGTGAATGTGTATGTTTGCGGAACGGACGACAATGTTTCGATCGAAAAGCTTGCCGAGGTGCAGCTTGTTATGAACGAAGCGCGTGAGCTTAATGTCGATGTGCTGGTGGCACAGGCGACAAACACCTCGTATGATTTGGATGTTGTTGTGCGTGCCCGTGCAGGCTTTGAAGAGAACGAGGTCATTGAAAAATGCACTGACGCCTTTGAGCATTACATCTCGGGCTTGCCTGTCGGCGGCAAGGTGTACTTGTCGCAGCTGGGCAAATATTTGATGGACACCGGCTGCATTGAAAACTATGAGTTCGATGTGAGCATGAGAAACCAGACGGCGTCGGGTTCGAGCTGCTTTGTGACAGGCGATGTTTCGATAGAGGTGATATAGTGACGGCGTATGGATCAATGGCGGAAAAGCTTCGTCCGCTCGGGATCTACAGTCTGACAGAAGGAAGCGTGCCGGACAGCGAGCTTAAGGCATATGCCGAGGGCATTGATCCGCTGCTTTCGATGCTGGATGAGATGGAGCGCGAAGGCTTTATACCCACCGCAGAAAGCTACGGCTTGAGCGAGCGCGAACGGTTTATTGAGCGCGAAAAAGAGACGCTTTCCGTCGCGGAGCGCCGCAGGCTGCTTATCGGCAGCGAGCTTGCCGACAACGCCGACGCGACTGCCGCCGGGTTTGAACAATACCTGAGCGATTGCGGTTTGGTTGATTTTAGAATTTCGGAACTCCCCTCACGGCAACGCATTGCGATTTATATCAACGACCGCCTGAGCGAAGGTCAGAAAAGCCTGATCAACAATAGAATAGCGCAGGCTGTCCCGGTGCACCTGAACGTAGGAGTTTACCATATGGACGGCAGCAGCATCAGTTTTTAGCCGCAGCATTTTATCCGCGCCGGCTTTGGTGAAAACAACCAAAAGTCGGCGCGGATTTTTGGCTGGCATACCGTGAAGGAATATGATAGAATGAAATGAGAAGCTGACGGGATCGGGGTGTACATATGCTGTTTGGTAAGCGCCGTCAATTGAGCGCCGCAACTTTAATTGATCTGACAAAATATATCGACCGCTTTTTGCCTGAAGAAACGGCAATTGCGGTAGAGGACGCGGCGCCGGAACGCAGATCCGCCGCTTTTAACGCCGCGCCGCGCAAGGCGCGTTCGGATGAACCGTATGCAGGCGCTTTGGGAGCGTCGGAAAACTTTGAGTCAGCCGCTGCGCCGATAACCCTTGAAGCAGCCGCCGCGCCGATGGGCTTGGGCGAAGCGCTGGAACAGCTTGACGAGAGCTTTTCGGAGATGCTGCTGCGAAAAATCGACGAAAAGCATATGACAGACGCGCAATGCTATAAAAAAGCGCAGATCGACCGCAAGCTGTTTTCCAAGATCCGCAGCCGCAGCGATTACCGCCCGGGCAAGCAGACGGTGATCTCCTTTGCGCTGGCGCTGGAGTTGTCGCCGGACGAAACGAACGAGCTGCTGCGCAAGGCAGGGTACGCGCTGTCGCACAGCAACAAGGCTGACATTATTGTTGAGTATTTTATTTTGCACGGCATTTACGACAAGTTCCTTGTGAATGAGGCGCTGTATGAATTTGACCAGCCGTTATTGTGACAGAGGCAATGCTTTGTAAATCAAAAGACCATCGCGCGGGCGATGGTCTTTGTTGTTTGGTATTGATTTTTACGGATCGGATGGAGAGGCGTATGGGTTTTGGCAGTATTGTCTATTCCCAGAAGCGGAAGCTATTGTCACGTTCTTTATTATGAGTAATTACAACGGGATTTGACAACACAACTGTACTATATTTCGGAACATCGGATACTACTACGCAATTAGCTCCTATTCTTACGGATTCTCCGATACACACGCCGCCGATTATTTTTGCGCCGGCTCCTATATAACAATTATCCTTGATGACCGGAGCGCCCGCATTTTTTGAATCGGATAATGTGTTGGACCCGATCGTTACCTGCTGAAAAATTACGCAGTTTTTTCCGATGCTTGCTCCCTTGGATATATATATTCCGCTTATTCCGTGAGGAAAACATACTGATTTATCAATGGAAAGCTCTAAAGGGATACCGGCATTAAAACGCCTCATCAGCCTGCGCCAGCTGTTCTTGTGCAGCTGTTTCATTATTCCGTGTGATTTTTCATACTTTTTTCTTATTTTCAAATATTTTTCGAAACCAAACTCATCGACTCGAAGCAAGCTCTTTATACTCATATTTATCCCTTCTCAACAACTCATTTTTTCTGTTTGGATTGCCGATAGCTGCGCTTTTTAAAATTACAATATTTTATAACATTATACCATTTTTTCGATTTGTGTCAAGCGAGAAAACGCTTTGCAAACAGTATCTTTAAATAAGCGTTATGCCTTTGGGAAAACATATTTTTCCAAAGGAGTTTTCCTAAATAAAAACAGTGGGGCTGTCGCATTAAGCTCCAACAAAGAAAAAGACCGGGTAGCCCGAAAGGGTTGCCCGGTCAGTGCTTTCGTAGTATAATTTAATTGCTAAGAAAACCACACAGAAAGCAGGTTAATTATACAATGAAAGTATTAAGAAATCAACTGGTTTTGCCGTTAAATTTTGAAATAATAATCAACAAGAACGATCCGGTGTGGAAACTGACGGAAATATGTGATACTTTGGACTACACACGATTGTATGATGAATACCTTCGGCACTGGCGCATGATTGACCCAGTTGTTCTTTTTGAGATTCTCGTATTCGCATATATGAATGGCATTTATTCAAGCCGGGCAATTGAAAACGCCTGCAAAACTGACATCCGATTTATGTGGCTGCTGCAAGGTCAGCCGACGCCTGACCATTCAACGTTTGCACGTTTTCAAAACGAAAGGCTTACCAATGTCATTGAGGACTTGTTCTTTCAGTTCATCGAAAAGCTACATGAGCTTGGTGAGATTCAGTTCCGCAACATTTTCATTGACGGCACGAAAATTGAGGCGAACGCTAACCGTTACACATTTGTCTGGGCGAAGTCAGTAGAAAAGAATTTGCAGAAGCTCAACGCAAAAATCAACAGCGAATTGCCTGAGCTTTGTCAGAAATACGGATTGTCCGAAACGGCTTCATTAACAGATGTCGCAGAGTTTCTGTTGACAACGAAGAATCTGCTCAGAATTAAATTTGTTTACGGCAAAGGTACGCGCAAAACGGAATTGCAGAGAGATTATGACCGCATTTATGAGTATCTTGAAAGAATCAACCGATACCACGAAAACTTAACGATACTCGGCAATCGGAAAAGCTATTCCAAAACCGACCTTGACGCGACCTTTATGCGGATGAAAGAGGATCATATGCGGAACGGTCAACTCAAACCGGCATACAATATTCAGATCGGCGTTGAGAGCGAGTATATTGTCGGTGTAAGTCTTTTTCCTAATCCGACAGATACAACCACACTGATTCCGTTTTTGGAAAGACTGAGAAAGAATACCGGAAGAAAATACGACAACATCATTGCTGACGCAGGTTACGCCAGCGAGGAAAACTATACATATCTGGAGAAGAACGGTCAAAACGCCTACATCAAGCCCGCCGACTACGAAATCCGTAAAATGCGCAAATACAAGCAGAATATTTACCGAGTTGAGAATCTCAGCTATGACGAAATCGGTGATTTTTTCATCTGTCCCAACGGAAAGAAACTGAATCATGCGTACGACAGCAAGCGTAAAACAGAAAACGGCTACGAAACAGTAAAGAGCTATTACATTTGTGAGAGTTGCGAGGGTTGCTCTCACCGCGAAAAGTGCTACAAGGGCAAGTACGAGAACCGCAAGGTCGGATTTTCAAAAACGATGGCAAGGCAAAAGTCGGAAGCGACCGAACGCATTACGACCGATGAAGGAAATATATTGCGGCAAAATCGCTCTATTCAAGTTGAGGGCGCTTTCGGAGTTTTAAAGCAGAACCGCGATTTCAGACGTTTTTTTGTACGCAGCAAAGAAAAGACCGAAACGCAATTTTTCTTGCTTGCGTTTGCGTTTAACATCAAGAAACTCTGGAACAGAACGCTTGGCAATCGTTTAGGAGTAGATTTATTTCTAAAGGAGGCTGCGTAAATCCGCTA